>PLIX01000217.1 GCA_003140135.1 Gammaproteobacteria bacterium
GGTTCGACCAGAGCGAGCTGCGTGGCGGGGACGTGTGGGATCAGAGGATCCGGCGCGAGATCCGCGACTGCATACTCTTTATACCGGTCATTTCGGCGAACACCGCGTCGCGGCACGAGGGCTACTTCCGCCTCGAGTGGGACCTTGCGGATCAGCGCAGCCACATGATCGCCCGCGACCGCGCATTCATCGTGCCGGTGTGCTTGGACGCGACTAAGGAAGCCGGAACCGACGTTCCGGAGTCGTTCCATCGGGTGCAGTGGACGCGCCTGATCGATGGCAACACGCCGCCCGCGTTCACGGCGCGTGTCATCGCACTGCTTTGCGCGCCGGGCCTGGCGGTATCGCAAAGAGCCTCGCAGCCGCCAGGCGCTGAATGTGTCAAGGCATCATCCGCTGCGGCACCCGTCAACTCTGTTGCAGCGGCACCCGTCACCGATGAATCGAGCGAGACCCTCGGTGCTCGCGCATCCCGAGCGCTCTTGAGAAGGCGAACAGGGCTGATGCTCGCCGTCTTATTGCTGTCGATGGTCGCGACGCTGACATGGTGGGCCACGAGAAAGGCCGATTCGGCGGGTAATCCGCTAGCCAATGCCAGGTTCAGCCGGCTCGCGGGCTTCGAGGGTGTGGGCCGTGCGGCCGCCATGTCCCGCGATGGGAAGTTCGTGGCGTTCTTGGCGAGCCGCGAGGGTAGAAGCGACGTGTGGGTGAGCGAGGTTGGCAGTGGCACCTACCGCAACCTGACACGCAGCGAACCGCGCGAGTTCACCTCCCCCCGGGAGATCCGAACGTTGGACTTCTCCCCCGACTCGTCGCTCGTTTCGATCTGGACGCGCAGCTCGGACGGTTCACGACCAGAAGATGTAAACGTTCTGGCCGTGCCGATGCGCGGGGGGCCGCTGCGTGTATATCTCCCGGAAGTGGCCGAGTACGACTGGTCGCACGATGGCAGGAAGCTGGTATTCCATACGACCGCTCCGGGCGATCCCGTCTTCGTGCGCGAGCCGGGCATGCCCGACCGCCTCATCTATGTAGCGCCCGCGGGCGTGCACTGTCACTTCCCGGTGTGGTCGCCCGACGATGCCTTCATTTATTTCGTCCGCGGAATACCCACCGATGGTGTCTGGGATATCTGGCGTGTTCGACCCTCAGGCGTTGGGCTGGCGCGTCTCACGACTCACAACTCTTACGTGGCCTACCCAACCCTGCTGGACAACCACACTATCGTCTATCTTGCCACTTCGGGCGACGGCTCCGGACCATGGCTATACACGCTCGACACTGAGCGGCGGGTCCCGCATCGCATCAGCTTCGGACTCGAGACGTACACCTCGCTCGCGGCAAGCGCGGACGGTCAGCGCCTAGTCGCCACCATCGTCAATTCAGGCAGCAGCCTCTGGAGACTGACTCTGAGGGCGAAGGACGGCGCACCTGCGACCGCGCCGACTCCCTCGCTTCTTTCCGCGGATGGCGCTGCGCCGCGGCTGGGTCCCGACTACGTGCTGTACGTTGCCGGGCAAGGCGGCAAACAGGGAATCTGGACTTTGACGAAGGGAGCTACGCGCGAAATCTGGAGCAGCACGGACTCGCTGATCGCCGGCGCGCCGGCCATCGCGCCGGACGGACGCCACATTGCCTTCACGGCAAGGGACAAGAACAGGTCGCTGCTTTATGTAATCGACCGGGATGGCTCACACCCGAGAATCATCGCCGATTCGCTCCCGTTGCGGGGCGATCCCGCGTGGGCACCCGACGGACAATCGATCGTCACTGCGGTGGTTCGCGACGAGGAGCCGCGTCTGAGCAGCATCTTCCTCAATGGCGCGCGACCCCTGCCTCTAGTTGCCGAGTATTCCGTGGATCCCGTCTGGTCCCCTGATGGCCGCTTCTTCGTGTACTCGGGCGCCGACATCGGTACGACCTTCCCGCTGCGAGGCGCCGGCCGGGATGGCCGGCCCTATCCGCTGCCTCCTCTGATCCTGACACGTGGTGCTCGACACGTGGCGTTCTCCTCAGACGGGCAGTCGCTGGTGGCCCTGCGCGGCGACTTCGAGCATAAGGACTTCTGGCTTATCGATCTGCGGACCGGTGCCGAGCGCATGCTCGCCAAGCTGCCGGCGGAGTTCGTGATCGGTGACTTCGATATCTCACCCGACGGTTCCGAAATCCTCTTCGACCGCGTGCAGGAGAACTCAGAACTCGCGCTCATTGAGCGAGCACATTCGTCCGCTAATCCGTAAGCAAGGGTGCTTGAGCGATAGATGCGCTGCTCTTGCCCAGTGCAGCATGGAGGCGACCAACCCGTGTCCCCGCGATGGCTGTCGGGGCCGTCGTGGACAAGCGTGCGCAGCCGCTTTCTCACCATGACAGTCGAGGAACCTTCTGCCGTTCATGCACGGGCAGTCCGCGGTCTAGTTGGTCGGAGGGCCACGCCCGTGGAGACAAATAGTGTCCAGCCAATTTTGACTAAGGGAACCTGGGTACCGCATGTGGCTGGAGTTGACCCGATGAAACTGCCTGTCGTGAATGGCGGCTATCCTGAAGCGAAAACTACGATCTAGTCCGATCTCCCTGGTGTCTCAACGGCGAGCGCACCCCTCGCAGCGGGGTGCCGACGTCACGACAATCTCAGGTGGTGGCCAATTTCGCGATGGCGTCCGCATGGATGCCGGCGCAGTCGATGAGCGGAAAGTCTGTGTCTCGTTCGTTGAAGGCCAGTGCGAGGTCGGTCCCTCCGAGCATGATTGCCTCGACGCCAGATTCCTTAAGCAACTTTTTGCTGACCGCGGCGAAGACTGCGCTCTGAGCTTCTGTAACGATCCCGGACGCTGCCATCGCAACATAGGCCTGGTGCACATCTTCCAGATCCTGGCCGCTGGGCGGGACGACTTCCACGCTGGAAACGCCTCCATAAAGGCGCGTCTCCATGACCGTGCGGGTTCCGAGGATGCCGATCCGTTCGAAGGCTCGTTGTTCAATGGCTCGGTTAACTTCGGAAATCATGTCAACCACGGGTAGCACGGACGACGCCGTGAACGCGTCGATACAGAAGTGGCCGGCGATGGATGTGATAGCGACACACTCGGCCCCCGCCGCCGCCAAGCGGTTAGTCAGCTTCATAAAGATGGCGACTTGGGTAGCGGCGTCATTACTTGCGAGATTGCCGAGGAGCGTTGGTGTGTCGGCATGCACGATCGTCAGCTCAAGCGCCGCCTTCTTGCTGGCAAACGTTGAAATCAGGCGCCGATAGTAAAAATCAGTCGCCGCAGGGCCGATCCCTCCGATAAGGCCGATATGCATTTGCCAGCTGTCCAATCAATGCCCGGTCGCGGCCACCCAAACTCAGCTTACGCCGGCACGGACCACCCCGCTGAGGGCAGCTCGTGACCCGCCTGTCACGAACGTCAGCTTTCCCGGAGGTCCCAACAAGACTTCAGCTTTGTTACTGCGACCCGTTACCCATCGCCCCAATCACGCAATTTCAATGTGCAGCAGACGCTGCAGACGGTGACGCGACGTCATCGCCTGGTCGCGCACCCATCATTCGAAATAGATCCTCATCGGACCTGGCTCCCTGCGTTATGGCGCGGGTTACGCCGTAAGCAATATTCGTGGTGCGATGGAAACGGAACAATTCGGTCAGGGTATTGTTTAGCAGTACCGAGTACTCGCCCAGGTCCTGCGGTGTCATCTGCGAGACGTCGGGTACAGGTCTTACATCGACAACCGCGACGCGGCTTTGATCCGCGGGCGCCATGTGAGCCAGCTCAGATGCGGATACCTTACTTTCGATGACCGCGAACCGGCTTTCAAACCGACGTAGCTGATCAAGCTCATTTGAATACGCCAATAGCATCTCCTTGACAAATCCCTGTTGCGCGTATACCAGGTCGTACATCCCGGCCTCATCGCGCGGCAGCAGCCCAATCTCCGCGCTCTCCTTTGCGGTATTCCAGTAAGGCGAGTCCGGAGACCACACACCGCGCGTCTTCGGCGGAGGCTGGTAGGTGAAATTCGCCTTACCGCCGCTTGCACGCATCGCATCCACCTGGCTACGAAGCTGAGTAAGCCATGCAACCATAGCGTCGAAGTACTGATTATCGATGTCCATCAGGATGAGGTTCTTCTTCGCCTCCATCTGCAAGTCTTGTTCTAACCGGTGCCGCTCGTGCAGCCGATGTAGCGCTTCCACGCTCTGCTCAAGCCCAATGGCGATCAGCAATCCAATCGAAATCGTGCCCAGATGAATCCAGAAGTCCGTCCACGTGTGCGCGGCAGTACGGGGCGAGTGCACGTCAAACATGGCTACCGGGCTCCCCTGTAAATCCGTTGATGCGCAAATCGGCTTCGGGTCGGGCGATGTTTCGGTCGGCGCAACGACATTTGCGGCGACAGGCGGATTGAATGATGTCGGTGGTTGCGCTGGGCCCGGGATGTCGTCCACTAGTCTACCCAGTCATCGGTCGCCACTCACTCATGGTCAGCGATGCTCCCAGAGTTGGCAAGTAACGTGCGGCGACCAATACTTGAATGTCGGCTTCAGGGCGGGCACTTAAGGTCATCGAAAGTCCGGGTTTGGCCGCACTGAGCCGCTCGCGCGCATTTCACGCAAAAGGTCGCTTCCTGCCTCCGAGCTGCCGGTCGTCACCGGCCGCTCCAACCTGACCTGCTTTCACCAAGCTCTCAGGTCGGAAACTTAGCAGCGGGGAGCTTTACAGCGGCGGTGGGCATTGCCGTTCCAGTATAGGAGACGCGTGCGTGTCGTCAAACCGGCAGATCGGCAGCGCAGCGAAAACGTAGCGTTTGATGCTTTTTCGCGCGCAACAGTGCCTGTTTTGAGTGAGCGCGGGCCTGCTAAGTGGTTGAAAATTAAGATCCTATAAAGTCATCGCTGCAACTTTTAACCTAGGGTCGGGAGTTCGAGTCTCTCCGGGCGCGCAATAAATTCTATTGCGCGAGTTAAGTGGAGCGCCGATTTACTGAGTGCGCGATGAGTGAGCACAGAAAAATCAGTCCACGTCTAAACGATGCCGCCGTGTATCGCGTCGGTTTGAATCGTCGAGGCCTAGCGTCTGTGCGTCTGTAACGCGCTCTCTGCCTTCTCAAAAGCCGTATGCGATCGTGTCTGTGTCACGCGCCGCGTCATAAACCAGGTGGCGCCGCCTGCGCGACCACGCAAACCCGATCTCGACCCTCTTCCTTGGCGCGATAGAGCGCACGGTCGGCCGCCTTGAGCAGATCGGCGGACGTCGTTCCGTTCGCTGGGTAGGCGGCGACGCCGAACGAGGCGGTCGGAGCCGGCAGCGTTTGCCCCAGATGGGTGAGATTGGTATCGCGGATCGCGAGCCGCATCTCCTCGGCACGCGCGCGGGCGCATTCCAGGTTTGCTTCCGCCAGCACAACAACAAGCTCCTCACCGCCGTAGCGGCAGGCAATGTCGGATGG
>PLIX01000230.1 GCA_003140135.1 Gammaproteobacteria bacterium
GCGCCAAAGAACTGCAAGCGACACGCACGCAACGGATCGTGGTCACCTCGTATGACCCTTTCAAAGGCGGACTATTGGCATTGCGAGTGGCCCGTCGCCTGAATGCCGCGTTTGTCTGTGAGGTCAATGGGGTTTACGGCAATCGCGACAATTTTGCGCACGTCAAGGTGGCTCTCTGGCGAACGATGCGGCTGCTGCAGATGCGGCTCATCGGCAATTATGTGTTACGCAGAGCGGATGCCGTGCGCCTGCTGTTCGTCGATCAACTGGCGAACTTCGTTACCTTGCGAGACAGCACCGTCGTGCGGCACTTTTTTGCCTTGACCTATACGGACCGATTTTATTCAGCCCCCGAGGAGAAAATCATTCTTGCCGCTGGTTTTCCCTTCATGCGCAAAGGCGTGGACGTACTCGTGGAGGCATTCGTACGCCTGGCACCACGCTACCCGAAGTGGAAGCTCGTCCTGATCGGGCATCTCATTCCCAAGGAACTGCGAGCGCATGGCGTAGAGCATGCGCAGATTCTGGCGCTGCCGGGGGTGCCGCAGGAGGAATTGGCAAAGTGGGTCTCCCGCTGCGCCATCCTCGCGCTGGTGTCGCGCAGCGAAGCCATGGGACGAGTTCTGTTGGAAGGCGCCGCCGCGGGCAAGTGCAGGATAGCCGCCAGAGTGGATGGCATACCGACAGTTGTCGAGCATGGAGTCGACGGTGTTCTCGTCGAGAAGAGCAACGTCGAAGAGTTGTGCGCGGGACTTGCAAGGCTGATGGACGACGAAGATCTCAGGCGGCGATTCGGCACCGCCGGCCAGCTGCGGGTCGCCAGAGAATTTTCGCCGGAGAGGTACCTTGCGCACTTCAGCGAGCTGGTTGCGGCGACGCTTGATACCAAGGATCTCGCTATTCAGTGAATGCCCTGAGGCAAAATGCGCGCCCGAGAGTTCTCGAAGTGCTCTATTCGTTTGGGTTTGGAGGTTCCGAAATCGTCGGACTGCAGCTCGCCAAGGAGCTCGCCGAGTCCGGTGTCGAAGTGCTATGTGCGGCCATCGATAAAGCTCCGGGCCCACTGCAGGAAAAATGTGCTGAATACGGCATAAGAACGGTGGACTTGAACATTCCGTCAAACATTCTTGAAAGAAACGGCATCAGCGTGGGCGTGACGAGGCGGCTGCGCAGCCTTCGTCTGGATGCGATTCACCTGCACCACTTTCTTGGTCTGAATAGACTTGGATTGCCAGCGAGGCTGGCGGGAATCAAACGAGTCGTAGTCACGGAGCATTCCATTCTCGACGTCAGCCAGAGTCTCGCTGGCAGAGTGCGTGCCCGCATCAGCTGGCGCCTGGCGAGCGCGATCACGGTCATTCACCAGAGCATCAAGGACTATCTGTGTGAGGAGCTCGGAATGTCTCGTGATCGGCTCACGGTGATACCGATTGGCCTGGAGCTGGGAGAATATACGCGCCGCGAGCGAGCCGCTTGTCGCGCGGCGCTCGGCTACGGATCGCAGTTGACGTTCGTCTTCGTAGGGCGCCTCGCTCCAGTGAAGAATGTACCGGGGCTCATCGCGGCGTTTCTTGCGGTGCAGTGCCCGCAATCCCCGGATTCCAGGCTTATCGTGGTCGGCGACGGGGAGGAGAGGGGCGCCTGCCAGGATCTCATCAATACGCACAACTTCGGGTACCGCGTCAATCTCGTCGGTGCGCAGATCGACCCGCAACCCTATCTGGCAGCTGCCGACGTATTTGTTTTGAACTCACGCTCCGAGGGCACTCCGCGCGCGCTCCTCGAGGCCATGGCGACGGGTTTGCCGGGGATCTGTCCGGCGGTTGGCGGAATCCCGGACCTCCTCAACGGCCGTGGGTGGCTTACGGCTCCGGGTGATCCGTCTTCTCTCCAGGCCTCGATCGAATTCGTGTTGCATCACCCTGGCAAAGTCCTCCAGCTCAGCGAGCCGTGCAAACAATATGTCAAATCGGGTTTCGACTCCAAGCGCGTCACTGAACGCTATCGGCAACTTTTGGTCGGTTGACCACCGTGACGCGCGCGAGGACAGCAATTCAGCTAGTCAGTACCGGCGGCCTGTATGGCGCGGAACGGGCTTTGCTGGAATTGGCAAGCTACCTCAATGATCAGGGCTGGGACAGTCATGTGGTTGCACTGGAGGGCCAGGGGGCGACGCAGGTCGTGGATCGCGCGCGTGCATCGGGGCTGGCGGCAGAGGCGTTCGTGCCCACCGGCCGTTTGGCCCTGCTGCCAATGGTGAAGCGCCTGCGGCAGCTGCTCAGCCGGTATCCGCGGGCAATTGTACATTCCCATGGATACAAGCCCGATATCCTGCTGTCCGTACTCGGAACGCCTCGAAAGTTGGGCTGCCTGGCGACGTGCCACAACTGGATCAGCGAATCGCGCAAGATGCGGCTCCTTGAGGCTCTCGACAAGCGAGATCTAAGAGGCTTTGACCATGTCGTGGCGGTCTCTAATGAGATATTCGAACAATTGGTCGCCAGCGGCGTGTCGCCGGACAAGATCTCGGTCATAAAGCANNTATTGACCACGAGTGGGGTACCCGCGCAGAAGGTCTCGATCATCAAGAATGGCATCAGTGCGCCCGCCGTAGCGGACGACGCGGGCCAGAAGGTGCGTGGCGAATTTGACGTCCCGATGAGCGCCAAGCTTATCGTGCAAATAGGTCGCTTGGCGCGCTCCAAGCGCATTGATCTGCTGATTGCGGCTGTCTCCAACCTGCCGGCCAGCATGGATGTACACGTGCTTTTGGTGGGCGAAGGGGAGCAGGGTCAAAACCTTATCGACCTTGTCAGGAGCCAGCATCTGGAGAATCGCATGCATGTGTGCGGCTACCGCAGCGATATCGCTCAAATCCTGGTCGCGGCCGATCTTCTGGCACTGACGTCCGATAAGGAAGGGCTGCCGATCGTGATATTGGAAGCCATGGCGATGCGCTGTCCCATTGTCTCGACGCGCGTCGGCGAAATTCCTAAAGTGCTGCGCGACGCTCAGGATGCGTGGATCGTCCCGCCAAACGATGTCGCAGCGCTGACGGCGGCGATGCGGGAGGCGCTTGCGCACCCGGAGGTGGCCAAAGCCAGAGCAGCGAGTGCCCATGCGCAGTTCGTCAGCCACTATTCCCGCAACTCGATGGGAGCACGCTATCTTGAGGTATATGAACAAGTGTGGACCCGGCACGGCTGGTCCTAGCGACGACGATTGATGCGAGCCTAGTGAGCGTATTAGAACAAGCGGATCGCTGTCCCCCGCGCGAATTACCGATCTGATCGTCGGGTGTCGCTTCGAGCATTTAACTGTATTTTCGAATCCTGCCCCATTGACTATTTATCGGCGGCAGATTGCCCCGGTTGCTGCTGCGTAATGGCGACTTTTTTCCACAGGGGTGGCTGACCAAAGCGGGCGTAGTAACGGTAGTTGAAGGTCATCGGATCGTGCGTGTCTTCGAACAGCGAGGGTCCGTAGGTGCCCAAGATCCGGGGATCAGAATACCCCAGCACCGCGAGGATCGTTGGAAAGATATTGTAATGACTCGAATGGTTGAAGTTGCGCATGGCTCCCTCGCGCGCCTTGTCTGACCAGCCGGGCAAGCCGGTAATAATAACCAGAGGCACGAGCCCCTCATACCCGGAAGGCTCAGGCGAACAATGCAGCTTAAAGGTTGCTTCATCTTTGCCAAAATCCTCGCCGAGATCAGAGGTATAGAGCAAAAAAGCATGATCTAGATCGGCGCTGCCGAGGACAATTCTGAAGAACTCGCCAACATTCCAGAGTAGCGTGTTTCGATAGGAGTTGTTGTAGCGCTCCCACGTCAGATCGCTCGGACGGACCCCCACATCCGTTATAGATTCGTACGCTCCACGCGGTAGCGCGGGCGTATAGCGCATGAAGCTGTCGGGGAATTTGTCATGGACAGGGAAGTGCGCACCAACTTTGTTTACATATATGAATTCTGCCACATGATTTTTAGTGCGAGCAGAGATGAGCTCGGCGATCCTGATGTCGCGGTCGACAACCTTCACGTCGTCAAATTGAATAAACTCGTCAATTGCGGAAAGCTCATAGGCGTCCATGCCGTTTTGCAAGCGCTTCCCGGTACGCTGTCCATCGACATAGACAGTTCTGAAACCGCGGCTCTTCGCGTAGTGAAATATCGAGGGCTTGTGATCCGTGGTTATTCGGTAGTCGTCGCGAGTGCCACCGTAACGCAGCAGCATGTTGCTACCCTCGCTGCAGTTGTTGCCCGATGCCGCAAGTCCAAAATTGTGTACCGCCGGATTGGTGCTGAGCAGGTTTGACGTGATGCCGGTGGCGGCCCCGACGTCCAAGAAATCGCCGCGTACGCTTTCGTCGACCAGGAAAATGACATCGTAGTCGGGCTTGGTGGGGATGCTTGCAAGCGCCACGCTCTCCCGCGGCGCCTGCTCAGAGTGATACGCCTCGACCCCCAGGAGTACGAGATACGCGGCGACCACGTCATTCCCGGGAAGGCCCTGCAGACCATCTCCGCCCCGGGCGTACGCGATGCCTGTGATTCCGAGGATGACCATCGGCGCCAGCGCCCAGGTCAGTACGTGCGGCAAAAACGCGCCACTGCGACCGGGGGGCAGGACAATGCCAACCAAGAGGGTGCTGCCCAACAGGATAGCTCTGATAAACACCGGCATGAACTGGCTGACGGCATCACCAATAAATGCTCTCGCGCTCAGCATAGTGATGAACGCATCGTATGTCATGAACGATTGAAGGATCGCCTGATAGGCCGCCCAAAACGTCAGCAGCAATCCGAAAAAGATGGCATATGAGATTCTAAGGTAGGAATTTACGATGAACGCGACTGCTGCTGTCGATGCAATGCATAGCACAAGCAGCAACAAGTAGGCCAGCTGCAACTTCAACGTGCCGACATGCTCAAATCGGCCGACGTACAGGCGCAGCGGTAGTGCCAGGGGAATCGCCAGCAACACAATCTTGAATATGTTGATCCATGGTGTGGCCCTGAGGCGTTCAAAGTGGCGAAGCATCATTGTGCATCATTGACAGCGGGGGCACGATTTTAGCACGTTTTAGGCCATTTTTCGGGCGCAGCCCGACCGAGGGTCACTGAATCGTGCGGCGCGGCCCGCCACGCCCAACAGTCAGCGCGAGCTCCTTCGAGATCCCGCGCCCGCCGGGATCACTGTGAGTTACCTCGTGCGACGGGCCCAGGGCGTCTCTTCGCACCACCGTAAGAGGGCAGGCCGAGGAGATGCTATTCGGCGGAGGGGCGGGTGCGGTCGCGTGAGTTTGCGTCGGCGACGCGCTTCAGGAGAGACATCTCGGGCTCCTTCGAATGCGCAACGATGATGAAGCCCGGACAATCTAGGTCTGCCTTACCAATGATTGAGACATACTCAAAGTCACGAGTGATCTTTATACAGTCCGGTGGCGGATATCCCGGCCGAAGAGCCCAAAAAATCGAGGGCGCCTGCGGGACACGGACGTAGCGAAAGTAACTCATTGCTTCGCCAGTCGAGCCGGAAAAGAGATAAGGCGTAATGGCGTCACGGTCAATTGTCGCCCAGGATCCTGCGTGCAGAAAGGCTTGATGCCTGCCAAGGTTGGGAGCGGCGCTTACAGGAAGGAGACTGCTGTCCGGCGGAACAGTCTGCAGTAGCGTGCGGTACACCCCGATGCTTTGATCCAGAGGGAGCAACTTGTCGTTCAAAAGCCAGAGATTCACGAGCGCCAGCCAGGCAGCTGCAGTCCACGCGGCGATTTGGACGCGCCACGAGGCTCCGTCGATCGCTACGAGTATCAGCAGCACGATCCCCGTGTACATCGGTGCCAGCGCCCGTACGTCGACGTCGTAGCCACGCCCTTGGGAGACGGGCAGCACGCAGTACATGGCGAGAAAAGCGCCGACCATCACAATGCAAAGCAACGTCCGGCCATCCCCTCGCAGCCCCCGCCAGCGCCGAACGCCGAGCCACGCCAATAGCGCCAGGGGCAAGGCGCATAGAGCCTCGGAGCGCAGATCAAAGCGCACGAACGGCGAAAGCAGCCGCAGGACCTTGCCCGTAACTCCGCCCCAGTCGCTGCCGCCGTGCGTCGCGGCAGCCGGATCCAACAGGCCCCAGACCAGCAGGGCGCTTGCAACGAGGAGCGGCGCTGCCGTCGCCAGCGCGCGCCGCCGCAGCGGCGCGGGGTAGGCGATCGCTATGACCACGCACAGCAGACACACAAATAAAACTGTCGTGATATGGATGAAGAAACCCAATGTGGTCACGACGATTATTATTGTGAGGCGCCACCAGGATGGGCTCTCGCATTGTCGGCACAGGTTTGCACCTACAACCAGTGACAACGCGACGGCGAGTTGGAAGCTAAAGAAACCGGCCAGAAAGAACCAGCTGGACCCAAGATAGCACCCGATCAGGAATGCGGTTGCGACCGCGAAGGAGCTCATGCGCAATGAGCGAGCCAGATAAGCGAGCGAGGCAGGTAATGAGAGGAACACCAGCGCCGTCCAAATCGGCCCCGCACGGCTAGGCCCGATGGCCTTCACCAGGGATGCAAGCGCCAGATCACCGAGTACGTAGGTTGACAGGGAGAGCTTGACCGTGAAGGCATGCGCGAAGCGCAATCCGTGGTCAAAGAGCGCGTCCGCCATCACGACCGAGCGAGCGAGGTGATTGGGGAAATCCAAAAATGGCAGGTTGTACAGTCGCATCCACAGCAGAAAATACACACCAGCTATAATGATCGTGCTCGACCACAGCGCCCGCACCCATAGCTGCGACACAGGCTCGACGAGGGTTTGACCCAGGGGCGTGGCGCGTACCGACGTCATTTGACGCACATGGCGAGTCTAGTGACGGCGCCTCGCGGCGACGCATGGATAGGGTGGTCCACTGAATCACAGTGCTGCTCGAGCCTCCCGCGCGCTCGAGCGCCAGTGCTTGCTGCTGCCGAAGCGCACATGGCTACCGACTCATGGTGGCGGTTTCGCGGTGCAACTTTTACAAGCAGCGGGTATCGCAGGCGCTGCGAAGTTACGCAGTGCGCGCACGCCATACGGAATCTCCTTGAGATTGGCGACGAACGGCACTTCGCTCAAATCACTATGGGACCAGGGGTCTATTGCGCCCACAAACGCGATCACGATCGCTACGCACAGCAGCACGCGGAACGGGCGTGCGCGATTTGGGCTGTAGCTCTCGAAGTAGGGGTACAAAAAGAAGAACAACAGCGGCAGTAAGGGTACAAACCATCGAATGCTATAGGACCAGCCGCCGTAATTATTGGTAGCCATAAGATAATACAGCACAACTGCAGAGCTGCCAGCGGCGACGACGATTGCCTCGTAGTAAAAACGTCCTTGGTCGCGGATCGCTCGAACCAATCCCCAAAGAGCGATCGCGATGATCGGGTTATAAAGAAGAAACCCCTTGGGCCCAACGAGCGCGGACAGGGCATAGGTGATCGCAAATTGCGCATTGTTGGCGTGTATCCCGGAAAGTTGATCGCTTCCCACCCAGGGTGATCCGGGGTATTGAAAATAGGACGCGACGATTTGCACCGGTACGATGCTGTGATGCATTGAATAGGTTATTGCGAGAGCAGGCAGGAGCGTGGCAAGCAGCGGTAGCAGATAGAAAATTATGCAAGCGCGAAGGCGCGGATCACGCAGAACGTACAATAGAAATAACGCATAGAAAATTCCCGTGGGAACGTCGGCAGTACTGGCGAGCGACAGGAAGAACGCAGCGACGCCGAGGTTTGATTTAACGGCGGGCTCAAAGCGAGCTCTTAGCAGAAAGTAGAAGCCGATGCCAAGAAAGGAGGCCGCGAGCGCGTGACTGTTATAGGTGCTCGACCAACTGAAATACAGCGAGCCCAGACAGAGGGCCACAGCTGCGAGGAAGCGCTTTTCCGGGTCGAGAACCGTATACGCGAGCGAAGAAAAGAATGCGAGTGTCGCAAGCAGCCAAAACAATCTGACGGTCAGCAGAGTGACAACGTAATAGGGAATGCTGGAACCGAGATGCAGCCCAATACCGGCGTGGTACAGCGGCCAGTAAACGGCTGCACCCAAAACGGCAGGGATCGGCGGCTTGTCGCTGTAGAAGTGGCCGCCGATAAATACTTTGTCCCCGGTACCGATGAACGCGGTGTTGTCGATAACAAAGGTTTGGGATTCAACCAAGGATTGAACGGTCGCGATGCGACTCGCGGCGTTCCACGAGCCCGGCGCGGCATGAGTTGCAACCAACGCCAGGGCCACCAGGAGATAAACAAGACGTTGACGGGCTGAGAGCTGCCCCCAGAAGTCGCTAAGTCTCGACATGCGGGCGCCTCCCGCGCGCACGTTGTGACCGGATGGCGACGCTGCCGAGTGTGTGCGGCCTCCGCAGCATGTGTGATGGGCTGAGGCGCAATCGCGGGGCTCCCCCGGCATTGCAAATCCGCATTAACTGGTAGTCATTCAATGCGCCTGAACCCCCGGATCGAGCTTTTCATCCAGGCCGGTCTGAGGTGGCTCGCGGCCGTCTTCTGGTAGCCGTCCGTACTGCCGCGGCGGCGCAACCTGCTCCAAGATCGCGACAGTCCAATAACGCGCGACTTCACGAAATCCGGGAATTGTGCCCTGGGTCACGGGCATGAGGACGTGGCTAACCAGCGAGCGCACCGCCCTCATCGGCACGGCGTGAATCTGCTGTTGAAAATAAAAGGGGACGTCGTGGTGAAGGAAGTAGAAGCCGCCCGAATCCGCCCAATGGCCGGTCAAGTCGAGCACGGCTGCGACGTCGGTGCGGCGCGAGAGCTCGAGAGTTGCCATCAGGCGATCATTGCGGGCGAATATACTGTGTTCGACACATTCCCCTGCGGACAGCACAGCAACGAGCGCAATCGCAGTGCCTGCGACTCTTAGATCGCCAAATTTGGGGCGCAACCTCTGCGAGCCATCGACGATTGCAGCAGCCAACAATACGAGCAGCAGCGGCACGGCGAGAATGACAAAGCGATACTCCTTGTGGGCTATCAATGAATGCGGCACCAATACACACGCGAGCAGCAGCAGAATGGGCCAGGAGCGCCGCCATTGCACGACGCCGCAGCCGATCGCGAGCAAGTGCACTCCCATGGACCCAACGGTCAGCCAATATAGGTATGTGAAAGGCGGGCTACTCCCAAAAACGTCGCTTTTGGCTAATAGCAGATTGAAGTGCAGGTTGTTGTAATACGAGATGAACGCTGTGCCCCACGACCAAGCGTCGAGAAGGCCTGCGAATCCGACGACAGCCGCGCCGGCAATGGCAGCGCACACGGCGCGGCGCCATTGCCATTTAATCACAATCAGCGCCCAGAGCGCGACGGCCGGTACGGCATACTGCAGACGCAGTGCAATGCTGGCACCGAGAAGCAGGCCGACTAGCACTGCACGTCGACCGCCCGCGCGTCCCGTGACGATTGCAAGAGCACCAACTATTGCATAGGCACTCAGCACCTCGGGGGTGGCAACGGTGGACACATAAAGGAGCTCGTACCAAATCGCCGTTAGCACGGCAGCAACGCGGCCCGTGCGCTCTCCAAACAGGTTACGGCCAAGCGAGTAGCTTGCGTATACCAGGCAGACCGACACAAGTGCGAGGATGCCCTTCAGCGCCGGTATGTAGCCTGTCGGCCGGTCCAGCCCGATCGCTCGCAACCCCTCAAGCAGCACCGCCAGCATGCCGGGCAGCAGCCAATTTCGTGCTGCGAGGCGAAATTCCCAGGGAACGATGCCGTAACCGTAAACAAGGCGATGCGCTTGCTCGAGATACTGGAACAGTTCGTCTGGGTAGGTGATCCGCACGGACCAGCACGCCACGACGAGCCGCACTGACAGAGCCGCTAGAGCGACAAGGTGAATTCCGGCCCAGGCTTGCGGGCGCGCATGCTCATCGACATTACCCGCCACGGTCATGCCTCGAGCCACATGCTAGTCAGCCGCGACCCACCGGCGCATCAGGACAGCGTCGACCGATTCCGTACGGCTTCAGCGGTGGCGCCTGGTGTGTCGACGAGGGGAAATTCTCTCGCGGGCGGGTGCCATTTGAATGTCCAGTAGGAATTAAGAAAGTAATTCATCGCGGTCGTCGGCAGAATCGCTGCCAACTGATCGATCTGGAGCGGCAAATCGGGAAACAGCTTCGACAGAATGACAAATGTACCAAAGGTTACCGCCAGCGATGCGAGCGACACCATATTGAACTTCAGACCTCGTATGCCGATATGCTCCGCCTTCGGCCGGTAACGAAACGTCCAGGCGTTATTGAGCATGAAATTCCACAAAATTGACACCTCTACTGCGACAGGTGAAGCGAGGTAGGAGTTCACGCCCCATGCGAGCAACGCGGAGAACGCCGCTAGGTTTATGCCGACGCCGGTGGCGCCGACGATGCAGAACTTGATGAAGGTGCGCGCGCTCCACAAGCGAATCCACCAGGCATTGACCAGGAACTCGACAATGTCGCTGATCCCAAGCTTGCTCTCGCCGAGCTTGCGGTCGACGAAATGCACCGGTAATTCCGCGACTCTGGCGCCGAGCCCCACCGCGCGGTGCAAAAGAGCGATCTGAAATGCATAGCCCTTGACCCGCAAGGTACTGAAGTCGATTTGCCGCAGCACCGAGCTGCGGATGGCGCGAAAACCGGCAGTGCAATCGCGTACGTCATACAAACCGGCAACGTAGCGGGCGACCAGGTTGCCGACACGGGAATTCGCTCGTCGTTGCCAGCTCCAGCTGCTGGGAATCGAACCTCCGGGTACATAGCGGCTGCCGATCACAAAGTCTGCGGGCAACTCCAGCGCCTTGAGTAATCGGGGCAGGTCGGCCGGATCATGAGAGAAGTCAGAATCCATTTCCACCACGACGTCAGCGGCAAGTACGCTCAGGGCATGCTGCATTCCGCGGATATATGCAGCTCCTAAGCCGCGTTTTTCCCCGGTGATTAAATGCAGGTTGACGTAGCTGCGCATCAGCGACTGCACGGCGGCTCCCGTACCGTCGGGTGAGTTGTCATCTACGACAAGAATGTGTGCCTGATAGGGCACAACGCGCAGCTGCTCCTGCAGTACGGGGATCAGCGCCTGGATGTTTTCGCGCTCATTGTAGGTCGGGAGGACAATGACGAGTTTCAACATTTCCACAGCTTTCTCTTCTTAAGAGAGACGCAAGCGATCGCTTCATGAGCGGTCATGGCGCGGCATTCTGCTGGACCGCAACGCGGCCTCAACAAGCACGAAGGATGGGTTCGGGCGAAGTGCATGTCAACCGGCAGGCACTGCAGATGACCGAATGCAACCTCGCTCGAATGATGTGCACGTGACGAATATCCCAAAAGCAGCGCCGCCACCTGCGAAGAATCTGCCCTATGTACACGCCCCGGGCACGCCATTCTGAGCTAGCACTTGCTTGCGCCCAATCGTCAACGCTTGTACACGGCGCACCGGATTCCGTGATCGCTGCCTCAAACGGCACTGTCCGCAATCCTTCGGCCCCACTCAATTCGCCGTCAAACCAGGCGTCGAATGCCCGGAGCGGGCGGCAACTCAAAGGCTGGGGGCCTTCAGGATGAATAGACTGGTCGTAGTTCACAAATCCTCCAAGAGCAACTGTGACAAGTGCCAGCTTCCTTCCAGAGAATCTGTGCCGAGCTTGTTCGCGGGATCATCGCGGCTTCGGAGCCTGCACGGAGCTTCGGCCGTCGGGAGACTCGATAACCATGACGATTGGCATTGACATAGTGTGATCCGGCGCACGACCGGGCAGAGGTATTGAGTCCTCGCCGTGTGTATGCTTAACAGCTGATCTGCCGAAACGGCCCGTTATCGGTCGAGTCCCCATTGTCGGGCTTAGAACGCGCGGGCCCGAGAGGACTTACATCCGTCCTTTGGCAGCGTATGCACCGTGCTGGTGGCGTGATTGGCAGGCGCCTGGGTCATTGACACGGCAACCAGGGATAACATCGAGGTGGGTCGGACCGCGGGTCGGCGTTAGAGGTACTAAGACTTCGGATGCCTAGGTCGACACATCCGACTGGTAGCGATAATCGAAGATCATGGTTCCGGCCGTAGTTGTCAATAGTAGCCTGAACGCATTGGGCGTCATACGCAGTCTTGCGCCAGGCCGCATGCCCATTTACATGGTGACGACGACGCGTTCGTGTCCGGCAGCCTGGTCGCGCTTTTGCCATGTGGTCCGATTGCCGAGCTTGAGCGGCCGCGCGCTGATTGACGGCCTCAAACGTTTGGCGAACCGCATCGGCCAGAGGCCGGTATTGATACTGACGGGTGACGCAGAAGTCGACGCGGTCTCGACCTATCGCGAAGAGCTCGAGCCACTATTTCGCATCAGTTTGCCATCGAAGGAGATGGTAACGCTGCTTGCCGATAAAACGCTGTTTCAGAAATATGCGGAGCGCGAGCAGTTTCCCGTACCCCGCTCGATCGTGATCAACCGCAGGTCTGACCTGCAACTAATTGCAGGCTTGACACCTCCGTTGGTGATCAAGCCGGGCGATAAGACGTTGGTGCTGAGCGGCCAGGTGGAGCGCGCGGTGCGCGTGAACACCCTAGAGCGCGCCCAGTCCGAGGCATCACGCATGCTGCCTCACGCCGCCCGCATTGTGGTCCAGGAATGGGTCGACGGAGCTGATACTGAGATCTATTTCACGCTGTTTGCATGCGACAGCAATTGCAAAGTGCTGACGATGTTTTCCGGTCGCAAGCTGGTGTGCGATCCGCCGGCGGTTGGCAGTACCGCTGTATGCATCGCAGCGCCGGATCAGGCGGCCGAGCTGGGCAGTTTGAGTAGACAAATCATTGCACGAGTTGGATACAAGGGCATCGGCAGTTTCGAGTTCAAATTCAACCGCAGAGCCGGGAAATTCATCATCATTGAGCCCACGGTCGGCCGGACTGATTGGCAGGAGGAGATCGCAACTCTGTGTGGGGCGAATATTCCACTCATCACGTATTGGGCGGAAGTCGGGCGCCAGGTGCAAGAGACCTCCGGTGGGCGTTCCGATATTGCGTGGCGGTCGTCAATAGAGCATCGAGTGCCGCCAGGCCTGCTGCCCCCTGGAGTGAGGACGTTGGATGGATATTTCAGGCTTGCGGACCCATTGCCCGGCCTCTACTACTATGGAATCGAGAAGTTACCGGATTACGTATGTCGACGGACGAAGCAGCTCATGCGAATGCCCGTGCGTGCGATGGCCGCAGCGATGAGAATTCTACCTTAAAAGTGAAGGACGGAAGATGTCAATCAGCGACACAGTGATTGTTGGCGCCGGACCCTATGGGCTGTCGATCGCGGCGCATCTGCGGGCTGCCGATCTTCCATTTCAGATATTTGGCAGCACGCTGGAGAGTTGGCGCGCGTTCATGCCTGCCGGCATGGTTCTAAAATCCGAGCCCTTCGCCTCCAACCTGTGGGATCCCGGGCGCCGCTTCACGCTTGAGCGTTTCGCGGAGGAGCGGAAGCTTCCCTACCAGCATAGTGGTCGGCCGCTCAGTCTCGCGGATTTTCTGGATTACGCGGAGTGGTTCCGGCAGCGCGCGGTGGGTGAGCCGAACCCGGCGAGAGTGCAACGAATCACCGGCGGGGCCGGCGAATTTACGCTTGAGTTTGCGGGGCAGTCGCCGATTAGGGCGCGCCACGTCATCTTGGCGACAGGTCATATGCCGTTTCGCTACGTACCGCAGGAGCTTGCGGGGCTTGCGGAACCATTGTCTTTCCACAGTACGCGCATCGGCGATGTGCGTGCGTTTTCGGGCCGGGACGTGACGATAGTCGGAGCGGGCCAGTCGGCGCTGGAATCCGCGGCACTGCTGCACGAGGCTGGTGCGGCCGTGCGCTTGATTGCGCGCACGGACCACATCATTTGGAATCCCGCGCCAAGCGCCAAGCAGCGCTCCTTCATCGACACGATTCGACAGCCGGAGTCAGGACTCGGCTTTGGCTGGCGCAGCGTGGCGGTGTGCGAGCTTCCGCAGGTCTTTCGCAGGCTTTTTCCTGCGGAGAAGCGTCATCGGTTTGTAGCCGGCAGCTGGGGCCCGACCGGTGCGTGGTGGTTGAGGGAGCGCTTTGAGAATCGAATCAACACAATGCTTGGCGGCCGCATCCGCTCGGCGAGCCCTGCAGGAAGTCGCGTCCGTCTGGTCGTGGAACAGCCGAGTGGTCTGAGCGAAATTGAGACGGATCACGTCATCTGTGGGACCGGATTCAAGGTAGATATGGATCGGATTGAGCTCCTGGATTCCAGCCTGCGGTCGAGCATCGCACGCGAGGGTGCTGCGCCGCTCCTTGATGCCCACTTTGAGACCTCCATGGCCGGACTTTTCATCGTCGGTATCGCGAGCGCTCCGACCTTTGGGCCCGTGATGCGCTTCATGTTCGGCGCGAAGCACGTGGCACCGGTGCTCGCGCGTCACCTGCGGGGGACGGGCGCCGCGCGCGCATCGCCCGCGGTGGGGCCGCTCAGCCGTGCTGCGAAATAGGGTTCCCCGCGCGGCGCTCGCCGGCTAAGCGATCTGCACAGATTCTGAGAGTCCGGAAAAGACGACTCCTTCATTGGCCACATATTTGATGAGCGCGTCGATACTTTGCAGGAATACGTCCAGATCCTGTTTTGTGCGGGCGAACTGAGTCCTCCCCGGGATCAATGTGGTGGAGTGAAACGACATGTTGAGATAGGCGCTCTTGCGCAGGAGGGAGCGCTTCGCCAAGGCAATCATCTCCCGGGCCGTGCTTAATTCCGGCGACAGCCAGCGCAAGTTCACGATCCGTGCCTTGTCGAGAATCCCCCTGATGTGCAGTCGCCGCGCAATCCTTCCCGCCGCAATCGCGCGCCGGGCAAATGCTTCATGGCGCTGAAGGAACCCGATGGTCACCGGGACCTCAAGGAGAGAACCGTGCGGTGCCGGCGCGAGGATGTCATCGGGACTGAAGCGATAGGCGTACATCGGTGCGGCACGATAATCCGGGCCCCCGTCGGTAGCCCAGTCAACATGCGGAGTAACCGAAGTGTCGATGCGGAAGCCGAGCTCGCTTATTGCGGTCGCAACGTTCGGACCGGAGCCCCATCGTCCCGCACGAAAGCTGACGGGGACAACATCAAGAGCACTTGAGATCTCCTCCTTGAGGTTGGCGATCTTATCTCTCACTATCGTATAAGGCAGGTTGCACAGCATGGAGTTGCGTTCATTGATTTCTTCATCAAAGGGCGGTGTATTCCACGGGTGACAGTGCGCGCCAATTTCACATCGACGCTTCGCAAGCTTGTCCAGGAAGAACGCGCGCGCCCATTCATCTCTTATTACGGGGTAGGTAACAAGATACGTCGGGATGGCGCCGTACGCATCGAAGATCTCCTGTACGCGGAATAGCTCCCGGACCGCATCCAGCGAAAATCCCGAAGACCGGTACTCGCCCCAGTCATCCTCTTCGGTATCGATGGTTATGAAGAATTTGGGTGTCATGTGGGGATTAATCGGGCATCCGCGCGGATTAGACTGCCATTGGTAGGCGAGGGCTGGGCCCTGTTATCATCCCCTTGAAAAGCAAGCACTTACGACACAGGACGATAAGACAGCCTCCCCGCCGTGGGGAGGGAGGATCGTAGCCCAACTCTCATGGGTCACGCGCGAGTAAAATCACAAAACTGCTCTCCAGTCGACGTCGGCCAGGGACGCGGCGAATCGGTGCCTGGTGCGCATCCGCACTCTCGGCAATGGCGACCGCTTCGCGGTGAATGTTGCACAAGCTCCTTAGATTTGCCCGGCAGTGCCTGCCTGCCGCCCTGAATTGTCATGACACGGTACGCAATTCGCCCAAACGTTGTGAACGCCAACTGTTCGACATGTGCCTCGCGCCCGGGAGTCTATCCTTGGTCGCCGGATTGCTGACTCGCATGTGGTGCCTAGGATTACGATGATATTTTGGCAGGTGGTCTTCTGGCTGTGCGCCTGCGTCATCGTGTACGTCTACGCTGGGTACCCGGTGATGGTCCGTTTGCTTGCCCGCCTCGTGGGCAAGGGTGTTGTGCGTGCGCCCATTCGACCGCGTGTCACCGTCGTCATCGCCGCCTATAACGAAGCACTCGGCATTCGCGCCAAGCTCGCCAATGTCTCAAGTCTTGATTATCCGCGAGAGTTGGTCGACGTCATCGTCGCCTCCGACGCCTCCTCGGACGGTACCGACGAAATTGTCAAAGCCTTCGACCCCTCCCGCGTGCGACTCATTCGCGTGGAAGGCAGACGGGGTAAGACCGCTTGTCAGAACATTGCCATGCAGAGCGCGACGGGCGAGATCGCCGTCTTCACGGATGCTACGACCCGGATCGCAGCGCAAGCGCTCAATGCGCTCACCGCGAATTTCGCCGATCCGGCGGTGGGATGTGCCGCGGGCTCCTTGGTTTACGAGACCACGAGTCGGAACCCGACCGGCGAGGGTGGTGCGGCGTACTGGAGCTACGAGCTCAGTCTGCGGCGCGCGGAGAGCGCTCTTGGCTCGCTGGTCGGCGTGAGCGGCTGTCTGTATGCCGTGCGGCGCTCGGCCTATAGGCCCATTGCACCCGAACTCATCAGCGACTTCGTGATAGCCCTGCATCTGCATGAACAGGGGCTGCGCACGGTGCTGGAGCCCGCAGCGGTGTGCTTCGAGGAGACGCTCGTGCATGCCGGGCAGGAACTGTCCATGCGCGTGCGCGTCGCGGTTCGCAGTATCAACGCATTAGTAGAGGAGCGGCGCCTGTTGAATCCGCTGCGTTACGGGCGCTTCGCGTGGCAACTGTGGTCGCACAAGGTGCTGCGTTACGCCTCGCCGCTCTTCTGGTTCGCGGCGCTCGGTACAAGTCTCGCATTGGCCGCAAATCCCGTGTACCTAACCTTGTTCGCGCTGCAGATTGTGCTGATTGCGGCCGGCATCGCGGGGTTTCTCCTGCAGGCAGGGCGGCCAGGGCTCCTGACGAAGCCTTACTACTTTCTGCTGACAAACGTGGCTTCGTTGCTGGCGATACTTCGCTACCTCAGGGGTGAGCGTATCGTGAACTGGAAACCGATCCGCTGATGCTCGACCGGGGACCTCGCCACTATCCCAGCCTCGATGGCCTGCGGGGACTCGCGATCCTGCTAGTCATTCCCCATAACGCCGACATCACTGTGCCTGTTCTGCACGGCCCATTCGCATTCATTACGGTGCTCATCGATAGGGGCTGGGTGGGCGTGGAGTTGTTTTTCGTGCTGTCGGGCTTTCTTATTACCGAGCAGCTGTACAGATCCCGCCGTGCTGTGAACTACTTCGGCGGCTTCTATGCGCGACGCGTGCTGCGCATCGTGCCGTTGTTCATCGCTGCCGTGGTGCTGGCTCTGCTGCTCACGAGAGTGTTGGCCAGCCGCGGCCAGGCGCAGCCGCACACGCCCGCCTGGGTTTTGTGGCTCGGGATACTGATGATCAACTGGACTGAACCGCTCGGCATGGGGATTCCCGGGTTTCCCCAGTTTTGGTCGCTTGCTCTCGAGGAGCAGTTCTATCTCATCTGGCCCGTCGCGGTGCGAGTGTTTGCATCGCGTCTACTTGCACTGAGCGTGGGAATCGCAGCGGCGGCGCTTGCAGTGCGGACGCTCATGCTGCTCTTCGGAGCGAGCACCTCCATGGTGTATATGTGGACCATCTCCCGAATGGACGCGCTCGCCTTCGGCGCCGTGGCTGCGTTGATCGTACAGCGCTGGCGCGTGCGCGGCGGCGTGCCGGCGCCATGGCGTTGGATCGCGGGGGGCTTCGGCGTCGCGCTCCTCGGCGCATTGCTCTCGCAGCTCTACGCGACGGGCACATGGCCTACGCAGACTGTGGGCTTCACGTGCCTCGGGCTTGCATGCATGCTCATTCTTCTTGGGGCGGTGGCAAATGATTTCTCGCCACGGCCGCATCCCGTACTTGCGGTGCTGCGTTCGCGGCCGCTCGTCGCCGTGGGCCGTTACAGCTACGGCATGTACGTCTTTCACATCTTCTTCGCGATCTTCGCCGCAGCCTGGATCAAGCGAATTGCTGCCTCATTCGGCGATGCGCGCATGATTGCCTGCGCCCTCCTCATGCTGGCGTTAAGCTACGGCGCCGGATTCCTGTCCTACCACCTGTATGAGAAGCATTTTCTGCGCCTTGGTCGGCGGTACTTCGCGCCGCGGGAATCCGCGCCCGCCTAGCGGCGGCGATCTCCAAGCAGTGGCAGCAGAGCGCAAGGGCGCTCGGTTAGTTTCCGGTGACGGTCTCAGCAAAATGCTGACCGTCAAAACGCGTAACCATAGCCCAAAGGCCGATTACCGCGCTCCAGACACCAAGACGCCGAATGAAATGCATCGCCTACGGCGCCCTCGGCCGTAATCTCGCAGAAGATGGAGCGCGCATCCGCCGGCAGGTTGGCCGTCACCCAGATGCGTTGCCAGTGCGCGTACGACTTCGGGTCCGCGCTCCACTGCGCAATGCTGGAATACCCACGCAGCACCGCGGAAATTCGCACGCCACGGTACCCTGCTGGTATTCGGATCCAGACCGAGAACGCGAAATGGCCCCCGGTGCCAATCGGCAGTTGCGTCCCGTAGACCAGGGTGGGCTCGCTGGTCCCCAGCCGGTGCTCAAACAGGGGGCCACCTGCGGGAGCGGGCTCATCGAGCACGCGAACGGCCACCAACCGATCTGCAAACCAGGTGCAGGTGTGCGTGGCCATAGCCCGCGAGATGAGATTTTCGATGGGCGCTTGGGGCGGATCAGCGCCCCGCCACAGGCGATAGGCGTTGGCGCAGACGCGGATCCACTCTTCTATCGGTGGCCGCGGACCGCCGTCATAGTCCCCGTAGCGGCTGACGTACCCATGCAGCAGCCCGGCGGAGACGCGCTCGACCGAGCCTGGTACCTGCGCGGCGTCGGCAACCTTGACCCATAGCAACAAGGTGGGGGCGTAGGTTTGCAGCTCGGCGGCAATCGCCTGAATCGCTGCCGGATCCGCCGCGCCCCGCCACAGACAAAGCCGCCGGCCGCGCGACAGGTCGCGGACCAGCCGAGACTTGAGAAAGCGTGTCTTTTCGATCAGTGCCGAGCGCACCACCTCCGAGACGTCCTCGCCGGCGTACCGATCGGTGTGCGCTTCGAAGGAGCTATGACGCGACTTTACCCAATACTCGCGGCGCGGCCCTACTTCATCGAGCCATAGGTCGTCGGGCTCGCCTAGGCATTGGAAGCGCGTGCGCAGCAGCGCAGCCACGTCCGCGGGCTTACAGGTCGTGAACCTAAAGAGACCAAAGGGTTCGATGCCTACCGCGCGCTGGATCACCCCAAAGTCGCAGTTGTCACCCAGACCTTCGAAAAGCAGCAGCAGCCGAGGAATGTCGTAGCAGAATTCCAGCGCTGCGGCATTTTGCCCGCTGATCACCTCTCCCCCCTGGCGGACAGCACCGAACCCGACGAAGCGCGCGCGTTGCAGTTGCGCAAACTCATACGGCAGCCGTCCTCGTCGTGCCGCGCATGGCGGATTTTATCCGAGTAGCTGCCGCACGGCAGTACGCAGCGTCTGCAAGCCGCTAGTTATGAGTCCTTCGGCCCGCAACTTGCGGCGTTTCGCCTGCAGCTCACCCCACCACAACGGCGTCGTGATACCGGCGAGTGCGCGTTTGTATTGCGCATCTCCCGCAAGCATGTCGTAGACCGCCTGGCCGCGCCGCGCGTTGTGATCTATCACCAGAGCATGCACCAGCAAACCAAGCGAGTCGCCGCGTTCGGCCGCCGCATAATTGATGCCGCTTTGGTAGAACGAGACGCGGCCCTGATAGACGAAATTGTACAACAATCCCAGCGTTTTCGGGCCGGCGCTGACCCGGACGAGCTGCACGCAACCCTCCGGAAAACTTCGCGCAATGAGCTCCTGGTGAAAGCGCTCGAAGAACGGGGTATCGAACGCATCGCCATGGGTCCGATTACGCCAGCGTCTGATGTGCAGTTCCTTCAGTTCGCCGAAGAAGCTGCGCGCTTCCTGTAGCGAGGCTGGCTCCGCGACGATCACAGGTCCCAAGCGCCGTTCCGCGGCGGCGAGCGTATGGCGCACACGCGTGCGCACGCGCGGCGCAAGAATGCCGACGCAGGATGAGCTCGCAGTCGTCCGCACCCGCTCGAGATCGACGAGCCGCCCGACATCAAGTCGCGTTTGCCTGAGTGCCATTCCTCTTTTAGCCCAGGCATCCGCAAGCCAGGGTGGGACGCCATCCAGTTGAAATTCGTCCCAGTTTTTTTCCCGCGTTGCAAGATAGTCCAACACCTCTTCCCAGGCGTCGCGTGCGTGTTGTGCAGAGGCCAATAGGCCGTTGTGCTCGGTGCAGATGCTGTCGAAGCGCCGATCACCCGTGGCGTTGAGGACCCAGGTCTTCACCGGAATCAAGTTGTGCCGCCAGATCGTGCGTTTGACGATGATTCCCGCGGCGATGAGCCCGCCGTCCGCGGATACGGTCAGTAGCTGAGGTGTGATGCTGGACGGTATGCAATGCAGCCATGTGCTGATCCACGTCCACGACAAGAAGAATGAGTGCGGCGATTTCTCGGCCAAGTGCCGCCAGTGCTCCTCTAGAACCGGTAGCTCCGGCAAAGGCGAGATTTCAATCATTTCAGTCGTTGTCGCGCCGCCAGCTGGCCGGGGGGCCGGGATCAGAATCGTCGATGATTTGACGCAGCCATTGTTTTAGAAGCCGGGTCTCACCATAGCCCAGATGCCGCTCCGCATCTGACTCGGCGGCTTTGGCCGCAGCCACTAGTTCGATGACTGCCTGATGGCCCGCGGCAGTCAGGCTGACCGGTACCCCTGGGTAGTAGGCTCCGTGCAGTTTCACAAAGCCCGCGGCGGCAAGCAAGGCGATCTGATCATAAGTCACGTGAGCGCCGGTGTAGGCTAGCCTTGCGTCCAGCTGCGCGACCGATTGCTGCTCGTCGGTGCTAAGGATGCTGAGCACAAACCAATCGGCTTCCGCGAGCCCGTGTTGATCCAATTCCCTGCGCAAGCGCAGAAACTGCTGATAGTGGGCGCGTCCCAATAGATAGATAAGGAAGTCGGAGCTGAAGCTGCTGTCAGTGTCCGGCGGCGGATCAGTCATAGCCGCCATGCCGGGCTTACGCGCGGCGATCGCGTATTCGCCAGCATGAAAGACGAGCGGGGCGCGTTCCGACTGATCGAAGGCGAGCACCGCTCCGACGAATATCACATGGTCGCCGCCCTCGTAGCGGTATGCCGTGCGGCACTGAAAACGCGCTGCACAGCCCTCGAGTAGCGGGATGTCGCCGGGGCCGCGCTCTACGGTGAGACCCGCGAACTTATCGGCGCCGCGGGTGGCGAAGCGCTGCGCGAGATCATCCTGCGTCGCGGCGAGTACGTGCACTGCGAAGTGCTCCGCTGCGAGGAACGCAGGCAGGCTCAGGGAATGGCGCGACAGGCTCCAGAGCACCATGGGCGGGTTAAGCGACACGGAGTTAAAGCTATTAGCGGTTAAACCGATGTCCTGTCCCGCCCCGTCGCGGGTTGTCACGATGGTGACGCCGGTCGCGAAGGCGCCCAAGGCGCGGCGAAACTGTTGGGAGCTTGTGACGGGTGCGGGGCTCATAACTTCAGCTTTGCGGGGATCTTGACGTATTCGTGGTTTTATTTTCAGTCCACGATATTACCGCATCACAGGGAAACGGCACTTTCGAAGCCGAGTGCGACCGCAGAGGCAGCGCTGAGCACGTGCAGTGCCAGCCGCGCAGATTTATTTTGGAACCGCTTGGGATCTGTCCTTCAACGTGACGCGAATCCCCATCTTTTTCCGCGCCGTGCACACGCGGATTCTTATTTGACACCTCCCGTGTACGCGCACGAGGTGCGCAGGCACGCACGCGGCGCTGTCGCGATCCGCAGACGTGAGCATTTGACGACAGGTTGCGGAAGACTTATTCGCGCGATTAACTCGTATCGCACGCGTGTATAGACCCGTCACAGGAGACACGTTGATCTTCAGACAGGCATCCACCGCGTTGCAGATTTAGTGCTGGCATTCAGGGGATTCAGGGGATCGTATGGATATCATCGGACAGCCGAACGTAATCGTTCGGCGGGCGCAATTTTTTTTCGTCGTGGTTCTCACTGCAGCGTTGCCGGTGATAGTGGCTGCGAATCCGCCGACGATTACCGGCACGCCGCCGACGTCAGTCGTCGCCGGGCATGTGTACGCATTTAAGCCCACGGCCAAGGGCCCCACCGGCAGCGCGCTAAGCTTTTCCATCGCACACAAGCCCTCCTGGGGGAGTTTTAGCATCGCGACGGGCGAGCTCAGCGGCACTCCGACGACCGCTGAGGAGGGTAAGTATTCAGACATCACGATTAGCGTGAGCAGCGCCACCGCGACGGCGACGCTCCCCGCCTTTTCCATCGCCGTATCCGCCCCCTACACCAAACCGACGATCAGCGGCGTGCCTGAGAAATCGGTCGTTGCCGGGCAAGCATATGTATTCGAGCCGAAGGCGAGCGTCGAGGCCGGCAAAAAGGCGAGCTTTTCCATCACCGACAAGCCGACATGGGCAAGTTTCAGCGCGGTCACGGGGGAACTCTCCGGGACCCCGGCGGCCGCCAACGTCGGAACTGACTCAAATATCATCATCAGAGTCAGTGACGGCACGACCACTGTTGCATTGCCCGCGTTCGCCATTGCGGTGACCGAGGTCGGCACCAAGTCTGCGACGCTGAGTTGGAAGGCGCCGACCCTCAATTCGAACGGCTCTGCCCTCACCAATCTCGCCGGCTACCGCATCTATTACGGAACGAGTGCCACCGCTCTAACGCACTCGATCACGATAAATTCCGTTGGCGTCACGACGGATGTCGTGACGGATCTGAGTCCCGGCACTTATTACTTTGCGCTGATGGCGTTCAATACGGCGGGCATCGAAAGCAAGCTTTCGGACGTCGTGAGCGCGAAATTGTAGGAATGCGGTGCGTCACACTTTTCCGCGCTAGCGCGGTTGCCGGTCGCGTGGACATTCGTGCCGCGTCATCGTCATACCCACACCTCAAAGTGGTCGACACGTTTGGGCACAGGCGTTGATCGGCACGTTGAGAGGTTTCATGACGCGAATGCTGCGATTGATTGATCGTTGCCACCCGCTGGCTCGCAACGCTGGTCGTCACGGTGGCTCTCGCGGCATGCGGCAGCGTTGGCGTCACATCTTCATCAGCTGCTTCATCCCAATCGGTCGCCTCGCTCACCTCAACGGACTCGAACCCACCCGCCGCTTCGCAGCCGAAGCTCCCGGCGCCCAGTGTGGGAGAAATGACATTGTCCTGGGATGCGCCGGATGAAAACACGGGCGGATCGGCACTCACGAACTTGGCGGGCTATCGAATCTATTGCGGCGCGAGTGCGGACGATCTGAGGCAAGTCATCGATATTCCGGGCGTCGGCATGACCACGTATGTTATCGATGATCTGGCCACAGGCACTTACCATTTTTCGATTCGGGCGTACAACACCCAAGGCGCAGAAAGCGCGTTATCGAATATCGTCAGCGGCATCATCGGCTGATCTGAGGCCGTCCGATGCGGTGCGGCCGCTTGTCGCGCCGAAATGAAGGACGAAGCGCAGCGTCGCTGCGGCGCTGATTCCTGCCATGAATCGGAGAGCTTCCTGCGCAGGGCGGACAGCGCCTGATATTCTCTCATTGTTTGCAGCAGTACGACCGGCGGCTCGAGGCGGTATTCGCTGCAACTCAAAACCTCGGTCGCAGACGCTTTTTTGCGAGGTTGACAGACAGGGCAGGCGTCCCGTACCTTCGCCGCCCACGTCTGTGGGGCTATAGCTCAGCTGGGAGAGCGCTTGCATGGCATGCAAGAGGTCCGCGGTTCGATCCCGCGTAGCTCCACCAGTTCAAGCGCTTATGATTCCTTAACTTTCAAAGGCGGGTCTCGTTGAGGCCGCGATTGCCCTACTCGCTAGTCAAACAGAACGCGCAGGGCAGTCGTGCGCACCCGAATACCGCAGAGCTGCAAATCATTAAGGTCGCGCCTCGCCGGCCTGCGCTGCCGAGCTGGCATCGAAAACCCCACAGGCCCGCTGACCTAATTAAATCAATCTCGCAAAGCGCGGACCCCAAACGCTTCCACCTGAACCGGTATTCATGCCATCGTCCTCACGGGTTCTATCCGTGCCTTGCGCGAGCGGGATGCTCGGCTCGGCGGAACCCGCGGGGACGAAAGCTCGTTCCCGCACACGGACACCGATACCTCGGCGCGACGCGGAATGATTCGGGTTGGATTGGCTTCCCGATCGCGCCATCCACCACGATGGCCACGCACCCGCAATCTCACACGCTGCCTGTTGACGTCGTAAAGTCCGTAGCAACTTTAGCGCACGAACAGGAGCGGCTGGTGTTTCTGTCGATGCCAT
Organism: Gammaproteobacteria bacterium; assembly: GCA_003140135.1. GTDB lineage: Bacteria > Pseudomonadota > Gammaproteobacteria > Steroidobacterales > Steroidobacteraceae > PALSA-1196. Next base: position 24,499 of record PLIX01000230.1, read on the forward strand.
CTCAACACGACATCGCGCAGACGGATAGACCCATTTCCCAGTCATTTGCGGAGGCTTTGCACGTTGCACTGGGGCACAAAATCGGATAGCGCTCGCGCACGCGAGCCCTCGGATACTCGCACGCCGCCGCGCGCGGGACCGAGATGGCCTGAGATCTATCCTTCACTCTCGCTGGCGCTCC
>PLIX01000191.1 GCA_003140135.1 Gammaproteobacteria bacterium
GCGTATCGCCGTGGTCGCGCAGGTTGAGGCGCACCACGTCAAATCCGCGATCAAACAGCTGCTGCGCAAGCGACAGAATATAGAGGGCCTCGGCGTTGCCCTCCCAGCCGTGGACGAGGACGGCGACGCGGCCGACCCGCGTGATGCCGCAGCGCGCCGGGTCGGCATGAAAGCACTGCAGGCGCACGCTGTCGCCGCAGTCGAGCAGAATTTCCTGACTCGCCGCCCGCAGGGCGGCGGTCCTGGGCATTACCCAGCGGCGCCGCGCCGGCAGACTCGGCAAAATAGACTGCAGGTGGCGATTGCGCAGCCATCGGGGCGGGCGAAAATCTTCGTCTAGGGACGGTAGCACGAGCGCGACAAGGGCCTCAGCGCAGGCGGATTTCGATACGGTTATTGGTGCTGCCTGCGCGGTTCCACGCGCCCGCCGTAAGATCGGGAGAAACCTGCGGATACGGTACGGTGGTCGCGGCAGCATCGCCCGCGGTCAGCTGCACGTCGAGCGCGCCACGCGTGGTATGGCGGATCTCGCCCAGGAGGTTAGCGACGGGCAACGAGACGCGCTGCGCCCCTTCGCGGGGATTCCCCACAGCGTCGCACTTGGTAAACAGCATCTCATCGGGCGCCGGCGAATAGCCGTCGGCGGCATTGCCGACGAGGCAGAAGCGACCGGGAAAGCTCTTGATGTCAACAACGCCGCTGTATTTCTCCGCCGCGAGCCGATAAAGAAGTTGGCTCACCTTCTCGAAGCGCACCCCGCCCAGGGGGTCCTCGCCATAGGGAACGGGCTCGATGATGGGCTCGGCGCGCGCCGCAGCGGGCGCGCCGGCTGTCGGCGGATTCGCGCGCACAGGCGCCGCAGTCCGTAACGGAGGTTGCGCAGGCACGAGTGCCGCGGTGCCCACGGCAGAAGCGCGCTGCAGGTTGAGCTCATGCTGCCACAGCAGGGTAGTTGCGATAGCCGCCGCCAAAGCCAGCATCGCCACCACCCAGCCCCATGAACGCGGCCCGGCAGATGGGAGGGGCACGGGAGCTTCGTGAATCACCGCATCGCGCACGAGCGCGCGCAGGTCAGCGCCGAGGCGCTCGAATTGGTTATCGATGTGGGCCATCAACCCATGGCGCAGCTCCGCAAGCTCCGCGCGCAGCGCGGCATCCGTGATCGCCGCGTGCGTCCCTGTGGTCGCGGCCGCCGCCGCGGTGTCATCCAGAGGATCCACCGTGAGCGGCCGGAAGCTCGATTGGACGGAGGTGCGCCGGTCGGGAACGAGATGCAGCTGATAGAGCACCTTGGAGACGTCCGCCTGCTTGATCTGCTTCGGCAGGACCCCAACGGCGCCCAGTGCGCGCGCCTGCCCGAGATACAGCTCACCCTCCTGAGAGGTGTACATCATGATGGGGATGGTCGCGGTGTGCGGATTGTTCTTGATCGCCTGCAGGGCCTGAAAGCCGTCCATTCCCGGCATCAGGTGATCCATGAAGATCACATCGGGGCGATGATGGCCGAGATAGTCGATGGCGAGTTCGGCGGTCTCCGTCGTGTCGACGTCGAGCTCGTACTTCTCGAGGATCCGGGACAAAAACATGCGCGCTGACTTTGAGTCGTCGACGATCAGCGCGCGCTTGGCACTCATGCCCGCTCCGAAAAGACATGTCCCTGGAAGACCGGCCGAGTGTAGCGCAGAACATCGGCGCGCCAAGCGCCCCCGGTCACATGCGCGAAGTTTCAGTCTACTGTCGCAGGATCACGACGCAGAATCTGTCAAGGCGGGCTCGGACGCATCGCGCCGGGGTGCGCGGGCCGCCGCGTCCGGGATCATCGATCGGTAGAGTTCCAGCAACCGCCGCGCCATGGCGAGTGACGACCACTCGCCTGCGTAGCGCCGGCCCGCGTGGGCAAGGCTGGCGCGCAGCTGCGCATCCTGCAACACGCGCACGGCGGCCGCCGCGAAGGGTTCAAGCTCCTCAGCGACGATCAATGCGCCGCAGCCGTCCTTGAGAATGGAACACGTACCGAGCTTGGCCGTCGACACCACGGGCGCGCCCTGTGCCATGGCCTCAAGCAGCACGAGCCCCTGGGTCTCGGTGCGCGATGCGAACACGAAGACGTCCGCCGCGGCATAACAGTCGAGAAGCTCCGTATTGCGATCAAGGTAACCCACGAAGCGCACGTCTTGCGCAAGCCCAAGACGGGATGCGAGCGCTCGCAGCGACTCGCGCGCCGGACCTTCGCCGGCGATGACGAAGAGCGCGTCCGGCACGCGCGTCCGCACCTGCGCGAACACGCGCAGCAGGAACTCGATGTTCTTCTCGTGCGCGACGCGGCCGATGTAGAGCATGAGCGGTCGATCCGGCGGCAGCTCCTGTGCGGCGCGAAAGCGCGCGCCGTTGCCCGGTTCGAATTGATGGGCGGAAAGCCCCGTCGGAATGACATGAATCGGCGCCGTAACCCCGTACTCGAGAAGGACGGCGCGCATCGGCTCCGAGGGTGCGACGAGCGCCGCGACAGCGCGGCACTGCGAGCGCGTAAAAACGCGCGCCAATCCCCGGCCCAGCGTCCGGGGCAATACCGGAACATAGTGGTGCAGGTACTCTTCGAAGAAGGTGTGATAGGTCGCGATGCAGGGAATCTTCAACCGCCGCGCGTAGCGCACGCCTGCATAGTGCGCAAGAAAAGGCGTGTGAATATGCACGAGGTCGAACGAGCCTGCGAGATTCTTAAGTGTGCCGGTGAGCCGGCCCCAGCGCATGCGGCGATCCTCCGGATCGCCCGGCACGCCGGCGGCGGCGACGCGCACCACGCCCGGTTCGGGCGCGAAGCGCGCGGGCCCGTAGTCGGGCGCGACCAATACGGCCTCGACGCCGCAGGATGCGAGGTCGTGCCGAAACGTGCCAACGGACGTCGATACGCCGTTGACGCGCGGAAAATAGACGTCCGATACAAAAAGCACGCGCACTAGGTGAAAGCGAGACCGAGCTCCGCGAGGCACGCTCCGAGGAGCGCGCCGGCAATGACGTCGGTCGGGTAGTGCAGCCCCAGCACGACGCGCGACGCGGCAATGAGACCGGCAAGCGGCACCAGCACCCAGCCCAGATCCGGAAAATGCACCGTCGCCTGCCAGGCAAACGACACGGCATGCAGCGTATGTCCCGAGGGAAAGCTGTAGCGATCAAGAGGAGCGCCCACCTGCGAGATGCCCGCGTGCCGGATGAACGGCCGTTCGCGCACGAACCAGCGCTTCAATACTCCATAGATCGTGACGCCCAGCATTCCGGTGAGCGCCATCACGATCGCAGGTTTCACGGCCTGCGCCCCATAGACCACCGGCAGCAGCAGGATGAGCACATACCAGAGGATCCCATCGCCCAGGCGGCTCGCGAGCTGGACGGGCCTGCGGATGAGCGAGCGGGAGGCGCCGCGGTTCAAATGGCGGCAGATACGGTAATCCGCCGTATCTATCCGAGCCAGAAAGCTGCTGAATGCGGTCGCTTTCATAGGTGCTGCAGGAGCTTCTGCGCGTTGCCGGAACGCACGGCGCCTGCTTATGAGCACAGTGGCGCAGACGTACGGCGCAGACGTGACGCTAAGATGAAGTTTTTATTGCGTTTGACATCATCCGGCCGCGCGGCCGCGCCAAGGTCATACCGCGACGATCAGGGCATCGAAGCGCTCCTCCGGCACGGGTAGACCGCAGGCTTCGAGGTCCGCAAGGTAGCCCGCAATGGATTCCTTGACACTGTCGATCGCTCTTTCGCGCGTCATGCCCTGGCCCGTGCAGCCGGGGAGGCTCGGACACTCGGCGACCCAGTAGCCGCCTTCGGCGCGTATCAACATGACCTGCCGCAGCGAATTGCGCTGATTCAATGCATGGCCTTCAGCGCCTTCCTGCTCGTCGAACCGGGTGCCCGGCGTTGTGGCTGCAATCATTCCCGTCTCCGCACGTTGAAACCCGCAGCATGGGCAGGAAGACCCGCGCTGCCAACGCGCATTTCTGGGCAAAAGCGGTAATTAAGCGCGGGCCGCGCTACTCGCGAAGTCCCGTACCCCGAGCCATGATAAGGAGCAACAGGCTGAAAAGCGCCGCCGCCGCGATAGCCATGAGCGCGAACGCAAGCCATACGTTGACGTCCGAGACGCCCAGGAACCCGTAACGAAAGGCGTTCACCATGTGCAAAATAGGATTGGCGTACGACAGGCGCTGCGCCCATTCGGGCAGCAGTGACACCGAATAGAACACGCCGCCGAAATAGGTGAGCGGCGTCAGCACGAAGGCCGGGATCCAGTTGACCTGATCAAAGTTCTTGGCAAATACCGCATTCAGAAGGCCGCCGAGCGAGAACACCGTCGACGTCAGGAGGAAGGCTGCGAAGATGATGAAGAGGTGGTGCACGCGCAGGTTGGTAAAGATGAGCGCGACCGTCGTCACCACGGCTCCGACCATGAGGCCGCGCAGCACGCCGCCTGCGACATACCCCAGCACGATGATCCAGTTCGGCAGCGGGGCGACCAGCATCTCTTCCACGTGCTTGCCAAACTTGGCGCCGAAAAAGGACGAGACGGCATTCGCATACGAGCTCGTGATGACGGACATCATGATGAGACCCGGGGCGAGGTACAGCATGTAGCTGAAGCCGCCCATCTGGCCGACGCGACGGCCGATGAGACTGCCGAAGATGACGAAATAGAGCATCGCCGTGATGGCCGGCGGCACGAGAGTCTGGCCCCAGATGCGAATGATGCGCCCGTACTCGCGGATGATGATGGTCTTAAGACCGATCCAACGGATGCGGCCCAGGTCGATCGGAGCCTCGGCGCCTTGAGCCATCAGGCGCGACCGCCGTGGGCGGTTCCGGGCAGCGCCGCGGCGGGTTGGGGGTGGGCGCGTCCCTCGACCAGGCGCATGAAAATCTCCTCCAGACGGTTCACCTTGTTGCGCATGCTCACCACTTCGATCCCCAAAGCCGACAGCAGCACGAAGACGTCGTTCAGGTTCTGCTCCTTCGACACTTCGATCTCGAGCGTCCGATCGTCCGGCAACGTCGCAAGATACCCCTCGAGGTGCGGCGCAGCCGCGAGGCAATTGCGCAGGTTCAGCACGAAGGTCTCGGTGTGCAGGCGGCGCAGGAGGCTGCTCATGCGATCCCGCTCGGCAATGAGGCCGCCATCGATAATGGCAATGTCCCGGCACAACGTCTCGGCTTCCTCAAGATAATGAGTGGTCAGGATGATGGTCGTGCCGCCGGCATTGATCTCCCGCAGGAAATCCCACATGGTCCGGCGCACCTCGATGTCAACGCCCGCGGTGGGCTCATCCAGGATCAGGAGCCGCGGCTCGTGCACGAGCGCCCGCGCGATCATCAGACGGCGCTTCATGCCGCCGGAGAGGGAGCGCGCGATGGTCGCACGCTTGTCCCACAGCTGCAGGTGCCGCAGATACTTCTGCGCGCGCTCTCGCGCCACACGGCGCTCGATGCCGTAGAAGCCTGCCTGGTTGACGAGGATCGTCTCGGGCGTCTCGAACATGTTGAAGTTCACTTCCTGCGGAACGACGCCGATACAGGCCTTGGCCGCGTCCAGTTCCCGGTCGATGTCGTGACCGAAAACGCTGACCCGTCCCGCGGTCTTGCTGACGAGCGAGGTGACGATGCCGATGA
>PLIX01000226.1 GCA_003140135.1 Gammaproteobacteria bacterium
AACATACGAGCGAGCGGGCGTGCATCGCCTGGATGAACACCTCCACATCCTGACACATGAGGTAGAACGCATGGCTCGCTGCGCCCTCGGTCGGATGAATAGCCACCTCCGATGGCGGCAGTCCGAAGATCAACCAACCGCCGCCGACATCAACATAGGGCAGCTTTAGAACGTCGCGCAGAAAGGCGCGGTCAGCCGCGTCATCCCGGCTGTAGATGATGACGTGCGAGCCCACGATCATGGCTATCTCCTCCCAGCGTGCGCGCTCGATGGGCCATTCTATCCGCCAGCAACGACACTTAGGTAGTAGGCCAACAGCAGGCCGTGTGCCTTCCGACCCACACTCGACAAACAGCGTCTTTGCCCTCTGGAGATGAAGCGTGGAGGTCGCGGTAACCAACGGCCGCGCTCGGACGCGCATCGAGCGGCATCCTGCGCGCACCGGCGCCGGTCGCGCTGGCCTCGCGCCGCGCGGGAAAGAGCCACCCCGCCCGGCCACGCTCCAGCGCTCGTCTTGAGCGCAAGGGGCCGCTTACAGAGGGCTGTAGCTTTGAGTTTCGGCCAACGCCTTAGTTCCGATCTCACTTGTATTTGCGATGCGCGCCTTCGCAGGCGCGTTTGCGACGCTGCCTTGATTCAGTCGGAGCGGTTCGAGCGATGTTTGCAGGAGGGACGGGAAGCGTGTTGCAAGCCCTGCACGCCCCACCGTCGCTGAGACGGTGCCGAAGCTCATTGAAAAGCCAATATCCACGACATACCATCCACAACCGCGAGGTAAATCCATGAAGTCACTACGTTTGCTCTGCTTGGTGTCCCTGCTGACGATGGTCGTGCCTGCGTTTTCCATGCCGTTAAAGGCGTATAAGGTGGCCCGCAAAGCGGACAGCATAGAAAGCATTGAGACTTACATTGATGGCGTGGGCAATGGCTTCCTCTTCGCAAGCTCGGCACTGCAGGCGGAAAGCAAGGAGCCGCTCTTTTGCATTCCCGATCTGGCGCTGAACGAGGATAACTATCTGGCCCTGCTCGATCGTCAAATTAAGGACGGAATGCCGACCAAGGCCGCGTGGCGCGACGACGACCCTATCGAGATCATTCTATTGCGGGCGTTGCAGCGTACCTTTCCATGCAAGAAGTAAGGTGCTTGCTGCCGTAGTGACTCGATGCTTCAACACCGCTCGGATGTCAATTACGGAGATCGAAGAAACTACTCACCCGCCGACAGTGATTGACGCGCAGGCACGGCAGCCATTGGGATCGTTGCGGCTTACTGCGGGGCTGTGGCCAAGTGGAGTAGGATGGCATTGAGGAGACCAAGATGCGAACCAAGAGAAGCCGCGCAACCGCGGAGTCCAATATCCGAAGTGATTTCGCCGCGCATGTAAAAGCCAACCGGCGCGCGCACGAGTGGGCCGCGAAATGCATCGCCTACCGCGACGCTGACAAGCCCGCGCTGGCGAAGAACGCTGAGCAGAAGGCGCGGCATTGGTTAAGGCAGGCGATGATTCTCGAGGCGAAGGGGAGCGGCAGATCGCGCCTGGTGAATCGAATCTGAATCACGCGACGGCGCTCTCGCGGCCAGCGAGCAGCCATGTCCGAAACGATCGCGTTCCAAAAGACCTGTCCCGTTTCACACACGACATTTACGAACGTGTCGACGCGACGCGCACTGCGCCAGCTCCTGAAACAGGGACTGGCGATTGAAGTCTTCTGCCCCAGCTGCGCTCAGCTGCACGCGCTCGACGCTCACGAGCGTCAACGGCTTTCTCAACTACTCCTAGCCCCAGAATGACAATACCAAATCGGCCATGCTTCGCGGACGCCCGGCCGTATCCTGTTGGCCCATTGCACAGTCCCGCGTTGACGCCCGCGCCTTAAGTGACTGTAACTCGACTATCGGCCAAGATTGCGCGAAGATCCGGCTCAGTTTTCCGGGTATTCGGAGTCACGCTTGTCGCCTATTGGCGCCACCCCCAAGCGTGTCATTGAAAGATTTCGCGTCACGGCGGTAAGCCATTCGTAAACTGTGACGTTATACGTTTCATGGACGCAGACGGCTGCGTACCCTGCGTTACAAACATCAGTATGGCGGGCAACATGGCGAAATTATTGAGAAAATTGCAGTTCGTGACTCGACCCCTGCGCGGGGCGACATGGATGTTGGCAGCGGGGATTCTGCTGGCTGCCTGCGTCGCTGAGGTGCGTGTGCCGCCGCCTCCGCCNNGCCGCACCGGCCGTGGACGTCGAAGTGCAGGCCACCGAACCGCCGCCGCCGTTACCGGAATACGAACAGCCCGCGGTTCCTGCGCCGGGCTACCTGTGGACTCCGGGCTACTGGGCCTACGCACCCGCCGGCTATTTCTGGGTGCCTGGAACCTGGGTGGAACCGCCTACCGTCGGCCTGCTGTGGACTCCCGGTTATTGGGGCTATGTGGGCGGCGTGTACGCATTCAACGGCGGCTATTGGGGCCCGCACATCGGCTTCTATGGCGGCGTCAATTACGGCTTCGGCTATGTCGGTGTAGGTTTCTTCGGCGGCCGCTGGGTCGGTAATTCGTTTGCCTACAACCAAGCCGTCACGCACGTCAATGTGACCATCGTGCATAACTCCTACAACGAGACAGTGGTTAATCGCACCACGGTCAACAATAGGGTGAGCTTCAACGGCGGATCCGGCGGGATCGCCGCAGCGCCCACTGCGCAGGAGCGCGCC
>PLIX01000286.1:0-4412 GCA_003140135.1 Gammaproteobacteria bacterium
GCGCGCACGACGCCGCCGACGTCCGGGGAGACGATGACAACATTCTGATAGCCCTGCTTCCATGCATCGCCCAGCAGTACCGGGGAGGCGTAAACATTGTCCACCGGAATGTCGAAAAAACCCTGAATCTGATCGGCATGCAGATCGATGGTCAGCAGCCGATTGACCCCGGCGCTCGATATCATGTTTGCGACGAGCTTTGCCGTGATCGCCGAGCGCGTGGCCCGCGGCCGGCGATCCTGCCGCCCGTAGCCAAAGTAGGGCACGACCGCGGTGATGCGCGCGGCGGACGCGCGCCGACAGGCATCCACCATGACGAGCAGCTCCATCAGGCTGTCGTTGGCGGGCGGGCAGGTCGGCTGCACAATGAAGACGTCGCGCTCGCGCACATTCTCCATGAGCTCGATGTTCACCTCGCCGTCGCTGAAGCGACCTACAAAGGCGCGCCCCAACGGCGTCGTCAAATAACGAGCGATGTCGTGCGCCAAGCCCGGGTTGGCATTGCCCGCAAAGATTGCGAGTGTGTCGCTCGTAGTCACCGCCTCATCCCTCCGATCGCGCGCAGCGCGCCTCTATTCAAATGGCTGGGGTGGAAGGATTCGAACCTCCGTATGGCGGGATCAAAACCCGCTGCCTTACCACTTGGCGACACCCCAGCAAAGTCGCTCATGCACGGGGGAGGTATTCAACCCCCGTGCGACGAATCCCGTCCAGCGATCCGGCACGCGCGCCGCAACTTCCTCGGCGGCTGCTGCGCTCGTGAATGCTGCGAAGATGCAAGATCCCGTCCCCGTCAGATGCGCGGGCGCCGATTGTGAGAGCCACTCGAGCGCCGAGCGAACTTCCGGGTAGCGCGCGCTCACCACCGGCTCGCAATCGTTGTGGCCGCCCGATTCGAAAAAGCCGCGTATTGTGATGAGCGGGGAATTTCGTGTCAATTCAGGGTCCTGGAATACTTCGGGGGTGGCGACCGAGAGCCCCGGACGGATGACCACGTACCAGCGCTGCGGCAGTTCCACACTCGCGAGCTTCTCGCCCCGCCCTTCCGCCCAAGCCGATGAACCGTGAAGGAAAACCGGCACATCCGCACCCAGGGTCCCGCCGAGTTCGGCAAGCCTTGCCGGGGGCAGATCACACCCCCAGAGCCGATTTAACACCAGAAGCGTCGTCGCCGCGTCCGAACTGCCTCCACCCAGGCCGCCCCCGATCGGAATGCGCTTCACCAGGCGCAGCGACGCGCCCCAAGAGGTGCCGCTTGCGAGCTTGAGCGCGCGCGCGGCGCGCACCGCAAGGTCATTTTCGGGCGCGACGCCGGCGGGGCCGGCGACGCGTTCGATCTGTCCATCCTCCCGCGGCGCAACCCCGATGCTGTCGCACAGGTCGATGAGCTGAAACAGCGTTTGCAGATCGTGGTAGCCGTCGCTTCGGCGGCCCGTCACATGCAGGAAGAGATTGAGCTTCGCAGGCGCCGGCCAAAGCGTTTCCATCGATGCCGAAGCGCTCCCCGAAATTGAAGAGCTCACGAGTCCCAGTGGTCGACGATGAGACGCACGCGCACGTCCGCGCGATGCAGAGTCATCCGCCCGGGAAGCCATTCGCCCTTCACGACGACATAGTCAGCGTAGTCAATCTGCCACTCGTTCTGCTGCAGACTCGTGAGGCGCCGTTCGACGTCGAGGACTTCCACCGCGGGGGCGGACGGATCGGGAACGCCGAGGATCCAAAAACGCAGGCTTGCGAGCGGTACATCGAAACCGAGACGCGTCCTAAGCTCGGCGCGCGCGGCGTCGCTATCGAGCCGCTCGCCGCGCGCATTCACCAGAGTCAACGCGGTGCCGTCGCTGGTCACGTGCATGCCGCCGACGCCGAGCGGGCCGTCGAGGGCGAGCGTCGACTGCGCGCCACTTTGCGCCCAGTGCAGGCTCGCCGTGAAACCTTCCTGACCCGCCGCGATCGCGACCCGGCCCTTGACCTGAAAATGATCACGACCCTGCAGTGCTGCGCGGCGCGCCTCCCAGGATTCGGGAGCGGCGGGCGGTCCCGGCAGCGTGCGGCATCCGCCGATGAGGCTCGCAAGACCCAGCAACGCGACAAGCGTAGCGCGGCTCATGATTTTGCAGGCGGCAAGAGGCGCGCCATCGTGCTCTTGACGAGTGCTGCGGCTGGATCGCGCGCCAGAGCCTTGGCCCACACGTTGCGCGCCTGGGTCTCATCGCCGCTCAGCCAGAGCGCTTCGCCCAGATGCGCGGCGATGTCCGAGTCCTGGCCCAATGCATAGGCGTGCGCGAGGATGGGCGCGGCGCCGCGGGCGTCGCCGCGTTTGAAGCGCACCCAGCCCAGGCTATCGAGAACGGCCGGATTGTCCGGTGAAAAAACCAGTGCGCGCCGAATCAGTTTCTCGGCGCGCGGCAGCTCCTCGGCATGATCGGCCAGTGTGTAGCCGAGCGCGTTCAACAGAGTCGGGTCATCGGGCCGCTCGCTAATCAAGCGGTCGAGCGTTGCAACCGACTCATGCACGTTGCCCGCGCGTTCGAGCAGCACCGCGCGTTCGTATTCGAGCGCCGGATGCTTCGGATGCCGTTCGAGCGCTGCTTGCAGCAGCGCAAGCCCCGCGTCGGTCTCGTCGTGATCGGCGAGCAGGTGCACCTTGGTCAGCGTGAGTTCAAAGCTCTCCTCAGGATGCGCCACCGCGTACTCATCGAGGAGCGCAAACGCGGCAGCGCGGTTGTCCGGCAGCAGGATGGCCGCCGCGCGCGTGCGCGCCGTAAGCCCCAGAGAGGAGTTCTCAAGCTGCCTGTAGCCGGCGAGCGCGGCGGCGGAATCTCCGTCGCGCGCCGCGATGTCGGCCAAATACAAGATGACGCCTTCGCCGACCTCGCCGCGCGACGCGAGATCAGCGAAGCGACGCTGTGCCTCGGGCAGATCGCCTTCCTGGAAGGCGAGAAGCGCCAGGCGCTGATCGACTTCGGCGGCCGGGGCACCGGCGACCCGCAGCCGTTCAAGCTCCTGGCGGGCTTCTTCGCGCCGGTCGAGCGCAATCAAAACTTCGGCAAGCTCGAAGGTGTAGTTCTTCGGATCGCCGACCATCGCCTCGTGCGCGGTGGCGATCGCCTCGGGAGCGTCAGACTGCATGACGTAGACGCGCGCGAGAATCTGCTTCGCTGCGATCAGGGTCGGCTCGGCCTCGAACGCTTGTTGGGCATAATGCTGCGCTCGCTCAGGGTCGTAGGCCTCGAGCGAAAGTTGTGCCAGGAGTGTCAGAGTCTCAGGTGAAGGCTTAGCTCCAACCGCAGCACTCATGACGGCAAGGACGGCCGGCGCTTCGGCCTCCTCCAATAGAGCAGTCGCGAGCTGGCCAATGCGCTCATTTGCGTTCGCACCAGCCGCCTGTATGACGGTCCGCGCCGCCGCGACGGCCGCCGGGATCTTGTAGAGCTTCACCGCAATGGCGGCGTAGGTCGTGGCCGCGTCGGCATCCGCGGGCGCCAATGCCCGCCAGCGCTGCACCGACTGCCAGGCGGCCGGGAGATTTTCGCAGGCGAGGCCCACTTCGCTCGCGCGACGTGCCACAGCGACTGCGCTGTGCTGCGCCGCCGCCGCGTAGTCTTCGGCCGCGAGCCGGCAGTCACCGCGCTCGAGCGCGAGCTCCGCCAAGAGCGTGAGCGTGCTCGGATCTTTTCCCTGCTCGGGGGTGGTCTGGCCGGTGCGCGCCGCCGAGCAGCCCGCCGCCAAGATGACTGCCGCGGCCGCAACCGTCCCCAGGATGCTGATCCCATGCCGTTTCATGGAACTCACTATAAAGTGTCTGCTCATGCCGCGCACCGCGCGAACTGCAGCTCTATATAAATGAAGGACACGATCCGCCAACGCATCGAAAGGATGACCGACCGCTTCGAGGAGGTCGGGCGGCTGCTCGCGGCGCCCGAAATAGCCGGGGGTTCGCAGCAGTTCCGGGACCTATCGATGGAATATGCGCGGCTGCAGCCGCTGGCCGAACGCTATGGCCGGTTCCGGGATCTTGAGGGCGAACTGACGGCGGCCGAGGCGCTCCTGACGGATTCGGACGCCTCCATGCGCACGCTGGCCGCGGAGGAGGTCCTGGCCGCACAGAAGGGGCTCGCAGCCGCCGAACCGACCCTCCTACAGATGCTCATTCCCGTGGATCCGCGCGACGAGCACAACATATTCCTCGAAGTGCGGGCCGGGACCGGGGGTGATGAGGCGGCGCTCTTTGCGGGGGATCTCCTGCGCATGTACGCGCGCTACGCCGAATCCAAGGGGTTCACGGTCGAGGTGCTGAGCGAAAGCCCCGGAGAGCACGGCGGCTATAAGGAGATCATCAGCCGCATTGCCGGCCGCGGGGCGTTTGCGCGCTTCAAGTTTGAGTCGGGCACGCACCGCGTGCAGCGCGT
>PLIX01000286.1:4504-5024 GCA_003140135.1 Gammaproteobacteria bacterium
CGGCGACCGCTCCGAGCGCATCAGAACCTATAACTTTCCCCAGGGCCGCGTCACCGATCATCGTATCAATCTCACGCTTTATAAGCTCTCCGACATCATGAACGGCGCGCTTGATGAGCTCCTCGACGCTCTGCAGCGTGAGCATCAGGCGGAAGAACTCGCGGCGGCGGAATGAGCTTGTTCGTCGACAGCGTGACCGGAGTGGATGTTGCGCTGGCCGTTGCCGGACCTGGCGCCCGAGCCTTTGCATTCGTCCTCGACTTCAGCTTCCGCACGATCCTCGCCATCGCCTGGTACGTCGTGGCGGCAGCGTTCTACAACCGCCACTTGAGCATCGCGCGCCCGCTCGAACCGGACGGCGTCTGGTTCGCGCTGGTCGTCGGGCCGCCGCTCGCGATCTTTCTCCTGTATCACATCGTCCTGGAAGTCCTGACGAGCGGGCGCACGCCCGGCAAGCGCCTGGCGGCTCTGCGCATCGTCGCGCGCGATGGCGCGACCCCGAGCGTCGGCGCGCTGCTCG
>PLIX01000208.1 GCA_003140135.1 Gammaproteobacteria bacterium
CGTAGTCACGGGCGTAGCGCACGCCGGCGGCCGCATCGCTTAGAAAATCGGCCTCGAGCGACACAATCACCTTCGCGCGATCCAGATGCAATCGCGTCGATTGCGGGGTGCCGAACGCGAGCCGCGCCCCCTCGTAGACGTTGGCGTTGCCTGCGGGCTGATGCACGTGCCAGCGCGCCTGCGGATATTTCTTGAGGAATGCGTCGAGCTGCGCAGATAGGGTCGGCGACGTCAGGGTTCCCGTCAGCACGTGCAGACCCGCCCCGCCGGTGCGGTTGAAACGCGCGATATGCTGCAGCAACGCGGCGGCGAAGTCATCGCGCGATGCGGCGTCCGCGCGTCGCATCAGTGTTTGTGAGCGATCCGGATCCCACAATTGTAAAACGGCTGCCTGAGCGAAAATATCCGTGGCGCCGAGACTCGCCGCATGCTGGGGATTGCCCTCGACTTTGGTCGGGCGTCCCATGTGGCTTTCTACGAGTACTCCTCGGGCGTAACCGTTACGCACCAGCGTAGTAGCGAAGAACCGCGGCAATCCGTCGACTTGCCCAAGCGGTGAGTGCACGTAGGGTACGATTTCACCCTGCGGTGGGCGGCTGCATGCCGTGGCGCCCGCGAGCGCGAGTGACGCGCCGAGAAACTTCAAGAAGCGGCGGCGATCCACGGTGAGCTCTGCCGCAAACTGCGGATGCTGTTGGCGCAACCAGTCCAGAAACGCTTCGCTGTCAGCGAGTTCTTCCAAGCTGCGCCAGAACGCCGGTCCGCGCGCAACCGCGAACTGCGCGCGGGCAGCGTCGGATGCGAATGGCGGCACGGAGCTTAGCGATGACATAGCGAACAATCGGCCAGTCGTCGCTTGTCGATGTGATAGTCGTGCAGCAATCGAGTCCCCATGGCGAGTTGGTCCTGCGCATGCCAATCCAGATTGAATTCCTCATCGCGCGGGCGCAAGTATTGCTCGGGCCTTCGATGGCAGGCGAGACACCACTGCATGGTGAGCGGAGTCTCGCGCGCGGTCAGCGGCATCAAATCGATCCTGCCGTGGCAGGTCGTGCAACCGACACCTTTGGCGATGTGGATGCTGTGGTTGAAGTAGACAAAATCAGGCAGCTTGTATAGCCGTTGCCAATGCAAAGGGATACCGCTCTGGAAGGCGTCAACAAGCGGCGCGAGCGCGGCTTGATTCGTGTACAACTGCGAATGGCATGTCATGCAGGTTGACAGCGGCGGTATGCCGGCAAACGCGGAACTCTCAACTGCACTGTGGCAATACCGGCAATCGATACCATCGTCACCAACATGGTGCTTATGGCTGAAGGGCACTGGCTGGTCGAGTGCCTCGTTCAATCCGCCCGGGTAATTGGTTAATGCACGCCACAGAATTATCAAGCCGACTACGAGTAGCGCCATTCCAAGCAAGCCCACCCTGAAGAAAAACCCGAAGCGTCGATGGAAAAGCTGCGCCAAGTCGGGCGTCCTGTTGCGTTCTGCTTGCTACGATATCTGCATTGCCGGGAAAAACTGCGCGAGTGACTGAGTGCCGCGCCACCACGAAACGCTTCCCACGCTAATTTGGTTGTTGTCTGACCTCTTGCACGGTTCGAAGGCGGCAGGACTAAACATGGGTTCGCAAGAATCGTACCTTAGCGACGAGCAGACAGTGTCCCATGGGATAGAGCGCATGGGCTACTCGCCGAGTTTACGGCTCTCATACTCGTGCGCGCCTCAGCTGCGAGTACGGGCACCGCGGCGCAGAGGATGTCGCACACCGACGGGAGAGGATTCGTGGGCTCTCCCGAAAACCTGAGAAACTACCCGCGTGATACCCCGCCGGCAGGCCTTATAGGTGTGCGCAAGCCAGATCTGAAGAATTACATATAAATCATTCTGTTACGTAACTATCCGTCAGCGGTTCTAGCTAGCGCAGCTCCGGATTTGCCAATCCTACGACGCTCCACGAATAGACTCGCCATCGTCCAGTGTTGCCGTTCCTACAAGTGAGCAGCTGCCCCCGGCTGCGCCGCGAGAAATACAGTAACAGTGTGGCCACAAGTGCGTAAAACGCTAAATGCCAGGGCGCCTTGCCCATGCACCGCCGCGGCGAATACAAACGAACCGACGAGTAGGACGAAGCCCGCAACGATGAGCGGCTCAACTGCGAAGAGCACCGCACCGAGAAGCTCTGCTGCCGCCAGGCCGAAGCGAGCCCAGTCGTGCCGGCCGGCGACCGTCCATGCGCCGATCGTCGCGGTATCCGTAATCAACCGGACTGTGCCTGCCAACAGCCAACCGCCGAGAAGCCCGCGCGCTCGCCATCATCAGCGGCATGGGTGCGCAACTTCCGAGGAGCGCGGCAGCAGAAAAATCCTGCGCGCGAGCTCGGACTCAAGTTGACTGCGTGGGTAGAACCGCAGGAGCAGATCGCGCTCGAGCAGTTCCGGATTCGCTGCCGAGAAACCCTGCCAACCACCACCGTCACCGCGTTCATAGAGCGTCTGCCGGATGAGCGCCACGTATGCCACGGTGATCGTCTCGTGGTAGCGGTCGGCCTTGCCAAGCGACGCCGCGTAGGTCCTGATCGCGCAGCGCATCTTTGCGAGCGCAGCTGCAAATTCGGTTGATCGCAAATACAGGTACGCGGCGCGCACGTGGGCCGCGTGGCCGAAGGCGCGCTCGCAGAGCGAGCAGGACTCGAGTGCGGCCAGGAATTCCTCATCACTCATGAGCGCTCCTTCAGCCGGTGGCTTGCGCGCGCATCGAGATTCAGATCATAGATGCCTTTGAGCTCGGCAATCTTACGCTGCGTCTGCGCGCTAAAAGGCGCCTTGCCCTCGAACGCGTGCAGCACGATTCCTTCCAACAGATCCCCCAACGTCATGTTCTTGTACTCGGCAAGCGCCTTCAGCACTTTCAGGAGGCGTCGTTCCATACGTACTCCGGTCTGGATTCGCTCGATCGCAAGATGCTCAGTGGGTTTGCGCACGGTCCGATCTCTCAGAAAACCGGCGGCAATTGTACATTGGTACCTTGGTACCAATCAACCAGATTTGCGAACGCTGCCCATGGCATGGCCAAGTGCTCTTCGGCAGGTCCGACACCGCGCGCAGCGCACGCGGATTCAGCTCACGGCCGCGTGTGACTTCTCTCCTTTGAAGTCCTCAGCGACTTGGCCCAGAATTTCATAGGAGCGCAGCCGCGCCGTATGCTCAAAGATGGCCGATGCAACCATCACTTCATCCGCAGCAGTTTCGGCGATGCAGCGCCGCAGAGCGCTGCGAACGCTGTCCGCGGAGCCTGAAAAGGCATAGCGCAGCATGTTTGACGCCTGTGCCTTCTCCGCCGGCGACCAATAGGACTCAATGTCGTCGAGCGGCGGCGGCAGCAGGCCGCGCGCTCGCCTGAGCATATTGGTGAACTGCTGCTGCAGGGAGCTCAAGAGCCAGCGCCCTTCAGCATCCGTGTCGGCGGCGATCACGTTGACCGTGACCATTGCATATGGGCTTGCAAGCTGCGCCGAGGGCTTGAACTCGCGGCGATAGATTTCCAGCGCCGGCAGCAGGGCGTCCGGTGCAAAGTGCGACGCAAAGGCGTACGGCAGGCCGAGCGTGGCCGCCAGTTGTGCACCGAAGAGACTCGACCCGAGGATCCAGATCGGTACATTGAGTCCCGTGCCGGGTACCGCCTGCACAGCCTGTGCAGGGCGCAGTGGACCCAGGAGCGCCTGCAATTCGAGCACATCGGCCGGAAAATTGTCGGCATTGTCCGGATGACGGCGCAGCGCCCGCAACGTGCGCTGATCGGTGCCAGGCGCGCGGCCGAGGCCGAGGTCGATTCTCCCGGGATAGAGCGACTCGAGCGTGCCGAACTGCTCGGCGATCACAAGCGGCGCGTGGTTCGGCAGCATGATGCCGCCCGATCCGACGCGGATCGTGCGCGTGCCGCCGGCAATGTAGCCGATGACGACCGCCGTCGCGGCGCTCGCAATGCCGATCATGTTGTGGTGTTCCGCCACCCAGTAGCGCCGATAACCCCAGCGCTCGACATGTTGGGCAAGGTCGAGCGAATTGCGCAGCGCATCCGCCGGCGTCGCGCCACGCACGACGGGCGCCAGATCAAGAACTGAGAACGCGGGCATCTGGAATCAGGGAGCCTGATCCGCCGTCGTCGTCGTTTGATTCGCGAGGGGATTCTCCCACTTGCCACCCAGCGCCTTCACGAGCAAGACACTCGCATTCAAGCGCCGCATCTGGATGTCGGCGGCGCTCAACTGTGCGCTCAGCGATGCATTCTCCTCCGTCACAACTTCAAGGTAGGTCACAATGCCTCCTTGATAGCGATACTGTGCCTGCTGCAGTGCACTCGCCGTCGCCGCGACCGCGGCCGCTTCGCTCACGCTTTCCATCTCAAGCTCACGCAGGGCAGCGAGGTTGTCCTCCACCTCCTGATAGGCGGTGAGGACGGTCCCGCGATAGTCAGCCACCTGCTCATCGTACGCGGCGTGAGCAAAAGCGGATTGTGCACGATGCAGGCCGCCGTCGAACAAGGTCAGCACGCCCGCAGGGGCAGCCGCGGGGCTCGAAGCGCCTAAGGACCACAGCCGACTGGGGGCGGTGATCCAGTTCGATACGGCCGTGCTCTCGAAACCCGCGACTGCAGTGAGGCTGAAGACGGGAAAATACGCCGCGCGCGCCACACCAATGCGAGCGTTCGCGGCGGCGACGAGCCGTTCGGCGCTGGCAACATCAGGCCGACGCTCTAGAAGCGCCGACGGCAATCCAGGATCGACCGCGGGAGGCACCGTGTCGGCCGGCAGCGGCGTAGGGTCGATGTGAAAGGCGGAGGCCTGATCGCCAATGAGCACGGCGATGGCATGCTCAGTCTGTGCGCGGCGCAGACGGATGTCCGCCGCCTGCGTCTTTGCCGTCTGCAGCTGCGCGCGCGCCTGCTCGAGGTCCGACAGCGGCGCGGCACCCCCGTTGTAGAGGTTCTCGGTCAGTTGCTGTGCCTGGGCGTAGTCGGCGACGGTGTGATCGAGGAGGCTCGCCTGTGCATCGTCGCTGCGCAGCGTGAAGTAGTCGCTGGCAAGCTCAGCGTGCGTACTCAAATCAAGAACGGCACGATCCGCGGCACTCGCCTCCTGGGTTGCGCGCGCAGAAGCGACGGTGTTGCGCACCCGTCCAAAGACGTCGATCTCGTAGGAAAAATCCCCCTCAAGCTGGAAATCATTGAATACTCCCACGCCGCTGTACGTGGGCGAATTGATCGATTGGCGCTCGCGGGCCGCGTTCGCATCGGCAGTTATCGTCGGAAAATAGCCGGCGCGTGCAATGCGCGTCTGCGCGCGCGCCTCCTCGAGACGCGCCAACGCGGCCTTCAGGTTTTGATTCGAGGCGCTGACACGGTTTTCGAGAGCATCGAGCGCCGGGTCTTGAAAAATGCCCCACCAGGGGCCGCGGGCCGCTGCGTCCGCCGGCTCGGCTTGCTTCCAATCGCCCACCTCCCGATAGGACGGCGGCGGCGGCGCGGTGGGCGGCGTCTTGTAGGTAGGCGCAAGCGAGCAGCCGGCCAGCGCGCTGGCGACGACGAGTGCGGGATGCGTACGACTCCATCTCACGAGGCTTTTCTCTCGCCCTGCGTCTGCGATGCCGGCTTCGGCGGCGGCGCGATGCGCACGGGCGCGCCCTCGACAAGAGAGTCGGGCGGATTGACGACGACGTTGTCATCCGCGGCAAGGCCAGAGAGCACCTCGATCGATTTGCCAAAGTCGCGCCCGGGCACGATGGATTTCAGGTGCACATGATCGGCGCTGTCCACCGTCGCCACCTGCAAGCCCGCTGCGCGGAACATTAAGGTATTTGCCGGCAGGCGCAGACTCTGGTTGCTGCCGGGCACTTTGAAATGCACTTCCGCGTACGATCCGGGAAAGAGCACGCCGCTTGCGTTGTCGACCTGCAGTTCCACCTGCAGCGTGCGCACGGCTGGATCGAGCGCATTAGCCGTGCGAACCACCGTCGCCGGGAAGGTCTTGCCAGGATGCTCGGAGAAATACAGGTCTGACTGCATGCCCGGTACCGTCGCCGCCGCGTACGGCTCCGGCACCAGCACATAGATGCGCAGCTTGCTCGTGTCGGCGACACGGAAGAGTGCGTTGCCCGCATTCTGCCCGGCCGCAATCAGCGCTCCGATGTCGGTATTGCGTTGCGTGACAACGCCGTCGAAGGGCGCGACCACGCGCTTGAAGGACTCAAGATCGCGCAGCCGCGCAACGTTGGCGCCCGCGGACGCCTCGGCGGCACGCTTCGCTGCCGCATCGGACGCCTTGGTATCGGCGTCCTGTTGCGAGACCGATTTCGTGGCGAGCAGACCCTTCCAGCGCTCATTGGTTGAGATGGCAAGCTGCGAATTGGCTTGGGCCGTGCCCAGATCCGCCTGCGCCTGGGAGTACTGCTGGTCAACTTCTGGGCTATCGATCTCAGCCAATAGCTGGCCCTTTTTGACGGGCGAGCCGATGTCGGTGTACCAGATCTTCAAATACCCGCTGGTGCGTGCGTAGATGGGCGCTTCGATGAAGGCCTGCACGCTTCCCGGCAGCACCAGCTCCTCGGAAGCCGGGCTGCGATCGGGCCTGAGCGTTGTGACCTGTGGGATCGCCTCAGTGCCGGTCTCCTTGGCGAGTTCCGAGCGCGCGTGTACGCGGCCGATGACTCCCCAAGCGGCAAGTACGAGCGCGACAACGAGCGCGATCCAGGCATAGCGTGCGATGTGCGAAGGCGGTTCGCTGGAAGAGTTCGTTGCAGGTTCAGTCATGGGTTTTTCCGGAAGGTTTTGCGGCTTGCGGCGCACCTGAGCGTCCGTGGATGATGGCGAATACAGCCGGCACGAAAAAGAGCGTCGCGATGGTTGCGAACACAAGGCCACCAATGACGGCGCGGCCGAGCGGGGCATTCTGCTCACCGCCATCCCCGAGCCCCAACGCCATTGGCACCATGCCGATGATCATCGCGAGTGCCGTCATCAGCACGGGACGAAAGCGCTGAAAGCCCGCCTGCGAGGCGGCGTGTGCCGGATCATCGCCGGCATCCATGCGCTCGCGCGCGAAGCTCACCATCAAGACGCTGTTCGCGGTCGCAACCCCCATGCACATGATAGCGCCGGTGAGAGCCGGGACGCTTACCGTGGTGTGGGTGAGAAAGAGCATCCACACGATGCCAGCAAGCGCCGCGGGCAGCGCGGTGATGATGATGAACGGGTCGAGCCAGGACTGAAAGTTGACGACGATGAGAAGATAAACAAGAACCACGGCGCCAAGAAGGCCGATGAGCAGCCCGGAGAACGAGGCCTTCATGGTCTGCACCTGCCCGCGCACCACGACATGCGAACCCTTTGGCAGTCTACCCTTAGCTTCGGCGATGACCTTGTTCACCTGGGCCGAAATGAAGCCGAGATCGGCATCCTGCGCGGAGCCGTAGATATCAATCACCGGAACCGAGTCGTAGTGGCTGACCACGGCCGGGGCAACGCCGCGGTAGAAGGTTGCGACATTGGCAAGCACCTGCGCGGGACCACCGGCACCGTTGGTGAGCGGCGTCATCGCAAGCTCGTTCTGCGTTTCAAGATTGTACTGCGGGGTTTGCGAGACGACGCTGTACTGAGTGCCGCCGACGGGATCGATCCAGAACGACGGCTGCGTCTGCACGCTACCGGCAAGCGAGATCAGCATGTTGGAGGCGACGTTTTGTTGGGTGAGGCCTAGAAGCTGTGCCTTGGTCCGATCGACGTTCACGTTGAGCCGTGGGTAGTCGGCGGCCTGCTGGATGCGAAGATCCACTGCGCCAGGAATTTTTCGCAAGCGCTGCAAGAGATCGTCCGCATAGAGATGGTTGGCAGCGACGTTCATGCCCACGATCTGCACGTCGATCGGACTCGGCAGGCCGAAATTCAAGGTTTGGCTCACGATGTCAGCTGGCAGAAAGGCAAAAGTCGTCCCCGGAAAATTCTGTCCGAGCGAGCGGCGCAGCCGGCGCTGATAATCGGCACTGGGATGATGCTTCTCCTTCAACGCAATGAAAATATCGGCATCACTCGGGCCGATAGGGGCCGACGTGCTGTAGGCCGTATTGATGCCGCTGTACGGCAGCCCAATGTTGTCGACGATGCTAGAGAGTTCGGCGGCGGGGATGATCTGGCGGATGTGCGCCTCGACCGCGTCGCAAAGTGCGGCTGTCTCCTCGATGCGCAGCCCCGTGCGGGCGCGCAGGTGCAGCTTGATCTGGCCCGAGTCCACCGTCGGGAAGAAGTCCTGACCGAGCCCCGGCAGATAGGTGCCGAAGGGAAAGGCCAGAATCGCGGAGCCCACCATCGCAGCAAGAAAAATCGCCGCAAAGCGCTTGTCGTTCTTGAGCGCAATCTCAAGAAGCCCGTGGTAGCGCTCGCGCACCTTCTCAAATCCCTTCTCGAAGCGCATCTGGAATCGCTTCAAGAGGCCCGGCGGCGGCCCGGCCGCTTTTTCATCGTGCGCCTGCAGCCAATATTTAGACAGCGTGGGCACGAGGGTGCGCGAGAGCAGATAGGAAGCGAGCATGGCGAAGACGACCGCTTCGGCCAGGGGCACGAACAGGAATTTCGCGATGCCGGCCAGAAGAAACATGGGCACGAACACGATGCAGATCGCAAGCGTCGACACCAGGGCCGGCAGGGCGATCTGCTGCGCGCCCGCCAATATTGCAGGCTCGACGGCTTCGCCGTTCTCAAGATGAAAGTTGATATTCTCGATCGTCACCGTGGCATCGTCTACGAGGATGCCGACCGCGAGCGCAAGGCCGCCCAAGGTCATGATGTTGATAGTCTCACCGAGCGCGGAAAGGCACGCTATCGATGCCAGGATCGACAGTGGTATCGACAGCGAGATGATGAGTGTGCTTCTCCAGCTACCGAGGAAGAGCAGGATCATGAGTCCGGTCAGCGCCGCGGCGATGATGGCCTCCCGCACGACTCCGTCGATCGCCGAGCGCACGAACAGCGACTGATCGCCGATCGCCTCGATCTTCAGCGACGCCGGCAGCGTTTCCTGAATCGCCGGCAGCTTCTTCTTGATGCTGTTGATCACATCCAGGGTGGAACTCTTGCCGCTCTTCAGTACGCTCATCAGCACCGCGCGCCGGCCTTCCAGGCGCGCAATATTAGTCTGCGGAGGGTAGCCATCGCGCACGTGGGCGACATCGCGGACATAAACGACGCTGCCGTCATGCGCGCTGATCGGCAGGTCGTTCATCTCGGCGACCTTCGTCGGGCTTGCGTTGACGCCGATATAGTATTCAAGGTCACCGATTTTCTGCGTGCCCGCGGGCAGGATGAGGTTCTGCGCAGCGATCGCGTTGGTCACGTCCGAGGCCGAGAGACCCTTGGAACGCAGTGCCGAAGGATCAAGATCGACCTGCACCTGGCGCTGCTTGCCGCCGTACGGACTCGGCACCGCGGCGCCCTGAACCGTGGCCAGCGGAGTCCGGATGAAGTTCTGGGCCAAGTCGAAGATTTCCTCCTCGCTCAGCGTTTTACTTTCCAGGCCCAATTGGAGTATTGGCACGCTGGACGCGTCGTACTTGATGATGCTCGGTGGATAAATCCCGGGCGGCATGGCGCGCGTCACGGAGTTCGATTGCGCCGTGATCTGCGCCACCGCCATGTCGATCTTCACGTTCGGTTGAAAATAGACCTTGACCACCGACACGCCGTAGTAGGACTGCGACTCGATGTGCTCGATGTCGTTGACGGTTGTGGTCATGCCCCGTTCGAACACCGTGAGAACGCGGCTCTCCATTTCCGAGGGCGACATGCCAGCATAGTTCCAAACCACGCTAACGACCGGAATATCGATGAAGGGAAAAATGTCGATCGGCATGGTGATAATCGCGGTCACTCCGAGCAACAGAATGGCCAGCGACATCACGACAAACGTATAGGGGCGGCGGAGCGCTAGTCTGACTATCCACATACACAGCTCAAGCTATATGTTAGTAAAGATGAGTAAACCCGCCCCAAGGTTAGTGGCCCTTTGGAGCTACTGGCGCCGCCGGGACTATGTATCCGATTGATCCGATGGTGCTTAGTCTTGGCGCAAGGCGTTGATCGGGTCTACGCGGCTGGCTCGGCGGGCCGGGAGAAAACTAGCGAACAGGGCGGCAGCCACCAGAACCGAAATCATGATGGCGAAGGTGGACGGGTCGGTGGAGCGCACTCCGGCCACCAGCTTCTCCAAGACGCGCGCCGCGGCGAAAGCGGTGGCCAGGCCCACGCCGACGCCAACGAAAATCATTCGAAGACTCTGGCCGAGCACCAGCCGCATAACATCACGAGCGCTAGCGCCGAGCGCCATGCGCAGACCGATTTCCGGGACGCGCTGGCTGGTGACGTAGGCGAGCACGCCATAGATGCCGATGCACGCCAGCAGCAAAGCCAGGCCGGCGAAGATGCCGAACAACATCAGAAGGAATCGTTGCCGGGCGAGCGAGCTGCCGGCAAGTTGCTCCATGGTGCGAACCTCGTAGATCACTTGATCGCCAGTAACTCCGCGCACTGCCCGCCTGAGTGGCGCGACCACGCTTAGTGGATCGATGCTGGTTCGGACGGCAATCGACATGAGTTCAGACCAGCGGCGCAAGAGCGGGCCCGGGACTTGGGCGAAAGGATAGTAGAGTTGATCGCGCACCTGGGCTTGATCGTCGCCGGCCAGCCCCCAGTGCCGGACATGGCCCACCATTCCCACCACCCGAACCGGCTTCGAATCCATGTCTGGGACCCACAGGCGCTGACCCACCGCCTCCTGTCCGCCGAAGGCGTGCCGTGCCAGAACGTCGTCAATGACGACGACGAGCTCACTCCCGATGCGATCGTAATCGTTGAAGAAGCGGCCTTTGAGCAGTGGGATGGCCATGACGTTCAAATAATCCGGCGATACGGAGGTAGCCAATGTGATGGGCTGCTTATTCTCCGGCGGCACATCAGCAGTGGTCCAATAGCCCAGCTGGTTGTTGCCTTCGCGCATCGGGACTGTATCCACCATCGCCACCGACTGCACTCCCGGCACGCCGCGGCCACGCTCCAGGACGTCTTTCCAGGCCGCGCGTATCTGCTCGGGGTTTCCGAGCGTGCCAGGCGAGAGCGCCATCCGAGTGACCAATACGTTGCGAATATCCAGACCTGGTTGCAGGGATGACAGCCGGAGCAGCGTGCGCCCGAGTATGCCGGCGGCGACCAACAGCACCACCGCCAGGGCGATCTCCGATATGACAAAAACGCTGTGCAGACGGCGCGAGCTTCCCGCTACGGTTCGCGCCCCGGCCCGCAGTGCCTGCTCCAGTTTCTGAGCGGGAGCGCGCAGGGCCGGCGCCAGCCCGAAGAGAAGCCCGCTCGCGAGGGACGCGGCGAGTGCGAAGAGCAACACGTGCCAATCGATCTGGACCTCTTGAACGCGCGGCAAGCTGCCGGGCCAGAATGTCAGAAAAGGGCGGATACCAATGGCGGCGAGTAAAACGCCGAGGGCGCCTCCGGCCAGACCCAACACAGCGCTCTCGGTCAGACATTGGCGAATCAACCGGCTCCTGGCCGCCCCAAGAGCCACCCGCATGGCAAGTTCACGCTCGCGGGAAACGGCGCGCGCCAGCAACAGGCTGGCTACATTTGCGCACGCGATCAGCAGTACCAGACTTACGGCGCCCAGCAGCAACCATAGCGTGGACTGGGCGTCTCCGACATCCACACGTAGGGGCTGCGCCGCGAATCCCCGCTCCTTATTCGTATCCGGATATTGTTCGGCAAGGTGATGGCCGATCAGCGCCAGGTCGGCTTGTGCCTGGACCAGCGTCGCGCCGGGCCGCAGGCGCGCGATCACGCCAACTGGATGCGGGCCACGTCTTTGCATGAACGCCGCCGTATTTTGACCGATTGGCGTATACACATCGGCCTCTTGGTCCTCCAGCCGGAAACCTGCCCGCGTGACGCCAACAACCGTATAGCGCTTTTCGTCCAAAACCAGCGACGCGCCAATCGCCGCCGGGCTTCCGGCGAATCGGCGCTGCCACAAACTGTAGCCGAGGATTGCCACGGGCGCTCCGCCCGCCCGGTCTTCTTCGGGCAGGAACGCCCGCCCCAGAAATAGCGGCACGCCCAGCACGGAAAACAAGTTGGAGGAGGCCTGGAATTCCTCAACATGCTCGGCTTCACCGGGCTCGCTCATCGTCCCTGCGTTGTAGAGCCACCCTGCCAGGGCCAGCAAGCGGCTATCATGCTGGCAGTCTAGAAAATCATAGTAGGCAAGGTTTTGCTGACCATATAGAGCAACGTTCCATGTTTCGGTCTGTCCGTGCACCGCCACCAGCCTGCTCGGGTCTGGATAAGGCAGCGGCTTCAGGAGGACGCCATTGACCACAGTGAACATGACAGTGGTTGCGCCGATGCCGAGGGCCAGGGTCGCGAGAGTGACGGCGGCAAATCCAGGCTTCTGGCGCAGGGTGCGGAGCGCGTACCGAAAATCCTGCCACAAGTCCTCAAGCCAGCGGGTACCGCGGGCGTCGCGGCATTGCTCCTTCACCTGCTCGGGACCGCCCAGAGCGAGCCTGGCTTGGCGGCGGGCTTCGTCGGGATGCTGGCCGCCCGCGATCAGATCGGCGGCGTGCTGGTCAATGTGAAAGCGCAATTCCTTTTCCAATTGCTCTTCCATCTGCGTTCGGCGCCACACGCGTTGCCACCACGTCATTCCGCGCCTCCCTCGGCCATTCTGAGGATGAGACCGACAGCTTGCGTCAGTCGCTGCCAACTGGCGGCTTCCGTTTCGAGCTGCGCCCGGCCTTGCCTGGTGAGGCGATAAAACTTGGCCTCACGCCCAGTGTCGGTCTCCTGCCAATCCGCCGCCAGAAGGCCGCGGTTTTCCAAACGATGCAAGGCCGGGTAGAGCGAGCCTTGCGGGACTTGCACCACGTCGCGCGAGACCTGTTGCAGCCGTTGCGCGATGGCGTATCCGTGCACCGGGCCCAGGCCGACAACTTTGAGAATCAACAAATCCAGGGTGCCCTGCGGGAGATCCGATTTGGCTGTCATGGTCTATACCTCGATCTTCTACACCTTAACACACAACGTGCAGAAGCGCAAGGTATATGCCGGCCAATGTCCCGCGAACGTCAGCAGGCGGTGCTCCATTCTGATGGGCGCGCTTCGTCTCCTTGATTGTGCATACAATCATATGTACACTGGAGTCGTGGCGTTCGAATGGGACCCCAACAAGGCCCTGGCGAATACTCGAAAGCAGGGAGTGCAGTTCTCGGAAGCGCTCGGCGCATTCGGCGACGACCATGCGATCACGATCAACAACGATGAAGAACATGTACGACTTCAGTAAAGGCAAGCGCGGCCGTGTTGTGGCCGAGGCACCCTTAGAACCTGGAAAGGTGAGAATCACCATTCGGCTCGATGAAGATCTGGTCGATCATTTCGGCGCCATCGCTGATCGGTCCGGCGGGAAGGTTGGCTACCAAACTCTCATCAATTCGGCTCTTCGCGAATACGTCGAGGGGAAAACGCCAAAGTGGGAGGAAACCCTCCGGCGTATCATGCGAGAAGAAATCGGCAAGAAGCAGCGCGGCCTAGCGCAGCACCGTCGTGTTCGTCCTGTATAATCCGCCTATGCGACGCAGAGACTTCGTCACCGGCCTGGCCGCTGCTGCTGTCGTCTCCGCACAGCCTCCCGTTTCGCGTAAACGACGCTTAAAACAATGCGTCACGCGAGGCGTGTTTGATTCCAATATGCCGTTCGAGGACATGTGCCGCGAAGCCGCTCGCTTGGGCTGCAAGGGCTTCGATCTGGTTCCCGCGCAAAACTGGCCCATTCTCAAGAAATACGGCCTCATCCCAACCATGCGCCTGCCCAACATGGGCGTCACGATACCGGACGGCATCAATCGCAAGGAAGTTCGGGATGATCTGGTCAAATCCATGCGCCCCGCGATCGACGAATGCGCCGCCGGCGGATGTCCCAATCTGATCACCGTTTCCGGGAGCCGCCGCGGCATGTCCGACGCCGAGGGCACCGACAATTCCGTCGCGTTTTTGAATCGGGTGAAGGCGCAGGCCGAGGACAAAGGCGTCACCATTTGTTTGGAGCTGCTCAACAGCAAGATCGATCATAAGGACCAGATGTGCGACCACACCGCCTGGGGCGTCGAAGTGTGCCGCCGCGTGAACTCACCGCGCGTCAAACTGCTGTTCGACATTTATCACATGCAGATCATGGAAGGCGACATCTGCCGGACCATCCGCGACAACTTCCAGTGGATCGCGCATTTCCACACCGGCGGAGTTCCGGGCCGCCATGAGATCGACGGAACGCAGGAGCTGAACTACCATTTCGTGGCCGAGACCATCGCCGGACTTGGCTTCACCGGCTACATCGCGCACGAGTACAAGCTGAGTCCGGGGCGGGATGGAATTCAGACGCTGAATCAAGCCATCGAAATTATGGATGTCTAATGTGGCGCACGCGCTCCTGCGGACACTGTTTACAAATGAATGATCCCGCGCTGAATCGCCGCCGTCGCAGCCTGCGTCCGATCGTCCACGCTCAACTTGCTCAAGATGTTTTTCACGTGATTCTTCACGGTGTGCTCCGCGATGCCGAGCTGGTAAGCGATCTGCTTATTCCCGAGGCCCTTCACGATCAGCGACAGCACTTCCATCTCTCGCGCGCTCAAACCAGCCGGCAGGGTGCTGGATTCAAGCGCGGCGGAAACACTCGCGGGTAAGTACTTCCCGCCGTCGTGCACCGCGTGGATGGCCCGGAGCAGCTCGTCGTGTAATACATCTTTGGTCAGATACGCCCGCGCTCCCGCTTGCAACGCGCGGCGGATGTCTTCATCGCCGCCGTAGGTGCTCAGCGCGATGATGCTGGCATCCGCAAACTCCGCGCGAATCGCGATGATCGCCTCTACTCCGCTCAGGACTGGCATGCGCACGTCCATCAACGTCACGTCCGGCCGATGTTTGCGGTACAGCTCCACCGCCTGCATTCCCGTGGCTGCTTCTCCCACCACCGTCATGTCCGGCTGCGTGTTGATGATGGTCTTCACGCCCACGCGCGCGATCAGATGATCCTCGGCGATGACGATTCGAATCGGATTTTCCGCGCTCACGAGAGCGGCACCGTCACATGCACTTCCGTCCCCTGGCCAGGTTCGCTGCGCAGTTCGAGCTCGCCGCCAAGACGCTCGGCGCGTTCGCGCATGCCCAACAGGCCGAAGTGGCCGCCGACTTCAGAGAACGCTTCATCCTGCTCGAAACCCTGGCCATTGTCGGCCACTCGCAAACTCAGCTTCCGGCTGGCCATCTCGAGATGGATTCGCACCTGGCTAGCGTGCGCGTGCTTCACGGCGTTGGTGACGGCTTCTTGCGCGATCCGCAGGAGGTGTTGCTCGGTCTCCTCCGGTAGCGGGCGGTTCTCGCCTTCGACATCCACGCGGATCTGTACCGGAGAGCCCGCGGTCCACTGAGGCGCGGCTTCGGAGAGCGCAGCCGAAAGGTCGTGACCTTCCAGCGCCGAGGCGCGCAGGTCCATCACCGACCGGCGAGCCTCCGTCAAACTGTGCCGGGCCATCTTACGGGCCAAATCCAAATGCTTACGCGCCAAATCTAGGTGACCATGCAGCGTGAGCGCGACGGCGTCCAGTTGGGACGAAATCCCGACGAAGCCTTGCGCCAGGGTGTCGTGAATTTCGCGGGCCAGCCTGCCGCGCTCGTCCAACACCAGCGAGAATCGCTGGCGAATCTGGCGTAGCCGCAGGTTGTACAAACCCCAAATGCCCGCGGCGGCCAGTGCTGCGCAGAAATAGCGGAACCACGCGGTCTCGTAGAAGTGCGGAAGCAATTCAAAGGCGAACGAGGTCTCGCCCAACGGCCCGTTGGGGACGCCGGCGCGAACGGTAAACCTGTACCGGCCGTGCGGAAGGCTGTTGTAATTGGTCACACGCCGCGCAACCGAGCTGACCCACTCGCGCTCCAATCCCTCCAGCCGATACGAGTAGAGCACGCGCTCGGGAGCGCTGAGATAGATGCCGGTGTATCTGAACTGCATGCGGCCGTTGCCGGGTGAGAGACGGGCGCTTTCCGCGACCGAGATCGGACGCCCGTCCGCGGCCACCTCGAGCAAATGAACCATCGGGGCCGCGACAGTAGCCGGACGATCGTTCGGATCGAGCACGGCCAAGCCGCGGCTGGTGGGAAACCACAGGCGTCCATCGCTGCTCCTGGTTCCACCGCCGCTCGACGGATACCCCGGAGCGCATTGCGCGCTGCGGAGGCCGTCCGCCACGCCGTAGTTCACGGGCTGGACTTTTTGGATCTTGCCACTGACGAAATCCCAAATGTCTTGTTTGCGGATGCGGCAGATTCCGCGCGTGGTGCTGAGCCATAGCGACCCGTGGCCGTCATCCTCAATGTGCGAGACGTTATCGCTTAAAAGGCCGTCGCGAACCGTGACATGGAAGAATTGGCCGTCCCTCAACGCGTCCAGCCCGCCCCCGAAAGT
>PLIX01000044.1 GCA_003140135.1 Gammaproteobacteria bacterium
GCCAGGCGAGCCGCGAGAGCAGAAGCTGCGGCAGAAGATATTGCAGCCAGACGAATAGACGCGCTGCAAGACTCAGCGGCGCGACGGCGGCGGGCCGCGTCTCAATCATCAACTGCGCAGGCGCGCCGCGACGCGCCGCAGGTCCGCTGCTAACGGCGCGACCTCAAAGGGCGGCGTGAATACAGCCACGATCTCGCCCTGGCGGTCGAGCAGGAACACCGCCGCGGAATGATCCATCGCATAGTCGCCGCCGGGCAGATCGACGCGCGCGACGGCCACGCCGAACTTTTGCGCAAGTCTCGCAATCTCGGCCGCATCGCCGGTTGCGCCGATGAAGTCGGGGTCGAAGGCGTGCACGTAGGATGCGAGCACCGCGGGCGTATCGCGCCCGGGATCGACACTCACGAAGAGCACGCGCAGATCGGGCATGGCGCCGGTCTTCTTGAGCTGTGCGAGCTTCACGAGCGTGGTTGGGCACACATCCGGACAATGGGTAAATCCAAAGAAGACGAGCGTCGGATGGCCGTTAAGATCCGCAGCTCCAAAGGCGCGGCCGGTGTGCGCGGTGAGGGCGAATGCGCCGATCGGCCGGGGAGCCGGAAACCACGTCCCGCTTGCCAGCTGCGGCGCGGAGCTGTCAACTTGCCGCGCAACCCAAAACCCCAGGAGCGCAGCGCAGACGGCGGCGAGCCCCCAGGGCCACCATGAATGGCGACGTGTCATGAGTGAATTATCTCACAGCGCGCGCCGCACGACGGTGCGCGCGCTCCTGAGCGCGAGTGCGCGCCGCCTGGCGCGCGCCCAGGTTTTCTTCGGCCACGGCACCGACAACGCCGCTGACGAGGCGGCGGCGCTGGTGTGGCACGCGCTGCGCCTGCCGTATCCCGCCACGGCGGAGAGCTATGTGCGCCGCGTCGGCGTGCGCGAGCGCCGCGCGGTGCAGGCATTGATCGCGCGGCGCATCGAGGAGCGCATTCCAGCGGCCTATCTCATCGGCCGCGCGCGCTTCGCGGGGCTTGTCTTCCAGGTCGATCCGCGCGTGCTCATTCCGCGTTCGCCGCTCGCGGAACTCATCGAGCGCGGCTTTGCACCGTGGATTGACCCTGAGCGTGTGCGCCGCGTGCTCGATGTCGGGACCGGTTCGGGGTGCATCGCGATTGCCTGCGCGCGCGCCCTGCCGCGCGCGCGCATCGACGCGCTCGATGTCAGCGCGCAGGCGCTCGAGGTCGCGCACATCAATGTGCGGCGGCATCGTCTCGGTGAGCGCGTGCGCCTCCTCAAATCCGACCATTTCGGCGCGCTCGGCAAGAGAAGCTACGATATCATCGTGAGCAATCCGCCTTATGTCGGCGCACGCGAGCTCGGTGCGCTGCCCGAGGAGTACCGGCACGAACCGCGGGTTGCGCTCGCCTCCGGGCGTGGGGGACTTGAGTCTATTCGGATCATTCTGCGCGATGCGGCGCGCCATCTTAGGCCGCGCGGCATCCTGGTCGTCGAGACGGGCAATACGGAAGTCGCCGTGCGACGCGCGTTTGCGCGGCTGCCGTTCACGTGGCTGCACTTCGAGCGCGGCGGGGGCGGAGTGTTTTTATTGACGGCGGAGCAGCTCAATGCCGGGTAACACCATCGGCAAACTCTTTGCCGTGACCACATTTGGCGAAAGCCACGGCCCGGTCATGGGCTGCGTAGTCGACGGCTGTCCGCCCGGGCTCGACCTGAGCGCAGCGGACGTGCAGGCGGATGTCGACCGCCGGCGCACCGGCACCTCGCACTTTGTCAGCCAGCGCCGCGAGACGGATCAGGTGCAGCTCCTGTCGGGCGTCTTTGAAGGCAAGACCACGGGGACGCCCATCGGCATCCTCATCGAGAACACGGACGCGCGCCCGCGCGACTATGAGCGCATCAAGGATCGATTCCGGCCGGGTCACGCCGACTACACCTATCAGCAGAAGTACGGTCTGCGCGACTACCGCGGCGGCGGGCGCGCCTCGGCGCGCGAGACCGTGATGCGGGTCGCCGCCGGCGCCATCGCGCGCAAATACCTCGCGGAACGGCTCGGTGTGCGCATCTACGGTTATTTGAGCCGCATCGGCAGCGTGACGCTGGATCCGGTGAACCCCGCAGCGGCGAACGACAATCCGTTCTTCTGCCCGGACCCGGCGCGCATCGAGGAGCTCGAGGCGCTCATGTGGAAGATCCGCGGCGCGGGAGATTCGGTGGGGGCGCGCATCACGGTGATTGCGCAGGGCGTGCCGCCGGGCCTCGGCGAGCCGGTATTCGATCGGCTGGATGCGGACATCGCGCATGCGCTGATGGGCATCAACGCAGTCAAGGCGGTGGAGATCGGCGCCGGCACCGAGGCGGTGGCGCAGCGCGGCAGCGAGCATCGCGACGAGCTTACGCCCACGGGCTTTCGCAGCAATCACGCGGGCGGTGTCTTAGGCGGCATCTCCTCCGGTCAGGACATCGTGGCGCATGTGTCGCTGAAGCCGACTTCAAGCATTCAAGTTCCCGGACAGACGATTGACCTTGAGGGCCGGCCGGTTGAGATCGTGACGACCGGGCGGCACGATCCGTGCGTCGGCCTGCGTGCGACGCCCATCTGCGAGGCGATGCTGGCCATCGTGCTCTTGGATCATTATCTGCGGCATCGCGCGCAGAACGCGGACGTGCAATCGTCGACGCCGGTGATCACGAGACCTGCGTGACGCGCGCATTCAAGGTCGCGGTAGTCGGGGCATCAGGAGTCGTCGGCGAGACGCTCATCAGAGTGCTCGAGGAGCGCGCCTTTCCCGTCGCCGAGCTCTTTGCGCTCGCAAGCCAGCGCTCGCTCGGCAAAAAAGTGCGGTTCCGCGGCGCGGACGTGGCGGTCGATGATCTTGAAATGTTCGACTTCCGTCGCGCCGAGATTGGCTTTTTTTGCGCGGGCGCCGTGGTGTCGCGCGAGCACGTGCCGCGCGCGAGCGCCGCCGGCTGCATCATCATCGACAACACTTCGCAGTTTCGTCTCGAGGCGGACGTGCCGCTCGTGGTGCCGGAGGTCAATGCTGCGCTCATTGGCGAGTATGTGAACCGCGGCATCATCGCGAATCCCAACTGTTCAACCATTCAGCTGGTGGTGGCGCTCAAACCCCTGCACGACGTGGCCGGCATCGAACGCATCAACGTCGCAACCTACCAGGCCGTCTCCGGCGCCGGCCGCCGGGCCGTGGAGGAGCTCGCCGTGCAATCCGCCGCGCTGCTCGGCGGCCAAGGTCCGGTGACAGCGACCGTGATTGCCAAGCAGATCGCCTTCAACTGTGTGCCGCAGGTCGATGAGTTCCTGGAGAGCGGCTACACGCGCGAGGAGATGAAAATGCTCTGGGAGACCCGCAAGATCCTGGCGGATCCTGCCATCCGGGTGAACGCGACGGCCGTGCGGGTGCCGGTATTCTTCGGCCATTCCCAGGCGGTGCACCTGGAAACCCGCCTGAAAATCACGGCCGAGCAGGCGCGGACCCTGCTTTCCAAGGCTCCCGGCGTCGAAGTCATGGACGAACGCCGGCCGGGGGGGTACCCCACTGCGGCTACCGAGGCAGCGAACCGCGACACAGTTTATGTCGGCAGAATACGTGAAGATATTTCCACCGATCGGGGATTGAACTTATGGCTCGTTGCCGACAACGTGCGCAAGGGCGCTGCCACAAACAGCATCCAGATCGCGGAGATTTTGGTCCGCGAGCATATTTAAGTTATATTGCCGCCCAAATCCGTATGGGCTCCCGGAATGCGGGCCATACGTCTGTTTTTAAAAGACTTTTAGGCGGGCTGGTGGTCCGCGGGGTGTCCTGATGGTCGCGAAATCCTTCGGCCGGGCCCTGGCCTTATTGCTTTTGTGCCCTCCGGCGGCGTTCGCGCTTGGCCTCGGGGACATCCATCTTCTGTCTTCACTTAATGCTCCGCTCAATGCCGAGATTGAGCTCGTTGGAGCTACGTCGGAGGATCTGGCGACCCTGCATGCCTCGGTCGCCAATCATGACACCTTTACACGCTACGGCCTCGACTGGCCGGCGTTTTTAGGTGGAATTACCATGCGTGCGCAGCACACCGCGGATGGCCGCGATGTCATCAAGCTCAGCTCGCGCGAAGCGATCACCGAGCCTTTCGTCACACTGCTGGTTGAGGTGACCTGGGCGCGCGGGCAGCTCGTGCGCGAGTACACGGTTCTCCTGGATCCGCCGCTCTATACCCCCGGACAGAGTGAGTCGAGCGCTGCGCCAGTGGCCGCGCCCGTGGTCGGCACGGCCACCCACGAAGGATCGATCAGCCGCGCTCCGGCCGCTACGCCCGCACCCGTCGCGCCTGCCGCGACGAGCGGTGAGTCCGCGCCGCCGGCTTCGCATGCCGCCCGAGCCCGTGCGAGTGCCGGCGCCAGCGCTCCGCCGAGCGGGGAGCCCGGTACCCGGGTCGTGCAGCGCGGCGATACGCTCTCGCAGATCGCCGGATCGCTTTCGGCCGGCGGCGGCCCCGGAACGCGCAGCTGGATGGTGGCCGTCTACCAGGCCAATCCGAGCGCCTTCGAAGGCAACATGAATCTGATGCACGCCGGAGCGGTGCTGCGCATTCCTGACGCAGCCACCGCCTCGGCCGTCGCCCCGACCGAGGCGCTCACGGAAATCCGCCGCCAATACGCCTCGTGGCACGGCGCGCCCGCGAAACAACCGGCCACCGCAGCGGCCCCCGAGTCCGGGCGCCTGCATCTGGTGACGCCCGACCAATCGGCGCAGCCGGGAACTCAGCCGGGGGCCAATGCAGCCACGGCGGGCCTTGAGGCTCGGATGCATGAGCTTGAGGCGCAGTTGCAAGAATCGCGGCGTCTTCTTGAAATGAGAAACGCCGAGCTTGCCAAGCTACAGTCACAGATCGGCGCCCGAGGCGCTGCGGCGCCAAGCCCGCCCGCGGCCGCCCCCACGCCCGCCGCGCCGCCGGCATCTCCCCCGACTCCGGCTCCTGAAGTGGCTGCAGCGCCGCCGCCGGCGGCCGCGCCACCGCCTGCTTCTCATCCGACGCCCGCGGTGGCCCATGCCGCACCCGCTTCGACCCCGTCCGGTTCGTCGCTGGGTTCGACACTGCTGCGCTACTGGTGGATCGCGGCGCTGATCGTCGCCGCGATTTTGGCGCGCGTCGGGTTGAGTGCGTACCGCTCGCGCCAGGAAGTCAACTTTGACGATTCCCTCGGCCGCCTGGCGACCGCCGGCGCCGATACCATGAATCGCGAGTCGCTCGGCGACACGGCGAACATGCGTGCCGCCCGCGATCCTGCCTTCGTCGTCGAGGAAGGCGCCGCACACGAGCGCCCCCGGGGCGCGGTCCCGGCCATTGCGGCGCGCGCGCCGGCCCCGATCGATGACACCCGGAGCAACGAAACCGCCATTAACCTCGATCAAGGCGATCCGCTGGCCGAGGCCGACTTTCACATGGCGTACGGCCTGTATGACCAGGCGGCCGATCTGGTGCGCATTGCCATTGCGCGCGAGCCCGAGCGGCGCGATCTGAAGCTGAAGCTCCTCGAAGTCTTCTTCGTCTGGGGCAATAAGGAGCAGTTCCTGCAGAGCGCGCACGAGCTTGCCGCGACGCGCGAGCAGGCCGCTCCGGGCGAATGGGAAAAGATCGTGATCATGGGCAAGCAGCTCGCCCCGGAGGATCCGCTCTTCACCGGCGGCGCAGCCGTGAGCGGCGCGGCGGCCGGTGGCATTGACCTTGACCTCGAAGGCGGCGAGAGCCGCATCGACTTTGATCTTTTGGGCGAGGGGGTTCCCGAAGACGCCGCCGCGGGCCTGGATCTGGATATCGGTTCGGCCGTGGGCGGACACGAAGCGGCGGGTGAGTCGCAGACCACGCGCGCCACCGATGCGAATCTTGCCCTGCACGGGCTTGACCTCGGGCTGGACGCAAGCGCAGCGACCACCCGGCAGATGACCCAGCAGATGGAGCCTGCGTCCGATGGCGTGGAGCCCACCGTCGAGCAGCCGACCCTGCATCACGACGACAATCCGACGATTCGCCAAAAGGTGGAACGGGCCTTGCGGCAAAGCGGCGGTGTTGAGCAGACCGCGGAGCTTGCCATCGACGACCTGGGGCTTGACCTCGGGGCCCTGGACACCATCGATCATCCCACCCTCGTTACATCGCCTGATTCGCCGACCCTGGTCGCGGGGCTCGACGACACCTCGCGTCACCTGATGGAAGATGCGACCCAGCGCTCACAGTCGCCGGCTTCCGGAAGCGGGGCGAGCGGCGTGTGGCGGGTCAAACCCGAAGACATGGATGCGACCCTGCCGCCCGTTGCATTGAGCGAGTTCGATGACAAGACGGCAGGCGGCGATGACACCTCGGGGACCTCGCGCCTTGCGGCATTGAAGGGCCAGGACCTCGACTTTGATCTGGGCGACATGGACAGCTCCGCACCGGCTGCCAACGGTGTCGGCGACGTGGATCTCAACGTGGGGGCGCAGAGCGTGCCGGACGCGGCCTTTACCATCACGCAGAAGCTCTCCTCCGAGGAGTTGCCGGATCTTGAGCCTGCCACCATGAGCGAGGTCGGCACGAAGCTTGATTTGGCGCGTGCCTACATGGACATGGGCGATCCCGAAGGCGCCCGCAACATTCTCGAGGAAGTGCTGAACGAAGGCTCGGTCACGCAGAAACAGGAAGCACAGCGCCTGCTGCAATCCCTTCCGGGGTGAGGGGAACGGTCAGAGTCGCGCTGGGCCTGGAGTACGACGGGACTGCATTTTCGGGCTGGCAAGCGCAGCGCTCAGCGCCTGCGGTGCAGACTCTCGTCGAGGCGGCGCTCACTCCCGTCGCCGCTGAACCCGTCGGCCTCATCTGCGCCGGTCGCACGGATGCCGGCGTGCACGCCTGCGCGCAGGTCGCCCACTTTGATACGCATGCGCGCCGCGCCAGCCGCGGCTGGGTGTTGGGCGCGAACACGAATCTGCCCGCCGACATCAGCATCGCTTGGGCCCGCGCGGTGCCGCAGCATTTTCACGCGCGCTACAGCGCTGAAGCGCGCACCTACCGCTACTACGTGTTCAACCGCCCGGTGCGCTCGGCGCTGGCGGCCCGCGGCGCGGCGTGGATCCGACAGCCGCTTGATCACGAGCGTATGCAAAACGCGACCGCCGCGCTCGTGGGCTCGCATGACTTCAGCGCATTCCGCTCCGCCGAGTCGCAGAGCCACACTCCTACACGGCGCGTGGAAGCGCTCAACGTGCGGCGCGACGGCGACTTCGTCATCATGGAGATCACCGCCAATGCTTTTCTGCATCACATGGTGCGCAATGTCGCCGGACTCTTGATTGCAATCGGGCAGGGCGATCGGGATCCGCTCTGGGCAGGCCGGGTGCTTGAGTCCAAAGACCGCACCCAAGGGGGACCGACGGCACCTGCGCAGGGCTTGTATCTATGGTCGGTGCGCTACTCCCGGGCGTTCGGGTTGCCGGCGCCGCGTTCCGCTATGATCGCGCCACTGCCCTGGGGTTAAGAGTCCGACGATGTCCTGGTTCGAGAAGATCATGCCTTCGCGGATCAAGACCGAGCGGCGCACGCGCTCGGTGCCGGAAGGACTTTGGATCAAGTGCCCGGCCTGCGATGCGGTGCTGTATCGCGCCGAGCTCGAACGCAATCTCTACGTCTGCCCCAAGTGCAGTCACCACATGCGCATCGCCGCCCGGGAGCGCCTCGAGGCCTTTCTGGACCCTGGAGAGCTCATCGAGATCGGCGCCAATATCTCACCCGAGGATCCGCTCAAATTCCGCGACAGCAAGCGCTACAGGGACCGGCTCGCGCAGGCGCAGAAGGCGACCGGCGAGAAGGACGCCCTCATCGTTCTGTCGGGACAGCTGTTTGAGTTCAAGGTCGTGGCGTGCGCCTTCGAGTTTCAGTTTCTCGGCGGCTCCATGGGATCGGTGGTCGGAGAGCGCTTCAAGCGCGCGGTCGATTACAGCATCGAGTTCCGCCAGCCTCTGGTGTGCTTCTCCTCGAGCGGCGGCGCGCGCATGCAAGAAGCGCTGTACTCGCTCCTGCAAATGGCCAAGACGGCCGCGGCGCTCGCGCGCCTCGCCAAAGCCCACATGCCGTTCATCTCGGTCATGACCGATCCGACCACGGGCGGGGTGTCCGCAAGCCTTGCGATGCTCGGGGATCTGAATCTCGCCGAACCGCGCGCCCTCATTGGATTCGCAGGGCCGCGGGTCATCCAGCAGACGGTGCGCGAGACGCTGCCCGAGGGCTTTCAGAGAAGCGAGTTTCTCCTCGAGCACGGCATTCTCGACATGATCGTGGATCGGCGCGACATGCGCGAGCGCATTGCGGCGCTGTTGCGCATGCTGCTGCAATTGCCGCCCGCCGCCGTTGCCTGAAGCGGTCGCGCGGCCGCGATTACGGGTGCGCACCCTTGCCGAATGGCTCGAGCTGCACGAGTCGGTGCATCCCAAGAGCATCGATCTGGATCTTGCGCGCGTTGGTGAAGTCGCCGATGCGCTCGGCTTGAGGCCCGTGCCCTATGCGGCGATTACGGTGGGCGGGACCAACGGCAAGGGATCCACGGTCGCACATCTCGTCGCCCTCTTCGCCGCCTTGGACGTGCGCACGGGCGCATTCACCTCTCCGCATCTGCTGCGCTACAACGAGCGCATCCGCATCGACGGTGAGGAGGCAGGCGACGCTGAACTCATCGCGGCCTTCGAGCGCATCGAGCGTGCTCGCGGATCCACCACGCTCACCTTCTTTGAGTACAACACCCTGGCCGCGCTATACATTTTTGCCGCGCGTTGCGTTCAGGCAGCGGTGCTGGAAGTCGGCCTCGGCGGGCGGCTCGATGCGACCAACCTCGTCGATGCCGATGTCGCGGTGCTCTGCTCCGTCGGCATGGATCACCGCGACTTCCTGGGCGATGACCTCGAGAGCATAGGCCGGGAGAAAGCCGGCATCTTCCGCGCCGGGCGGCCGGCGGTGCTGGGGTCGGCCGAGATGCCCGCGTCGGTATTCGCCGCGATCACATCCTCGGGCGCGCGCGCGCTCATCGCCGGACGGGACTTCAACTGGATGATTGACGGCGACCAGTGGAGCTACCAGGGGGCAGGGCAGTACGCGAGTCTGCCGCGCTCGGCGCTGCCGGGCGCCATCCAGTACCGCAACGCCGCGACGGCCATTGCCGCCCTCGAAGCGCTCGCGCTGCCGCAGCCCCTCGATCGCGAACTCATCGCAAGCGCACTCGCGCAGGTGCGCTTGAACGGACGCTTTCAGATTCTCCCCGGCCCCGTGGAGTGGATCCTCGATGTGGCGCACAACGAGCCTGCGGCGCGCGTGCTCGCGCGTCATTTGGCAGAGCGTCCGAGCGTCGGGCGCACCTTCGCGGTGGTGAGCATTCTGCGCGACAAAGACGTGGCGGCCATCGGCCGTGCGCTCGGCGCGCAAATTGATGCCTGGATCCTGTGCACGCTCCCCGGCCCGCGCGGCTCACAGGCGTTCGAGCTCGCCAGCCGTTTGGCACCGAGCATCAACGCGCACGCCGAGCTTGCGGGGAGTGTCGCCGAGGGCTGCAGCCTTGCCCAAGCGCAAGCCCGCCCCGGTGATCGGGTGGTCGTGTTCGGCTCTTTTCCCGTGGTCGGATCGGCGCTGCAGTGGCTTGGGCTATACTAATTTTTTTGCAGGCGACAAGCGCCGAGGGCCCTTGTGTCAGGGTCCGCTAGCGCTTGAATCTCATCGCATGGATCCCCATCGTGGACGTTCAGGCTAAAGACAGACTCACCGGCGCAGTCATTCTGGTGGTGCTCCTGGTGCTCGTCATACCGGAGCTCCTCTCCGGACCCGGACGTAGAGCGGCGATCGTCGCAACCCCGCGTTCCGATGAGCCGCCGCTGCGTTCGTACACGGTGGACTTGGGCGATGAGGCTCGTGCGCGACACGCGCTCGCGAACGGTCCTGCGACAGCAACGCCGTCGCCTGCGGCAGCGGCACCGACCGTCGCCATGCCGCCGCCCGTCGTCACGCCGGCGCCCGACGCAACGGCGCCGTCCGCGGCGAGGGTTGAGGCGGCCGCAACGACGCAGGCCAATGCAGCGCCGGCCGCGGTCCCGTCCATGCCGGAGCCGGTCAAGCCGCGGGCAGCCGTCGCAAGCTCCGCCGTGCCTGAAGCGGCGCCGCCGGTCGCCGGCTGGACGGTGCAGCTTGGTAGCTTCGCCAGTCGCACCAATGCCGAGCGGCTGGTTCGCGATCTTAAGGCCAAGGGCTATCCGGCATTTTCGACGGAGAGCGGCAGCGGTGGACGAAAACTTTATCGCGTGCGAGTGGGCCCCGCGGCGGATCATGCCGCGGCCGAGACCCTCGCCGCCAAACTTCGCTCGGCGGGCCACACCGGTACGCTCACCCAACGTCCGTGATGCGCATCACACGTGTCGCCCACAGACGCAGCCGCACCCGGGTCATGAGCGCCGGGGCGGCCCCTCTTGTACAATGCGCGCCGCGCACGCCGTGAGCGCAATCCGAGCCTTGCCATGATGAAGTCTGCCGACTATTGGGCGGTCGCAATCGTCCTTCTCATCGCGATCATTGGACTCATGCGCGGCTTCCTGCGCGAGCTCGTGGCGATTGTCAGCTGGCTTCTGGCGCTCTTCATTGCCTGGCATTTCGCCGCTTGGCTCGCGCCGCACTTAGGCGGCCTCTTGGCGGATGAGCCGGTGCGCTCGTGGGCGGCACGCGCCATCCTGCTGGTGCTGGTGCTGTTCATCGGCTCCATCGCCGGGATGCTGATCGGACACTTCGTGCGGCTGTCGATGTTCAGCGTCACGGACCGTTTTCTCGGCTTCGCATTGGGCGCCGTGCACGGCGCCATCGTGCTCGGTGTGCTCGTCATCCTGTGTCAACTGTTGCATCTGGATGGCGAGCGCTGGTGGCAAGAATCGCGGCTCGTTCCCTACGCCGAGCGCGTCGCCGATGGTCTGCGCACGCTCGTCGGCGAAGAGCATCATCGCGTCACGCGCGTCTGACGCATCCGGAAAAAGCTCAGCAGAGCTCAAGAGGCGAGTAAGCATGTGCGGAATCGTCGGCATGGTCGGAAACAGCGCGGTCAATCAGCGCCTCTATGACGCGCTCACCGTGCTGCAGCACCGTGGCCAGGATGCCGCCGGAATCGTGACCTCGAGCGAAGGGGAGCTGTATGTCAGGAAGGGTGGGGGGCTGGTGCGTGATGTCTTCCAGCAGCACCACATGGTGGAGCTGAAGGGCAACATCGGCATCGCCCACGTGCGCTACCCGACGGCGGGCGGCGACCGCGCCTCCGAAGCCCAGCCCTTCTACGTCAACGCGCCCTATGGCATTTGTCTTGCGCATAACGGCAATCTCACGAACGCCTCGGAGCTTGCGGCCATCCTCATCCATGAGGACCGGCGTCATCTCAACACGTCTTCGGATTCCGAGGTGCTGCTCAACGTGTTCGCCTCGGAGCTGCAGCGCGTCGGAACGCCGCGCGTCACGCCGGCCGACATCTTTTCGGCGCTGAACGCCGTGTATCGGCGCTGCCGCGGCGGCTACGCGGTGGTGGCCATGGTGATCGGCCACGGGCTCCTGGGATTTCGCGACCCGCACGGCATCCGCCCGCTCGTGCTCGGGCGCCGCGATACGCCGCGCGGCACGGAGTGGATGCTGGCCTCGGAGAGCGTGGCGCTCGCGGCACTGGCGTTCAAATTCGAGCGCGACATCGGCCCGGGCGAGGCGGTGTTCATCGATGAGCAGGGACGGCTGCATGCCCAGCAGTTTGGCAGCCACTTGAGGCACACCCCATGCATCTTTGAGTATGTCTACTTCGCGCGTCCCGACTCCATCATTGACAAGATTTCCGTGTACCGCGCGCGCATGCGCATGGGCGACAAGCTCGCCGAGAAAATCCTGCGCGTCTATCCGCACCACGACATCGACGTCGTGATCCCGATTCCCGATACGAGCCGCACGAGCGCGATGCAGGTCGCCCTGAAACTCGGCCTGAAGTATCGCGAGGGGTTCATCAAGAACCGCTACATCGGCCGCACCTTCATCATGCCCGGCCAGCAGCAGCGCGAATCCTCCGTGCGCCGCAAGCTGAATGCGATTGACTTGGAATTCCGCGGCAAGAACGTGCTGCTGGTTGACGATTCGATCGTGCGCGGCACGACCTCGGCGCAGATCATTGATCTGGCGCGCGAGGCCGGCGCGAAGAAGGTGTTTTTCGCCTCCGCGGCGCCGCCGGTGCGCTTCCCCAACGTGTACGGTATCGACATGCCGGCGGCGAGCGAGCTCGTCGCGAGCGAGCGCACGGTGGAGGAGGTTGCAAGCCTCATCGGCGCGGACTGGCTCATCTACCAGGACCTTGAAGATCTTGTGGCGGCGTGCCGGCACGACGATGCGCGCATCGAAGAATTCGACACCTCGTGCTTTTCCGGAGAGTACGTTACGGGGGACGTGACCCCCGAATATCTCGAGCGGCTCAAGCTCGAGCGTTCGGACGAGGCAAAGTCGCAGCGTCGTGACGAGCGCGGGCCGTTCAAGATCGTAAGCCGCTGAAGTCTCTTCCCAAGGGCGCGCGTGCCGCCGTGACCTCGAACGATCCTCGCCGGCAACTGCTGCTTGAGCTCTTTCAGGCGGCCCTAGCGCGCGTGGAAGGCCGCCACTGCACGGCCGCCGCACTGCGCGCAGCCGTCGCATGGCGTCCGCGGCGGGTTTGGACCGCCGCCGTAGGCAAGGCAGCCTGCAGCATGGCCCTCGGTGCCCATGATGCGCTCGGGGTAGCCCAGGAGCGCGTGCTGCTCATCACCAAGGACGGCCACGTGCCGCCTGAGGCGCGCGCTCTGCCGGGCGTCGAGATTCACGAAAGCGCCCACCCGCTGCCCGACGCGCGCTCGATCGCCGCCGGTGAGCGGCTGCTCCTCTGGACGCAGGAGTTGCCGCTCGATGTTGAGCCTTTGTTCCTGATCTCCGGCGGCGCCTCAAGTCTCGTCGAGGTGTTGGCTCCTGGTGTGACGCTCGATGGGCTCAAGCAAGCGCACGATGCTGGGATCGCCTCCGGGATCGCCATCGCCGAATTGAATGCAAACCGCACGCGACTCTCGCGCATCAAGGGCGGCCGGCTGACGGCGCAGCTCGCGGGCCGCCGCGCGCGGGCGCTCTTTATTTCAGATGTTCCGCGCGACGATCCCGCCGTCATCGGCTCCGGTTTGCTCGGCCCGGCCGCAGGCGCCGCCGACGAGGTCGAGCGCACCGTGGTCGCATCCATCGACGACGCGGTTGCGGCGGCGGGCGCACTCGCACAGAGCCGCGGCTTTTGCGTGCGCATGGGCGCCGAGCGCTTTGACGGCGATGCGCGCAGGCTCGCCGTGCGCTTCACGCACGAACTCGATCTCTATCCCCAGGGCGTTCATATTTGGGGTGGTGAGTCGGTGGTGCGCTTGCCTGCCCATCCTGGCGTCGGGGGCCGTAACCAGCACCTCGCGCTTGCGGCGGCGCGTGGCATCGCCGGACGTCGCGACTTGCTCCTGCTCGCGGCCGGCACCGACGGCACCGACGGCGTAAGCCTCGACGCCGGGGCGCTCGTGGACGGGGAATCCTGCGCGCGCATCGCCCTTGCCGAGCTCGACGTTGAACAGTGTCTGCTTAACGCCGACTCCGGGACCGCGCTCGCGCGCG
Organism: Gammaproteobacteria bacterium; assembly: GCA_003140135.1. GTDB lineage: Bacteria > Pseudomonadota > Gammaproteobacteria > Steroidobacterales > Steroidobacteraceae > PALSA-1196. Next base: position 13,699 of record PLIX01000044.1, read on the forward strand.
CCGGCGATCTCATTCACACCGGTCCCACCGGCACCAACGTCGGCGACCTCGTGATCGGTCTCAAATGCGCTTCCTGATGATCGAGGACGATGCGCGCTTCAGTGCGCTCATCCTGCACCACGCGAGCTGCCGCTGGCCGGATGCACGCCTCGATGTCCACACTCCGCGCACGCAGGGCGCGGTTTCGCCCGAGTTTCTCGCNNCTTGACTGGCTGCGCGATGTGGCGGGGCGGCCGGGATTTGCGCCGGTTGTTTTCCTGAGCGGCGATGGCGCCAAGTCCGGTGCGCGCAAGGCGCGTCAGCTTGGCGCGCAGTGGGTGCTGAATCGCGCCAACATCGAGCACGGCAAGCTGATCGCCGTCCTCGCCGCGGCTGCGGAAAAACAGGCCATCGCCAGAGCCAACTGGCGCACCGCCGTCGATGCGCAGGACGCGCAGCGCTTCAGCGGCGCCTTCGTGCGCGGCTATCGCCGCATCCGCCAACTCGCGGGCGGCCGCGTCTCCGATCTGTATTTGGCGGAGAGCGAGCAGGCAGGCACGCTCGTCGTGCTGAAGGTCGCGCGCGATCAGGAAAAGGAGAACGAGCTCGATCAGTCCTTCCGGCGCTTCTTGCAGGAGTACGAGATCGTGCGCCGCATCACCCATCCGAACATTGTGCGCCTCTACGACCTCGGCGTGAGCGACGAGCATGCCTATCTCGTCATGGAATATTTCCGCGCCGGAGACTTGCGCACCCGCATGAAAACGGGGCTCGCGCCGCGCGAGGCGCTGCGCGTGGCCGCGGCCATCGCCGAGGCACTGCAGGCCATTCACGCCGCCGGCATCCTGCACCGGGATCTGAAGCCCGGGAACGTGATGCTGCGCGACGACGGCACTCTCGCGCTCATCGATTTCGGGCTCGCCAAGCACGGTGCGGTCGACCTCGAAATCACCGATCGCGGGTTCATCTTTGGAACTCCCCACTACATGAGTCCCGAGCAGGGCCACGGCGAGCCCATCGATGCGCGCAGCGACCTCTACAGTCTGGGCGTCATCCTCTTTGAGATGCTCGCACGCGCGAAGCCGTTCGCCGACGAGAACCCCATGGCGATCATCTACAAACACCGCCACTCGCCCATCCCGCGCGTGCCCGCAGAATTTGCGCCGTTGCAGCCGCTCATTGACAGTCTGCTCGCAAAGCATCCGCAGGATCGCCTGAGCGACGCGGTCGCGGCGGCCGCGGCGCTCCTCGCCGTGGCGGCCTGGA
>PLIX01000019.1 GCA_003140135.1 Gammaproteobacteria bacterium
ACCGCCTGGGCAACCAGCGGATGCTCGGGAATCTCAAGCTCGCCGCTTAAGTTTTCGGCGCAGGCGACCTGGTCGGGGAATATGGAAGCGAGCAGGTCCTCCGCATTCATGCGCGCGATCTGCGGGGGCACCTTCTTGCCGCCGCGATAGCGCGGCAGCGCGAGCGCCACCGCTGCGACCCAGCGCCAGCGCACGCCAAACATAGGTGCGGCACAGAGCGCCTGCACGAGCAGCGCACGCACGCTCGCCGAATGCAGATAACGCGCGGCATCCTCGAGGTCAAAGCTGTGCGCNNCCGCCGCCTGCAGCTCGAAATTAAACTTGCGGCAGAAGCGCTTGCGCAGCGCAAGCCCCCAGGCGCGGTTGACACGGCTGCCAAAGGGCGTGTGAATGACGAGCTGCATCCCGCCCGCCTCATCGAAGAAGCGCTCGAAGACGACCGTGTCCTGTGTCGGCAGGCATCCGAGCGCGGCGCGTGCGCTGCCAAGATAGGCCGTCAGCTGCGCGGCGGCCGGCGCACCCAGCCCGAGGTCATCGGCGAGCCAGGCGAGTGCCGCGTCGAAGCCGCGCGCGAGCACCTGTTCGAATTCGCGCCGCAAGCGCGACACCGCAGCGGAGAGCTCATCGCTTCTGCCCGGTGCCTCGCCCAACCAGAAGGGAATCGTGGGCGGCGATCCGCGCGCGTCCTCCACGCGCACCTTGCCGCGCTCGACGCGCAGGATGCGGTACGAGGTGTTGCCGAGCTGAAACACATCGCCCGCGAGGCTCTCGACCGCGAAGTCCTCGTGCACCGTACCCACGACGTGCGACTCAGGCTCGAGCAGGACCTGATAGTCCGCAGTGTCCGGAATCGTGCCGCCGGAGGTGAGCGCCGTCAGTCGCGCGCCGCGCCGCGGCCGCAAGCGGTGCTGGANNTAGGCGCGCCGGACGAGCTCAAATAATGCCTCCTCGTCCCATTCCTGGGCGGAGACTTCCGCGGTGATTTGCTGCGCGAGCACGTCGAGTGCATCGCCGGCCAAATGCAGCTGGTCGAGCTCGCCACGGCGCACCGCGTCGAGGAGGGCTGCGCATTCCACCAGATCATCGCGCGAGAGCGCAAAGATCCTGCCCTTCGACGTACCACCGACTGCGTGGCCGGCGCGCCCGACGCGCTGCAGGAAGGCGTTGATCGAGCGCGGCGAGCTTAACTGGCACACGAGGTCGACATCGCCGATGTCGATGCCCAGTTCGAGCGAGGCGGTGGCGACCAATGCCTTCAAGTCACCGCGCTTCAGGCGCTGCTCCGCCTCCAGGCGCCGCTCCTTGGCAAGACTGCCGTGATGCGCTGCGATGTGCTCATTGCCCAGCCGCTCGGATAAATGGCGCGCGACCCGCTCGGCGAGTCGGCGCGTATTGACGAACACGAGCGTCGTGCGATGCTCGCGGATGAGCTCCGCCAGGCGATCGTAGACTTCCGTCCAGACCTGGCCGGACACCACCGCCTCCAGAGGCGAGCGCGGCACCTCGATGGCAATATCCCTGGCACGCGCGTGTCCCATATCGACGATCGTGCACGGAACTTCCGCGTCGGTGGCTTCCCCGCCGACCAGGAGGCGCGCAACTTCCGCAATGGGCTTTTGTGTCGCAGACAGGCCGATGCGCGCAAGATTGCCGCCCGTCAATGCACGCAGCCGCTCGAGCGACAGCGCCAAATGCGCGCCGCGCTTACTGCCCGCGAGCGCGTGGATTTCATCCACGATTACCGTGCGCGTCGTCGCGAGGGCCTTCCTGCCCGAGTCGGATCCCAGGAGTATGTACAGCGATTCAGGGGTCGTGACGATGATGTGCGGCGGATGGCGGCGCATGCTCGCGCGCTCGGCCTGGGGCGTATCACCGGTGCGCACCAGCGTGCGGATTTCAACATCAGGCAGGCCGAGCGCGCGCAGCTCATCGCGGATGCCGGCGAGCGGCGCCTCGAGGTTGCGCTTGATGTCGTTCGACAGCGCCTTCAGAGGCGAGACGTATACGAGCTGCACTGCATCGGGAAGAGCGCCTTTGAGCCCGGTGCGCACGAGCTCGTCGATGGACGTCAAAAATGCCGCAAAAGTCTTCCCCGATCCCGTGGGGGCGGCAATCAGCACGTGTTTGGCGGCCCGGATCGCGGGCCACGCTTGCTCCTGGGCGGGTGTGGGGGCATCAAAGCTGCGCCGAAACCAAGCGGCAACGGCCGGGTGAAATGCATCCAAGACGCTCATATCTCGCCCCCGGCCGCGGATCAACGGCTCTTCAGGGGATCCTCAAAGGATCGGGCGGCGCCACGAGCGCCGGAGCCTCCGGCGCGACCTGCGTTAGCGCTCCGATGGCACTTCCGAGTCCGATATAGGCAAACGTCGCAGGCTCCATCCGCAGCGGCGCAGGCTGCGGCAGCCTCATGGCCGGTTCGGCCGCGGTGGAATCAATCACGAGAGGAGGAGCACCGTGCACGGCGGCAAGCTCCCTCGGCGTGTCGGTCTCCTCGGGAGTCATGAGCAAGCCCCACCTGCGCAACCGCAGACCGAGTGTCGGTCCGCTCGTCCAAACGGCGAGGAATACCGAGCAGAGCAGGCCGGCCAACACCGGCATGATCCACCAGATGAAGCGCGGGGCGAGCTCGAAGATGACCGCGCCCCACACGAGTCCGAGCACGACATGCAACGTATGGCGCCGCAACGCCTCGCCATAGGTGAGGCCGCGATCGCCGCGCGCCTGTGCATCCCATGAAACCGTCGTGCCGGCCAGGGTGCGCACGACGAACACGGAGTGGTACACCATCATCGCCGGCGCCAGCAGCATGCTGAACACCTGCTCTATGAGGAGGCTTGGCACGAGACCGCGGATGCCGCCGAAGCCGCGGCGCAAGGTTCGGTTGGTCACGGCCAGAGTGGCTCCCAGGAGCTTGGGCAGGAGCAGGACGATGATGGTCAGCAAGAGCAGCATGGCGATTTCGTGTGGACGGGAAATCGGCCAGTCGGGAAACAGCGCGCGCGCGCCGGGCTGAAAATAAATTGGCTCGTGCAAGGCCTCCATGCACGTGATGATCGAACTCACCACCAACACCGCAAACCACATGGGTGAAGTGAGGTAGGAGAGGATGCCGGTCAGCATGTGCAGCCGGCTCATCCAATGCAGGCCCCTAAACAGCAGCACGCGGCTGTGCTGCAGGTTTCCCTGAGTCCAGCGCCGGTCGCGCGCGGCGAAGTCGATAACGTTGGAGGGCACTTCCTCCCAGCTGCCGCCGAGATCAGGGACCAGCCACACTTCATAGCCGGCGCGGCGCATGAACGCGGCCTCGACGAAGTCGTGGCTTAGGATCTCGCCCCCGAGAGGCGCGACACCCGACAGCACGGGCAGCGCGCAGAAGGCTGCGAAGGGGCGGATGCGAATGATCGCATTGTGACCCCAGTAGTTGCCGCCGCCCAGTTGCCAGAACGCAAGGCCGCTTGCGAGCATCGGGCCGTTGAGGCGCGCGGCGAATTGGATCATGCGCGCGAAGAGCGTCTCCCGCCCGGCCGGCAGCGGCAGTCCCTGGATGATGCCGGCCTGAGGATGCGCATCCATGAGCCGGGCGAGCGTGACCAGCGCATCTCCCGTCATGACGCTGTCGGCATCCAGGATCACGAAGTACTCGTAGGCGCCGCCCCAGTTGCGCACGAAATCGGCAATGTTGCCCGCCTTCCTGCCGAGGTTCTGTACGCGCCGGCGGTAAAAGATGCGCCCGTCGGCGTGATGGCGCGCGACGAGCGCGCGCCAGGCGCGCTCCTCGGCAGCGCCGATCGCATCCGAGCGCGTATCGGAAAGAATGAAAAAATCGAAGGCGCCGGCATCGGGCTGGGTCAGCACCGAGGTCCAGATCGCATCGATGCCGGTGGCGACGCGCGTGACATCCTCGTTGTAGATGGGCATGACGATCGCGGTGCGCGATGCGAGGGCTCGCCCGGCCACTTCGCGCGGATTGATGACGGCACTATCGTGGCCGATCATTTTGACGAGGAAACCCGCAACGGCTGTCCAGAAGGCTCCGGATATCCATGTAAACAGCACCGCGAACAGCACGAGCGCCATGACCTTGAGCGTGGTCAGGCCATTGGCCTCAAGGATGATGAGCATGAGGCTCGTGGCAAAGCCGGCCAGCGACAACGTCAAGCCAAAGAACAGCGTGCGTCTGAGAAACGCTTGCAGGCGGTGCGCGCCGGTCGCGGTGTAGTTCAGAGGTTCCATAGGTAGGTCCACGTCTCCGACAGCGACTCCCCGTACAGCATCAAGAAACAGTGCAGGTCCGCAGGGCGATTGCCGTCCGGCGTGTAGCGGAAGGCGACGCGCCAAGCGCCGGTCTCGAGGATCCTCTCTACAGTCACATTGTCAATCTGGCCGTGGCTTGCCGTCACCTGTGCGGTGACCGACTGCGACGGGTTGAGATCCCCCAAAGGCCCACCGGCGAAGTCGATCACGAAGCGCCGCCGCCCGTGCGACGTGCCGGCTCCGAGGGTGGCACTGCCCGTCCGGGTCGCAATTACCTTGCCCGCGGGCGGCCAAAGTGGCGATTCAGAATACGCTGACAGCAAATAAGAGTATTTGAGAACCTGATGCGCCTTCACCGGGGCATTCGGCACCCAGTAGGCGACGATGTTGTCATTGGTCTCCTCGTCGCTCGGGATCTCCACCAGCTCGACTCCGCCGTCGCCCCAGTCCCCATGCGGCTCAATCCAATAGCTGGGGCGCGCCTGGAAGCGTGACTCGGCGTCCTGATAGTGATCAAAGTTGCGGTCGCGCTGGATGAGGCCGAAGCCGCGCGGATTGTGATCGATCAGGCGACTGACGCGCAGCTCGCGTGGATTCGAGAGCGGCCGCCATAGCCACTCGGCTTTGCCGGTCTCTGCCATCAAGCCGTCGCTGTCGTGCACCTCGGGGCGAAAGTCGTCGAAATGGCGCCCGGAATGATCCTCGCCGAACAGGAACATCGACGTGAGCGGGGCGATGCCGATCTTTTCAATGTCATTGCGTGGATAGATCTCGCTCGTGATCTCGACCTGCGTCATCGAGCCCGGATGGATGTCAAAACGGTAGGCGCCCGTGACGCTCTCGCTGTCCAGAAGCGCATAGATCGTGAGCGAGCGCTGCTGCGCCAAGGGACGCACGAGCCAGAAATCGGTGAAGGACGGAAATTCCTCCCCGCCGACGGTCGCGGTATTGACCGCCAGGCCGCGCGCCGAGAGCCCGTACCCCTGTCGCCGGCCGAGAACCTTGAAATACGAGGCCCCTAGGAACACGGCGAGTTCGTCCTTGTACAAGGGTGTGTGCAACGGGTAGTGCACGCGAAAGCCGGCGAATCCGGTGCGCGCGGGCAGTTCCTTGGCCGTCATGGCCGTGAGCTTGCCGAAGGTGAAGAACGCCGGATTGTAGACAATCGGTCGACTGGTCCCGGCGGCGTTGACCTCGTTGATGTTGACTTGGCGAGCGAAAGAAAACCCGCGATGAAAAAACTGCACCTCAAATAACGCCTGGTCGTGCCAAAGCGCCGCTGCGGGCTTGAAACGGATGTCACGGAAGGCGTCGTAGCTCAACTTCGCCAAGCGTTGCGGTAGCGGGGCCGAGCGGTCGCGGTAGGGTTGCATGGAGCGCTGCTGCGCCATGTGCTCGACGGTTGCGAAGCTGAACGGCTCGATATGCGGCGGTGCGGCAACGGGCTCGGACCGCGCCTGGGCACTCGATATGACTAATGCGGCAATGAATGCCACAGTCCGCGCACGTAGGGGAAGCACCGCTGACTCCTCGAGCGAAGTCGCTGATATGGCTCCGCCTGTGACCATGCACAAGTGCGTCATAACATGTCGCCAACTTGCGACGGTCGAGCCTGCTCATCGACACGATCTGGTGCGCAGTGTGTCAGTGACGGCACGTCGGTGCCACTGAAAAATTCGTTAGTCGGACGCCGGATTGACGCTTGCAAAGCCGGCCGCGCGCGCTGGCGCAGGCATTTACCAGAACATCGTCCGATGCCGCAGCGAGCGGCGCTCGCGCAGGCTCCTATTTGCCGGCAGCCTCGTCGAGGTCATGGCGTGCGATGCCATGGCGATACATTTTGCGGTAGATCGTGCGACGGCTCAGATGCAGGCGCACGGCGGTCGCGCTGATGTTCCAGCGGCAAGACTCAAGAGTGCGGCGCAGGGCTGCGCATTCGGCGCTGCCCAGAACGTCCGCGCCCTCCTCGGCATCCGCGCGCGGCAGCGCCGGAACGATGGCTGCCATCGTGCCCTGCGCGGCCGGCAGGCTTGGGCTTGCAGCCGCAGGGACTGCGGTGACAGTGGCGGTGAGGCTCGAGCGCCGCAGCGCCTCAGCCGGGGCTTGCACGGACGCAAACCAGCGCTGCGGGCCGAAACGCGGCGGCAGAAAGTCAGGCCGAAACCCGTGGCGCCAGGACAGGTGCAGCAGCGCCTCAAGAGAGGTGTCGAGCACCGCCTCGATGCGCTGGCCACACAGTGCTTCGTGATTGCGATAGCCGAGCAGTTTGAGCGCGCCGCGATTGGCGCCTCTAATCGTCCCCGCCTCATCGAACGCCAGCACGCCCTCGCCCGGCGTGCTGACGAATTCAGCACAGCGGTGAAAGCGCAGCAGGCCAAATTTCTTGCACGCTTCCAGCAGCGCGCGGTTCTCAATATTCTGCGCGGCGATATCAACGAGAGCCAGGGTATGGGTCTGCGCGCGCGAGGAGGCGCCGGAGATGTCAAGCGTCGCCAGTAATTTGCCCTGCATGTCAAAGATCGGCGCGGCTGAACACGTGAGCTGCGTGTTCTGCATGAGGAAGTGATCCCTGCGGTGAATGACAATGGGCCGCTGCGTCGCAAGACAGGTGCCCATGCCGTTGGTCCCGAGCTCGCGCTCGCTCCAGATCACGCCCTCGCGAAAACCGCTGCGGCGCGCCATGGCGGAAAACCCGGTGTCGCCTGCGTAGCTGACGATGACGCCGTCCCAGTCGGTGAGCATGATGCCGTACTGCGAGTGCTGCATGAGCCGCGCAAGATTCGCCATCTCGATTCTTGCGATGGAGAGCAGGGAGCCCAGGCGCTCCTTCCGGTCCCGCAGGTCGCCGCGCTCCACCGTCGTCGGCTTCTTCGGCTGCAGGGCATCGAGCGCATACGTCGTCAGGCAGCGATTCCAGGAGCAGCGCACGGCCTCATCGATGCCGGTGTTCAAGTGTCCGCGCACGGCGGCTTGAACCAGCTCCGCATGACCTCGGCTCTCTAGACGCAGTCGCATGAATATCCCCTCGCCCGGCCTCGTTCTTTGCACACGCCGACAAAGCTGCCTGCAGCACGCTGGCTTGGCGTCGTCGCGCCGTCAGCTACCTGCTGCCGCTGCCAGTTTCACGCCAATGGCGCGGCGGAACCCGGTCAGAGTACCGCTAATGGCCCAAGACGAAAAGCTCAGGTTCTGCCGTAATTCTTATTCGCCAGCTGGAGGCGGAGCATCCACCGGGCAGCCAAATTTACACTTCGGGGAACCGTCGTAGTTGGAGCGGACGAAAGTGAGGATCTTCCATAAGTCATCATCCGTCGGGATAATCGGACCCATGGGGGGCATGGGGGCGACCACATGTTCCATGCCCGTGCGCGTATAGCCCTTGGCCTGCAGTGCGTCGGAGCCCAGGGTGACGAGCCTGAAGAGCGTGTCGTCATCGCCGCCGTACACCCAGATGTCATTGATCAGTGGCGGACATATGCCCCCGCCTCCGCCGCCGCCGTGACAGCCGTTGCAGCCTGTATGGAGGAAGAGAGCTTTGCCGGCCGCGACGATAGCCGCATCAGTGTCCTTGTAGGGATTCGAAAGCTTTCCCTTGGGCGTGCTGTCGACGCGTGCTTGCGGCGTCACCGCGGCACCTGCCGCAGCGGCTGGCGCCGCGCCCGCAGCCGGCTTTGCCGCAGCAGGCGGTGGTGGCGTCTGTCCTTGGGCGCCGACCACGGAAATCCCGATAATCGTCAGTACGGATAGACAGCCAACCCAAACTTTTTTCGACACTGCCCGTCTCCTCGTCGATTCGATTCTTATTCACTTACGCGCCCGAGCTCCCGGAACTGGGAACGGCGGACGAAGCCGGTTGTTCCAAAACCTTGATCACCGCCTGGCCATCCTTGTCGCGCGCGATGCTGAGCGCAGTCTCGCCTTTCTCATCGCGCGCGGCGACATCGGCGCCGGCTTTGACGAGCAGCGTCACAAGCGACGCTTGATTCGCCGCTGCTGCGATCATGAGTGCGGTGATGCCGCCTTCGTTCTTCGCATTGACGTCGGCACCATGATCGATAAGCGCCTTCGTGGTCGGTATCGATTGCCCCGCAACCGCGAGCATGAGTGGCGTATAGCCACCCGCTCCCACTGTCTGATTGGCGTCCGCGTGGTCTTCAATCAATGCCACAGCGGCCACGTCCTTGCCGTTCTGGGATGCGATAGCAAGCGGCGTGAGGTCGCCCCTTCCCNNTCGGCGCCGTGATCCACAAAATATTTGACGAGAGAAAGTGAAGCCTTGCGTATGGAGTTGTGCAGCGGCGGCTCTCCCTGCGAATCGGCTGCATTAACGTCGGCGTGCTTCTTCTCAACGAGGTAAGAAATGCGCTTCATATCATCGCCGATGATCGCGTGGTTTAGCTCCTCATTGACGTTCGCGCCGTGAGCGAGCCAGTCATTCAGCATCGCAATCGAGACGACCGAGGGAGTCGGGTCACCGTGATGCGGCGTCGGCTCCTTGTACGGGCCGTGCGACGGCAAATCGCCATCGATGAGACAGGTGTCGCACTTCACGAGTGGCACGCCGTATTCCACCAGGATCGCACGAATGCCGTCCTTCTCCTTATGAATCGCCTTGTCCAACTCCGCCTTCAAAGTCTTATCCGTGGTACGCATGGCAAACGCCATGTCGTATTCCATCGGAATAGCGTCTTCCATCAGGTTGACCGGCTGAAGGGTCAAGGGCGCGTGCTTTATCGACCTGTAGTAGCCGGCGAACGGGCCCCAGGCAGCCGCGACGTCGAGTTTGCCGTCGAGCACTTCTTGTATCTGATAGGACGGCTGATTTTCCGGGACAAGATCCCCGTCGTGAGAGAGATAATGGATGATGACGTTCTCAAATACGTCAT
>PLIX01000302.1 GCA_003140135.1 Gammaproteobacteria bacterium
GCCGGTCGTGTTGGAATAGAGCGCAGCGTCCCCGGAGGCGGTGTTGGAGTAGCCGGTCGTGTTGGAATAGAGCGCTTGGAACCCGGAGGCGGTGTTGTCGTTGCCGGTCGTAGTATTGGAAAAGAGCGCTTGGAACCCGGAGGCGGTGTTGTCGAAGCCGCCGTTCGTGGCGGCTGTGCCGAGCGCGCCGGTCCCCATTCCTGTGTTGCCGTTCGGGTCGGTCGTGTCGTTGCCTGTCCAGGTGCCCGCAGGCACCTGAGCATATGCCGCCCCTGCAAGTGCGAGGGTGCCGATCAAACCTAAGGTAGATCTATAGAGAGTTTTCATGGCGTATTTGATCCCAAATATTTGCTCTTAACCTGTTCTTGCCCGTTCTCTCGCGGCAAGTTCCCTGGCTTACAAATGGCCGATAGAAGTTGTCGCAGCTATCGCGTCAAATCAAGTCGTCTGAGGTAGAAGCTACGCCGTTGCGAGCGCGAGTCAACTGTGCCTTCCCGGCTCATCGTGAGTGCCGCGCCGCAGGATCATGGCGCGCGGCTCAGGGCTAGCAAGTTCCAGGCGAGACGGCAACCTACTTGTTACAGGGAAACGCTTCAGGGATCGCGTATGCCAAAGCGGTCTCAATGGCTACGGTATCCGGTAGTTTCTTTCGTTGGATTATCTCGTCCAGAATATCCACATAGAACAAGTCCCGTATGCCAATCTTGTCCGGTGGACAATCTAGGGGCGGCGCATGTCGAGATGCATGCATCGCATCTGCGTAGTTAAAGCCGGAGGCAAAACCTACGATATGCGACTCTAATTTGTTCCATGCGTCGCCACCTGCCGCTCTTATGTCGTGATACTGCTTAACGGTGTACTCAGCGTTGGCGGCCGTCGAGGCGAGTGCGAGCACGCACATTATTGTTATTCACTTCATAAGTACTCCCTCGACGCAAAGTAAGGCGGAATGTAAACGGGAAAATCGAGACGACCTAACGCTGCGAGCGTATTACAGCGGGACTGTGCTTATACAGTACCGCCCCGCCGCATGATTGATCCTTCAGCGCTGCGCGACACGTTCATCTTTGGCCTGTAGCTTCAGAAGTGCGGCGTGCATCTCTGCCACCTGCTGCTCAAGGGCGCGGATTTTCGCCGCCTGCGCATCAATTGTCTCAGTCGTTTGCGTGTGCTGCTTCTGCACCTCGTTCAACAGCATCGGCGCAAGTTCGTCATAGCGCACACCGTCGATTCGGCCCGCCTGATCCCGGATCACCAGCTCCGGATACACCTTCGCCACTTCCTCGGCGATAAGCCCGTACTGGCGCGTACCCGTCGCATCGCTCTTGAGCGTAAAGCTTACCGGTCGCAGCTGCCCGAGCTTCGCGGTATCTGATCCCATCGGCGCAATGGCCGTCTTGAAGCGCTCTGAGGAGACCACTACGCCGAGCTGCCCCGTGGAGGAGACCATGACGGCGTTGCCAGTTACCGACGTGCCATAGATGCCAGCCACATAGGTCGCGGCCTGCGTCCCTTCGGTGCCGATCCGAATGACGCCAGACTCGCCGGCAACACCGCGGCTATTGATATCGACATTGTTGCTACCTGTTGTTAGGTTGGAACCAGCGAAGTATCCAAGCGCGGCGTTGTAGTTCCCATCCGTGTTGCTATATAGCGCGCCGTAGCCGACTGCACTGTTTTGACTGCCAGTGGTGTTCTCGTACAGTGCGTCGACACCCATTGCGTTGTTGTAGCTGCCGGTCGTGTTCGCGTGCAGCGTGGCGTAACCTGCAGCGTTATTTTGGGTGCCGGTTGTATTGCTGTACAAAGTATCGTAGCCGACTGCGGTGTTGTAGTCCCCGCTCGTGTTCAGGAATAACGCCCGGTAGCCCTCGGCACTGTTGCCTTTGCCGGTGATGTTCGAATAAAGCACATCGAACCCGCTGGCGGTGTTGTAGCTGCCGGTGGTGTTGAAACCGAGTGCATTGTACCCCGACACAGTGTTCTCGCTTCCACCCGTGTTGCCAGAAAGCGCGAACGCGCCGGAAGCGGTGTTGAAAGAGCCGGAATTTGGAAGCAGCACCTGATACCCGTAGCCGGTGTTGCCTTCGCCGCTTGCCGTGGCGTGCGGCCCGTCTAGCGCGTTGAACCCGCCTCCTGTGTTGGCTTCTCCGTCGCTCGTGTCGTTCCCGGATGGCACTTGAGCGTAAGCAGCTGATGCAAGCGCGAGCGCGCTGATCAATCCCAAACAAGACTGATAAAGAGTTTTCATGGCGTCTGACTCCGAATATTAGTTTTTAACTTAATCCGTTCTTGCAGTTCTCTGGCGGCAAGATCCCGTGGCTTACCGTTGGCCGATAGCAACCTGTGCCCGCTGCTGGCTATCGCCGCAATTCAATCTGTTCTTGTACGCCGTTGCGAGCGCGAGTCAACTGAACGTTGCCGCCTCATCGCGAGTGCCGCGCCGCAGCATCAAGGCGCGCGGCTCACTTCGGTCTACCAAGGATCCTCTTCCACTCCTCTACTGTGTGAAGCGGCGGATTAACTCCAAGGTCATTTCGTGCATCGTTCCTAACTTTTCCAAAAAGGACGGCGAAATCGTCGATTGTAGCTTTGCGCCATTCTTCTTCCGACGGTTTAGGGCGTGCGAATGACCTCGCGCCAATTTCCTTGCCGCAGTAAAGAACTAAAGCAGTGCCCCGACGTATCCTTCCAACGATTGATGGCTGCCAGTTGCTCGGATGAGCAATCCGACAACTCCGAGAGCTTGCTTGAATCGCGTCTCAGCCTACGATCCTTAGGCATTTTTTCTTCGAGCTGCCGCCTCGCGCGGCTGCAGAGTCAGTCGTTGAATGACGGGACAAGCGGCGTTCTCGGAGTTCGCATCGCAGTCGGCAATCAAGCCTGCGAGTTCCTTGCGCAGATGGCGCAGCTCGCGAATGCGGCTGTCGACAAGGCTCAGTTTGGCGGCGGCGAGCTCTCTCGTCGCACGGCACGAGCGGCGTGTTTGCAGGTTGAGCAGACGCGCGACCTCGGCGAGCGTAAATCCGATCGCCTGCGCGCGTTTGATAAAGCGCATTCGGTCGGCATCCGCCTCGGTGTATCGCCGGATGCCGGCGAGTGGTCGCAGAGGTTCGGGCACGAGCTTCAGGCGCTGGTAGTAGCGGATGGTCTCGACATGGACACCGGCTGCGGCGGCCACGCCGGCGATCGTGTAGGGCCGCGGCATAACTTGACTCCGTACCATACTACGGAGCGTATCTTACCTTTGCTTGCTGGAGGACATTCAGTTCGCATACGGATCTCAGGGAGGCCGGCGCTGTGAGTGACAAGACTCGCGTAATGGGCACGGCGGGCGGCGCGCTGGGTCTGAGTGCGTTTGCCGCGGCGGTCGGCGCGTGCTGCGGGCTGCCGTGGGCGGTGGCGTTGCTGGGCGTGAGCGGCGCTGTGACCCTCGCACGTCTCTCGTTCCTATTGCCATATACGTTGCTCGGCGCGGGAGGGTTACTGGCGGTTGCGTTTTGGTGGGCCTATCGCCCCCCCGCTGCGTGCTTCGATGGAACGTGCGATATCTCTGGCGGGCGTGCGTTGCGCTGGATCGTGTGGGCTGCCGCTTTGGTGGTAGCCGGCCTCGCCACGGTCGCGTTGGCTCCCGTCTCCGGTTAGAGAAAAAGTCCATGCACATCTTACGCGCGGCGATCATGGGTATCGGTCTTCTCGCGGTGGCATTAATCTGCACTCGACGCGACGGCTTTGCCGCCAGTGCGTTTTCAGCGCCGTACACGGTGCTGGATGATCAGGGCAGTCAGCTGCGCGCGGACTTCAACCGGAATGTGGGCTCGGTACGGCTACTGTTTGTCGTCGATCCCATCTGTCCGACCTGCCTGCGTGGGCTGGCTGACATGAACCGCGATCTCCTCGAGGGTACTGTTGATCCGCGACTGCAAACATTTGTGGTTCATGAACCCGTGCTGGGCACGGCGCGAGCGGCTCCGTGGTCGGGAATGGCGGAAGGAAAAGATGTTGCGAAGGCGGCGCAGCTGCTGCACAACCCGCACGTTAAGGACTACTGGAATCCCTCCGGCGCATTCGGGCGGCTGCTTTCCCTAGCCGTCGAACTCAAAAACAACGATAGCCCGGTGTACGCCTGGGACGTCTGGTTGATTTACGGTCCGGATGCCAAATGGGAAGGCACGGGCCCGCCGCGTCCTCGACTTCTCATGAATCAACTGGGCGCGCTTCGTGGCAGCACGAAGTTCCCACATCTCGACAGTCACTTATTTGCGCAGCAAGTACGGGCGTTGCTGGCGCAGTTGCCCCCGCCAACTGCGACGCCGACCCTGCCGCACTCACCTCAATGATCACAACGTCCCAACTGACTTGCCCGAATTGCGGGCATGTCTCGCGCGAGACCATGCCAACCGATGCCTGCATCTACTTCTACGACTGCGCCGGCTGCAGCGCGGTGCTCAAGCCAAAGGCAGGGGACTGTTGCGTGTTCTGTTCCTACGGGTCTGTCCCCTGTCCTCCGGTACAAGCCAATCGATCGTGCTGCGGCACGCAGAGCAGCCGATGAGCCGTGAAGTGGGCGACACGGCAAGCGCTGCGGACTGGGCGCGCGGTGCGCGCGGGTGCCTCACCTGGGGCGTACCCGTTGCGATTTTGGTCATCAGTCCAGTGATCGGCACACGCTATCTCGTCATCGTATGGCCGAGTCTTCTGACTTTCATGGGCGCGGCGTGCCTCCTGAACGCCCGTCGTTGTGGTCGCACCCACTGTTACCTGACCGGTCCGTTCTTCTTGCTCCTCGCAGGCGTTGCGCTTCTATATGGCATCGGCGCGCTGCCGCTGGGCGCGCATGGATGGTCGAAGCTATCCGAGGCTCTCGTGATCGGCGGCGTCGCGCTCTGCTGCGTGCCCGAATGGGTCCTCGGGCGCTACCGAGCCTCGTCAAACCCTTCCTGACACCCTGAGCGGTGGCGGCAGATCGCAGGCTGCTGCACTGGTGCGCTTTTGGCGCATGCCATGTTTGGCCCGCCCGCCCAAGCTTGAGCGGCGATTCGCTTTGGGAAGAATTTCGAACCCGTCATCTATAACAACTGACGATCCAGCGCAGCCACGGTATCGTGGCCATCATGCCGGGCGCCGTGGCCTCGGGTCCGGTGCGGGAATTACTATAATTCGAGTGGGGTTCGTCACCTGGCGTAGGACTAGCGCATATCAACCGTATGCCGTAATGGTAGTGGCAGCATTCTGACAGATCCGGTTTCGCACAAACTCGAAGCCGGCCACTTCGGCCTAGGCTCTACACTGTTCGGGCCGCGGACGAATGCGCATCGAAGGTACACCAGGCGTCGAGGGATCTTAGGTCGGGCTCGATGTCGAATGCGTAAACCACTCCCGAGGTCCGCTTAGCGACCGGCCCGGTGATCGGCCAAGTGTCAGGAAAAGAAAAATCGATGAAGTCAGCCGCATAATGACAGTACAAATGCGCAGCCACGGCGGCTCGCCGGTTGAGGTCCTCAGGGTCTTCGCCAAGCTCGGTGTGACCTCCTTTGGCGGACCCATAGCGCATATCGGCTATTTCCGCCATGAATTCGTCGTGCGGCGCCGATGGCTCGACGAGCCCGCGTACGCTGATCTAGTGGGGCTGTGCCAATTTCTTCCCGGCCCTGCCAGTAGCCAAGTCGGTTTCTCCCTAGGACTCATGCGCGCGGGGTATATCGGCGGGCTCGCGGCCTGGACGGCCTTCACGCTACCTTCGGCGATACTTCTCGTCCTGTTTGCCTATCTCGGGCGCTCACTGCAGGGCCCGGTCGGCCTTGGCCTGTTGCATGGTCTCAAGCTCGTTGCTGTCGCCGTCGTTGCCCAGGCCGTTTGGAGTATGGCGCGCAGTTTATGTCCCGATCGAAGCCGGGCTTCCATTGCAGTGGTGGCGGCGCTGATCATCCTGTTTACCGCGTCTTCTGCCGCGCAGATTGCTGCAATAGCGCTAGGCGGCATTGCCGGATTCTGGCTTTGTCGAGCGGCTCCGATAGCTCCGGCAGCGCACATGACTGTTCCCGTCTCGCGCTCAGTCGGTCTCGCGGCACTCGCGGCATTCTTTCTGCTTCTCGGCGGACTACCCGTTCTACAGCGCATTTCCGGCTCCCAAGGTGTGGCGCTGTTCGATGCGTTCTACCGGTCCGGCGCGCTGGTGTTCGGCGGCGGACACGTGGTATTGCCCTTGCTGCACCAGGCTGTCGTCGCACCGGGTTGGGTGAGTGACAATATCTTTCTCGCCGGCTATGGCGCTGCACAGGCGGTACCAGGGCCGCTGTTCACTTTTTCAGCTTACTTAGGGACGGTTGTTGCCATATCGCCGCATGGTGTGATCGGCGCGATTGTCGGTCTTATCGCCGTATTCCTGCCCGGTTTGCTCGTACTGATGGGCACGCTGCCATTCTGGCAAGAGTTTCGGCATCGCGTAGGCGCACAGGCGATTATGCGCGGTGTCAACGCTTCCGTTGTTGGTCTGCTAGGCGCCGCGCTCTACAACCCGGTCTGGACNNCATTTGGAAATTGCCGCCTTGGGTAGTTGTGGTGTTTCTGGCGGGCGCCGGCGCGCTGACCGTGTTGATTTGACGGAGCGAATGCATCGCGCAGCACTATAAGCGGTTCGTCATCAGCGGATCGACGCATGAGTCGGAAGCTGTGTCCTACGAGCCAGTACCCCAACCGCCATATAAGACCGATTAGTCACTCGTACCTGGGGTCCTCTCCGCTAGCGTGGAGACAACTCTCCAAACGACATCGTTACGATAAGCTGGCTCGCTCCATCCCATCTACACATACAATGCGATGGTAACGCAGATATTTATTTGCGCGTCGACGAGCGTGCAGGCATCGTCATCTGCATGGCAACTCTCGCTTATACGCCGCCGTGATCACAGCCAGTAAGAGCGCTCCGTCTCCCGCAATTTCACTCGCGCCACTTTCAAACACTGCGCCGATTAATCGTATCGATGCGTTGGGTCGTGCGGATCTCGAGGCAAATAAAGAGTGAATGTCGTACCTGTCTTTCCTGACGAGGCGAGCTTGATCGTTCCGCCATGCGCCTTGGCAATCTCACACGCAATATAAAGGCCGAGACCCAGGTGGCGTCCGCCGCGATGCAGCGAACCTCCTGTCACGTTTGAGCCACGCGCCAACGGCTCGAAAATCCGATGTCTTTGACTTTCTGGAATTGGCGGCCCTTGGTTCTGCACGTCAACACGCACTGCGCCGTCCGATTCATAGCAGGTGACCCGAATTGGCGTATTGGGGAAGCTATGTTCCGCGGCATTACCGATCAAGTTAGAAAGCATTTGGCCGATCCGCGCACCGTCCCAATTTCCGAGCAGTACAGCTTGCGCGTCCAAAACGAACGTACGCTGCGGGTGGAGGACGGCCATCTCGTCAATTGCCAATTGGCACGCATCGCGCATGCTCATCGGCGCACAAGAAACGGGCAAGCGCTCACCGAGCTGCGTGCTAGCGAACTCGAGCAGGTCTGAAATCATTTCCGCCATTCGCTTATTGCTTGACAAGATTCTCGTAACTGCGCGCGCCCGAGTACTCTCTGGGACATTCCCCACCATGAGAATTTGCGCCGATTGCATCGCAGCCCCGAGCGGATTTCGCAAGTCATGGCCGAGCGCCCCAATAAGGAGGGTGCGCTCGTGCTCGATGCGGGAAGTGTAACGAGCCACAGATTCGGTCATTGACTCATCAACGGCCTCGTTGAACCGAATAAGCTCGAGGAGATTTGATCCATTGCCTGCGGTCTTTAGCATCCACAACCGGACCACACTCGCACGAATCGCTCGGTATTCGGCTAGGATTTCGTTGATCGTAAAGCCTTGTTCGAGGCGGGCTCCGCCGTGGGACTGGGCGGGCGAATCCTCCATTAGCGCCGTGCGCTCCCGGAGGCCACGGGATTTGTCGCGCTGCTCGGTGGAGGATTGTTCCGTTTCCATGTCGTGCGCAATCACGACGATCATGTCCCTTGCATGGTCGAGCAGCTGCACGCTGCTCCGCTCGGATTTAGTAGGAATCGTTCGCGCGAACTCCTCCCACTCCGCTAGGATCGCGTCGATGTTCTCAAGCAGGAACTCCGACATGCGCGTCATATGTGTGCATAGCAAGACGGATGCCCAAAGCTCACGGTAACAAGGGGCGTCCAACGCCTGCTTTGAGAGGTGTAAAAACAGCGCGGGGACAGCCGCAAGAAGGCGGCACAACTTTGGGGGCAATAAGTCGCCACCAGGTTCAAGAACAGACGTACTTTCAGTTGCTTAGGGGACTTTTCGATGTTGGCCCCGGGCCGTCCGAGGGCGTTCGACGACGTCCAGGGAAGGACGCCGGGAGCCTCGTTGAGTCGCGGCATTCAGTGCAGACGCGCAAACTCGCAAACTGCTTTCGCTATGCGATCCTATCGGCATCCAGCTTGCTACTTCATACTGCTCTGAGTGCGGTAAAATTCGTTGCGACGCGCCTGCGTGCGGCATACGAAGTTTGCAGAATCAGGTGACTACTTGCGGAGTCATGCATGTCGACATCATTCGTACTCAACGGCAAGCCCACGACGCTCGATGCCGACCCCAATATGCCCCTGTTGTGGGCTGTACGCGAAGTCGTCGGCTTGCCCGGGACCAAGTTTGGATGCGGCATGGCACTATGCGGGGCGTGCACAGTCCACTTGGACGGGCAAGCGGTCCGTTCCTGCGTCATGCCCTTGTCGGCAGTCGCCGGCCGACAGGTCATCACGATCGAGGGCTTGCAGAGCGCGGCAGCTAAGGCGGTTCAAGCGGCCTGGATCAAGCTGCAGGTGCCCCAATGCGGCTACTGCCAATCCGGCCAGGTCATGTCCGCAACTGCACTCCTTGAAAAAAATCCATCGCCGACCGACGCCGACATCGACGGCGCTATGAGCGGCAACATTTGCCGCTGTGCCACGTACCCGCGTATTCGCGCTGCAATACATGCAGCGGCACAGTCCTTCAAGGCATCAGCATGACCCGCGAATCTCACGCTTCACGGCAACCCACACGCCGCACGTTTCTCAAGCGTGCCGGCACGGCTACGGCGATGGCGCTCACAATCGGTTTTGATTGGGCGGGCCCTGCGCGACGTGCAGCCGCTAATGTTGCGCCTTCGGCTGGCGCGGTGTTTGCGCCCAATGCCTTCCTGCGTATCGGCATCGATGACAGCGTGACGGTGATCGCCAAACATGTCGAAATGGGCCAAGGCGCCTACACGGGTATTGCCACCATCGTTGCCGAGGAGCTCGATGCCGATTGGTCTCGGGTGCGCGTCGAGAGCGCACCCGCCGATGCGAAGCGCTACGCCAATCTCGCCTTTGGCACGATGCAAGGGACCGGCGGCAGTTCAGCCATGGCCAATTCCTGGACGCAGCTTCGCGAAGCCGGGGGCAAGGCTCGCGCGATGCTGCTCGCCGCGGCAGCCAAAAACTGGAAAGTGCCCGTTGTCGAACTAACAGTCGAAAAAGGCATCGTCTACCACGCCGGCAGCAAACGCCAGGCGCCATTCGGATCGCTCGTGCGGATGGCCGCATCACTACCTGTGCCCGAAAAGGTGGCTCTCAAGGATCCGAGAGACTTTAAGCTGATCGGCCGCCAGGCATCGCGTGTTGACGTGGCTGCAAAGGTTGACGGTACGGCGCAATTCACCCTGGATGTCGTATTGCCCGGCATGCTCGTGGCGCTGCTCAAGCGCCCCGCTCAGTTTGGCGCGACAGTCCATTCTTTCGATGCCACAGCGGCCACCGCCATATCAGGGGTAGTCAAAGTGGTGCAGGTGCCGCGCGGCGTTGCGGTGATCGCTACGAGTTTCTGGGCCGCCAAACAAGGACGTGACGCGCTGCGAGTGGAATGGGACGACACTCACGCCGAAAAGCGCAGTTCAGCGGCTTTGATGGACGAGTACCGGCAACTCGCCGATCGGCCTGCACTATCCGCACGCAAACAGGGCGACGCGGCACAAGCCATTCACAACGCTGCCCACAAAGTGTCGGCCAGCTACGAGTTCCCATTCCTCGCCCACGCACCCATGGAGCCACTCGATGCGGTCGTGAAGCTCTCCGCCGACAGTTGCGAGATCTGGGCAGGAGATCAATTCCAGACCGTCGACCAGCGCAACGCCGCAACGACCGCGGGACTGGATCGACAACAGGTGAGCATTCACACGCTCTATGCTGGCGGCAGCTTCGGGCGCCGCGCCAACCCGGGCTCCGATTACATCGTCGAAGCAGTGTCGATTGCCAAGGCGCATGGTGCCGACGGCACACCAATCAAACTGCAGTGGACGCGCGAGGACGACATCCACGGCGGCCTGTATAGACCCATGTACTACCATAAGCTCGAGGCCGGGCTGAACGATAAGTACGAGCTCACGGGGTGGCGGCACGTCATCGTCGGCCAGTCGATCATGGCGGATACGTTCTTTGCCCCAATAATGATCAAGGAGGGCATTGATCCGACCTCCGTCGAAGGCGCCGCCACCATTGCCTATGCGATACCCAATATCGCCGTCGACTTATCCACGACCAAGAACGGCGTACCGGTGCTCTGGTGGCGTGTCGTCGGCAGCTCGCACACGACGTTTGCGGTCGAGGCGTTCATTGACGAAGTTGCGCATGCGGCGGGCGCGGATCCGTTTATGTTCCGCCGTAAGCTGCTCGAGCACGAACCGCGCATGAAGGCCGTACTGGAACTCGCGGCCGAGAAGGCGGGTTGGAGTAAGGGCCCCATGCCGAAAGGCAAGGGCCGGGGAATCGCGGTTTCTGAGGCGTTCAAGACGTACGTCGCGCAAGTTGCCGAGGTCAGTGTCGATGAGACCGGACATGTCAAGGTCGATCGGGTGGTGTGCGCGGTCGATTGCGGCACACCCATCAATCCCGACATCATTACTGCCCAAATGGAGGGCGGCATCGGCTTTGGGCTGGGGGCGGTGCAATACGGGGCGATTACGCTCAAAGAGGGGCGTGTCGAACAGGACAACTTCAATAGCTATCGAGTTCTGCGCATGAATGAAATGCCGAAGGTTGAGGTGTACATCGTGCCATCAACGCTGCCACCGACCGGCGTGGGAGAGCCGGGCGTCGCTCCGGTGGGTCCGGCCGTCGCCAATGCGATATTCGCGGCCACCGGCAGGCGTATCCATGTGCTGCCTTTCCCGAAGACCGGCGCCGCATAAGGCGATTTCCTCGAGAGGGGTACGCTGCCATGACCAAGACAACGCAAGTCGGACACGTATCGCATCCCATCCTTTCGGTCCTCACCGCCATTATCGCTGTGGCGCTCATTGTGTCCTCCTATATCGTCCTGGGACCTGGACCCACGGCTTTCGCCGGCGGCAAGCGTGTGGCGCTGTCTGCCTATCAGGCACAGGATCCCACCGGCGTCCCTCCTGAACTGAAATCGGCAAGCCTCGTCGAGCGAGGCGAATATCTGACGCGCGCGGCGGACTGCGTCGTCTGCCACACGGTCGAGGGCGGCGCGCCGTTTGCCGGAGGACGCGGTTTCGTCTTGCCGTTCGGAACTTTGTACTCGACCAACATCACTCCCGATGTCGAAACCGGCATCGGTGGCTACACGGATGCGAATTTTCTCGACGCTGTGCATAAAGGCATCGGTCGCCACAACACCAAGCTCTATCCGGCCATGCCGTACGCAAGCTACACCTACATGTCGGACGCCGATGCGCTGGCGATCAAAGGGTACCTTTTTACGCTCAAGCCCGTTCATGCACCGGCACCTCCAAACTCACTGGTCTTCCCCTTCAATCAACGCAGCCTCATGAGCATTTGGTCGATACTATTTAATCCCGACAGGCGCTATGAACCCAACGTCGAGCGCAGCGCCGCGTGGAATCGCGGCGCATATCTCGCCGAGGCGATGGAACACTGTGGTGAATGCCATACCCCGCGGAACCTCTTTTTTGCCCTGAACAATCGCCAGAAATTCGCAGGGTCGGTTCAAGCCGGCTGGCGTGCGTACAACATTACGCCCGATCGCAGCGGCGGCGTGGGCGCTTGGAGCGATGCGGACCTGATGCACTATCTTTCCATAGGACATGCTGACGGGCGCGGCACGGCTTCAGGTCCGATGGGCGAAGCGGTGGACGAAAGCTTGAGTCATTTGAAGCCGAGTGACATCACCGCCATCGTGACCTATTTGCGCTCGGTTGGCGAAGTCTCCGCGGCAGATTTGCCGGCGCCGAAACCCAATCCCGCACCACTCTCGCCGGCCGACGGCTTGGCCGCAAATGTGGCGCCGCGCGGCAAGGCTATTTATGAAGGCGCCTGTGTGGGTTGCCACGGTTGGACTGGGATCAGTCCCGTCATACCATTTGCGACGCTCACCGGTACGCGCGCAATCAACGATCCAACGGCAAATAACGTGGCGCAGGTCATCATCAGGGGCGCGCAGCGGCATACCACCAACGAGGCAGATGATATGCCGGCGTTCGGTGACGCGTACTCGAATGCCGAAATCGCGAGCGTCGCCAACTACGTCACCGCCCGATTTGGCGCCAAGGGCTCAGAATTGACCGTCGCACACATTGCGCAGTTACGCGCCCAGGACTGAACCCGTCGAGCGAAGAGACCTGACTGTCGCTCGCGTGCACTCCAACGACCGTGCTGCCGTTCTGGTCACGTCGAACGTATGGGAGCAGTACGAGCGATCAGAGGCCTCGGAGCGCCTGCCGAAGCGTCCCCGCGTCACCGGACTCGACACGCCGGACGATGCTCCCGTGAGCATCCGCAACAATGATGGTTGGCGTGTTGCTCACTCCGAACTCCCGGAACAATGTTCCCGATGCGTCGAGCGTTAGAGGGATACCGATCTTGTACTTCGTTCGATACTCCAGGTTCGCCCGCAAGAGTCGATTGAGCATGTGGGTCACTCCGAATCAGCAGTCGATGCGATCAAGACTCGTTGTCTACGCTGGCGGCGTGCCGACTCACGTCTCATCGGGCCGCGCACCCAAATTAGCGGGCACCCGCCGCACGGACATTATGGGACTATGATAATCGTGCTCTATGCTAGCGCACCAGGCAGTTGCAGCTCGGATAGCTGCGCAAAGAATCACGCCAACCGGTAAACCGGCACTGTGGCTTTCCCGGCCGCATCCTTAGTTCCACGGGAGAGACGATGCACCGCTTGCCGTCCAAGAACCCTTCGGCGTGGGGTGCGCGGTTGCTACGGTTTCCGCTAAGTCGGATCGGGGTCGCACTGCTCGCGATCGCGATTCCGTTTGCCATCGTGGCCCTACCTTTCAATCTATTCGTGACAGACAGGGCCCTGAAGAAGGCTGGAGCTTTATTGCTCACAGCGATTGTTGTGGGCGCTTACAGGGGCTACGTACGAATCGTCGAGAAGCGAGCGGTGACGGAGCTGTCCGGACCTCATGCAAGCCGCGAACTCGGCGCCGGCGTACTCCTCGGAGCATTGCTGCTGTCACTGACGGTAGGAGTGCTCGGCGCGCTCGGTGTCTACCAAGTGACCGGGAGCAACGGGTGGGCCGCCATGCTTGCAACTGTGCCCGGATTCATCCTCGCTTCGGTTCTCGAAGAAGTCGTTATGCGTGGGGTCATCTTCCGGATATTGGAACAGTGGCTCGGAAGTTGGATTGCCCTTGTTCTGTCGGCCGCCCTATTCGGGCTTCTGCACCTACTCAATCCCGGAACGACGTTGCTGAATGCGGCCTCAATCATGCTTGAAGCGGGGGTCCTGCTGGCGGCAGCCTACATGCTCACCCGCCGTCTGTGGCTCTGTATTGGCATCCATTTCGCCTGGAACTTTACGCAAGGGGGAATATTCTCTGCCGCGGTATCCGGCGGGGCAACGAACGGCCTGCTGCAAGCGAAATTGGTCGGCCCCGAATGGTTGACGGGCGGGGCGTTTGGCGTTGAAGCATCGGCCGTAGCGGTGGTGGTCTGCGCTTCTGCGGGCCTGTTGTTTTTGATCGCAGCGAAGAGAAGGGGCAACGTCGTGCGCCCATCCTGGGCAGCCAACCACCCGGCCGGGCGAATCGCGTAGCCGCGCTCTACGACGACGAAGCGCCGTCGCGCGTCGGCCGAACAGATCCGAGGGTGTCTTACGCTTCTGTGGTGCCTTTGGAGATCCAGAAGTGCTCGCCTGCGGCAATCGGCAATCAGGCAAGAACGCATGCGCTAGCCGCCAAGTGCCGGGAATCTCACTGTTCTGAGTTAAACGTGCGTCCGTAATGACTCAGCAGAATCTGAACTCCGACGTATCCGATAAACTCCGGTTGATCATCGGCAAAGCCATTGACGCTTCGACCCGCCATGAAGAGTGCGATGACGCCCCGACCCAGCTTGTAACGGCCGCCGAGATCTAATGTTGTGGAATGCGGCGCAGCGCCGTAGGCGCGGTCATCGTAAATTTCGGCGTCAAGTTCGAGCCGTTCGGTCACCGACCGACCAGCGACAAACCCGAGGATGCGCTCCTTGGGTCCATGCCCGAAAACGTAATAGCCAGCTTCGAAATCGATGTCCAGTGGGCCCACCTTCTTCGTAACCTCCAGCGGCAAAAGATAGCGGGGTCCCGGCGCCGCGATTCCCTTCTGCCGCGCGAGCTGCGATGCGGCCGTCTCCATTTGAGGAAATGTCGACAGCTGCCACCCTCCCTCGCCCTCGTCCAGAAAGCGCCATTTGATGCCGGGGTACGCGTTG
This sequence comes from Gammaproteobacteria bacterium, assembly GCA_003140135.1. Classification (GTDB taxonomy): domain Bacteria; phylum Pseudomonadota; class Gammaproteobacteria; order Steroidobacterales; family Steroidobacteraceae; genus PALSA-1196. Next base: position 14,720 of record PLIX01000302.1, read on the forward strand.
CTCCAGCCGCTCTGATCCGACTGGCCACTGCTGGCCTGCAGCACGTAAGGAACCTCATATGTCAGCTGGATACGATCCCCGACTCCAAAATTCAAATCGATCTGAGGAACCTGATAGGAGGACACGCGTCGAGTGAGGGTTTGCATGGAACCGAGATTGATTTCCCAATTGGCGTTGCCTGGAGTGCCGGGGTCGTTGGTCAGGAACGGCGGACCGGCCTGAGCTTGAGCGGCCGCTGGAAAGTGCAGGAAGACAGTCATCGCGCAAAGCGGGAGAGTGATCGAAGTCTTCTGCTTAAGCTGCATCTTCGAGCCCTTCGCAGCAGCACCCAAGTCGCGCTGCGCCGTCCGCGGAATTCATCATTCGGGTCAATTGCGTTGCTCGCTGACAGCGACCTTCACTTGCCGGCCGATCCAGCGCACGAGTGTTCGGATTTCTGGGACTGACTCACTACCCAGATGCGGGTTCGCTGGCCCTAATGTCCGAGCGCGATGACTCAGGGTAAAGATGTGCCCATTACCCTTGGCGCGCAAAAGCGCGCGTGGGGAATTGGGCCGTTTCCACGGTGAAGCAGACATGCAGATGCCTGATCCAGTATTCCTAGCCCCCGCCTGCCGTCTTCCCCAATTTCGCTGCGCCGCCCGCTTGCAGCGATCACACCCCGATCAGCATCCCGTTCCAGGGTGCGGTGCTCTGACGTCATCCGCACTTCGGGGAACTGCGATAGCCATAAGCCACGCGGTAGTAGTAGTGGCGGATAAGTGTGCCATCGCGCATCAGCATGCCAGCCTTCGACGGTCCTAAGCGTTCAGCGTGTGACTCAACGCATTCGTCGGTTAAGTCCTGCGGCTTCCATGTGACGAGGAGCAGAGTTCGGCCCGCCTGCAACTCGGCCGGCACCCACCGCTCATACATCAGGCTCGTCCACCCAAACAGATGCGCGCCGGAAGTCTCGGGCGCCACGCCTGTGCCGTCAGTCGCGTAGAACGCGACCTCGCTCGCAATCGCATAGCGATCCATTCCGACAATAAGAGGCGCGGCGCCAGCGGTTTGCCCGATTTCCTTCGCGATTGTATTGACTTGCTGTGCAAGGTCTCTCCAGCCAACCGGCGTCAGCTCCATGTGCTCGCCATATCTAAAACCCGGTAGCCCGAGTGCGAGAAAATGCAGCCCTGCCGCGTAGATCACCAGCAAACCCAGAATGGTTGGTATCCACGCGGCGCGGATCTTGGCTCCAAGCGTGTGCGGCAGGACTGCACCAGAAGATGTCATCACGAACGCCATACCTGGGAAAGCAGCGAGCCAGATCTCGGCCGTCCAGTCAAATTTTACGTCGTGCCGGAGGCTGACGGCGGCGAACACGGCGAGCGGAACCAGAAGCGCCACTTGTAGAAAACGCCGCTTGCGGCGCGCATCCACGATTTCATTGTGGTCGCCCTCCTGTTGACGTCCGCGCCCCAGCGAAACTGCCACAGCAAGCAAGCCCGTCGGCGTCATCAGCACGAGAGCGGCAAGAATCAACTTGTACAGCGCGAACTGGGGGGCGCCTGCAAACCGGCGGGTCGTCTGAAAGGCAAACGAGACCCATTCGTTTTGCGCGTTCCAGGCAATAACCGGTGAGAAGATCACCAACGCGAGCAGAGCGGCCGCGTAAGGCTCCCAGCGCAGTAACCAGCGCCGCGATCGCGGATCCAGAAGTATGAACAAGAGCGCGGCGGGAGCCAGTAGGCCAATCGTATACTTTGCAAGTAAGCCGATGCCCATGCTGAGGCCGGCCCCCCACCAGGCACTAGAGCGGCCGGCAACGAGCGCACGCTCAAGAAAGTAGAGCTCGGCAGCCCAAGCTGCAATGAGCGGCGTATCCGGTGTCATGACCATTCCCGCTGCGAAGCAGAACGGCAAGACCTGCGAGAGCACCATCGCTAACAGGGCGCTCGACGCATCGAAAAGGTTGCGCGTCAGACGATACGTGAAGAAGGCCGTCGCGGCCGCGCAAAAAAGCGCGCTGACCCGCACGCCGAATTGCGATGCGCCGAACGCGGTTGTGCCGAGACCGATCAGCCACGCGACCATTGGCGGGTGATCGAGATAGCCACTGGCGAGATGGCGCGAATAGATCCAATAATACGCTTCCTCCGGAAGAAGCTCTGTCTGGCCGAGATAGACCAGACGCAGCACAAATGTATAGACGATGAGGCCGACCGCTAAAATCCGCCACTGTGGGCCGCTTCCGAGTCTCCATGCGGATGACGACAGGGAATATGCATATCCCGGCAGCGTTACCGCCAATGTGGCGCCGACCGCAAACAAAATTGCGACAGATGGCGGCCAACCCCAGCTGTTTGTGAGTAGCGAGAGCACACCCCCCCGCAAGAACAAAGCCAATGCGCTCACAACAATCAGATGGCCATACAGGCGCAAATCCCGCGTCCGTCCCGCCGCGTGCACAGAAACTCGAATATTCGAGAGGTAAATTAAGGCGGTCGCGACTGTAAAACTCAGGATATGGGCCGGACCCAAACGAACGCCGCCAGCAGTTGCGGCCAGAAAGACAAAGACGTCAGACAGCGCCGCCGTTGCGGTTGCAACATGGATTCGCTCGTATTGCGGAAGCGCAGCTTCCTGGAAAGGGGGCATGATCCCCGGAAGCGCCTGCGGTTCAGTAGCATCATTCATGCAGTTTCTGCCCCTGAAGCTCGGCTCGATAGCGGCTGACTCGGACGATACTGTCGTCGGCGGGAGTAGCCGGCGAGGACGGGCAGATGCATGGATGAACCCACTGTGCTCAGTAGCTTGCTGCGCTCGGTAGCGGGCAGAAAATGCCGCTTCGCGGATCGAGCCGGCCGATCACGTTGACTCAAATAGGCCGCTCGGCTTAGCGATGAATCTCCGGCAGGAGATGCATGCGATCCAGACGCATAAGCGCATCCCCTCTCCGCAGGCGAGTCGACCCCAATCCGCCGCGGCAAATCGGGGTAAGCCCGGAGGTCACAGCTGTCCGCGATCAGGCATTGCCGTACTTCGGTCACGTCGTGCTTTAGTTTCAAGCGCAAGCCGCGCCGGCCCATGAGCGGCCGCCAGACGATGACCTCTTGCCGCAATCCCTGTGAGCATCGATCGCGTCATCACCAGAAATGCTTATCGACCGCAGGTCGTGCGGTAATAGGGCCAAACGTAGCCACCGTTTGATCGCGAGTGAGGTACGGCCCGACACGAACGCTGCGCCGCCACCAACCAAGAATGGCGCTATGCGTCTGGGTCTCATCTTCTCCCCCGTGGCGAATTATCTTTCCCGCTAGCAGCTCCTACCCAGTTTCTTGGTGCACGCCTCGCAGGTTCGGCAGGCCGACAGCCGCGATGCATGAAGCGCCGCATACGTTAGCGATCGATGATCACACCGGTCGGCGATTCCGGCAACCATGAATTGCTCGGCGAGCGCGCCCAAGCTTAAAAACACGCGGTTCGAAATCCGCACTTGACCTGCACCTGGACGTATACCTTGCTGGACACGATCACGAATGAGTCGCATTTACGTTTTGACGTCGCCGTCTTGCCGGCGCTGCACGATCCAAACGCCTTGCTTATGACTTTCAACCCAAGTACTTTACGATGCAAAGCTTGTGGATGTTAAGGGGCACAAATCTGTAACAAGGTTTGAGTACGGTGTGGACAACGTCATTTCTTGCGGGGCTCGTCTATGACTTCCCGTTTCCCATCCGGCCAAGCGCTCACCACCTTATTCCTGCAGGCACCTTCATTCGACGGCTTCGACGGCGGCGCCGGTTCACGCTACCAGGCTAAGCGCGAGATCAAATCGTTCTGGTACCCAACCTGGCTGGCGCAGCCAGCCGCGCTGGTACCGAACTCGCGCCTGCTCGATGCCCCGGCTGACGAACTCACCGTCGATCAGAGCCGTGAGATTGCCCGCGGCTACGCCCTTGTCATCATGCATACGAGTACCCCGTCGTTTCTTACCGATGCCAAGTTCGCCGAACTCCTGAGACAGGACAATCCGAACATTTTGATTGGCATGGTCGGCGCGAAGGCCATGGTCGACCCAGAAGGCTCGCTGCAAGCCGCCAGCGCGGTGGATTTCGTCTGCCGCGAGGAATTCGATTACACCTGCAAGGAAGTTGCCGAAGGCCTGCCGCTGAAGGACATCAAGGGGCTTTCTTACCGCGACGATGACGGCCGCATCGTGCACAACCCGTCGCGCGCGATTATCGAAAATATGGACGAGCTGCCGTTCGTTGCGCCGGTCTACCAGCGTGATCTAAAGATAGAGAACTACTTCATCGGTTACCTGAAGCACCCCTATGTCAGCTTCTACACCGGCAGGGGCTGTCGCTCGAAGTGCACGTTCTGCCTGTGGCCTCAGACTGTAGGCGGCCATCGCTATCGCGTGCGGTCGGCCGAGAACGTCATCGCCGAGGTTAAGTGGATCAGGCAGAACATGCCGGAAGTGAAGGAGATCATGTTTGACGACGATACGTTTACCGATTCCTCCAACCTGCTGCGGGTCGAAGCCATCGCGCGCGGCATGGGCGCACTCGGCGTGACCTGGAGCTGTAACGCCAAGGCGAATGTGCCCTACGGCACCTTGAAGGTTATGAAGGACAACGGCCTGCGCCTGTTGCTGGTCGGTTATGAATCGGGAGACGATCAGATCCTGCACAACATCAAGAAAGGGCTGCGTACCGACATTGCACGTCGCTTTACAGATGACTGCCGCAACCTCGGGATCGTGATCCACGGC
>PLIX01000200.1 GCA_003140135.1 Gammaproteobacteria bacterium
CCCGCCGGCGGCGCGCCTGAGTCGGCCATCGACACGCGCGGACTCGACCAGGACATTCAGGGACTGAAAAAGGATGTCGTCGATCTCAACCGCGACCTCTTCGTGCTCGAGGAGGAGCTACTGTTTCCGGCCAATACGCAGGTGGCGGTGTTCATCTCGATGGACGTGGGGGATTTCTTCCTGCTCGACGCGGTGACACTGAAGATCGATCAAAAGGAAGTCGCGAACTATCTGTACACGCCGCGCGAGGTCGAGGCGCTCGCCAAAGGCGGCGTGCAGCGCCTGTACCTGGGAAATCTGAAAGCCGGCCCACATGAGCTCGTGGCCTTCTTCAGCGGCCAAGGTCCGCATGAGCGCGACTATCGCCGCGGCGCGACGCTCAAGTTCGAGAAGGGCATCGGGGCCAAATACCTCGAGCTCAAGATCAACGACCGGCAGCGCCGCCAGCAGCCGGAGTTCGAAATCAAGGACTGGGAATAGGACTTGCCGCAAAGGCCGCCGATGCGCTCGCTCGTCCTCATGGCCGCCGTTGCCGTGCTCGCAGCCCAATCGGTCGAGGCCGCGCGGCCGGACCCCGAAAAACTGCCGCCGACGCGCATCCGCGATTTGCACTACGGCGACGTCCTCTTCTACGTCTACACGGACGATGATTTCGAGGCGATCACGCGCTTGAACGCCTATGAGCATTGGAACCTGCTGCCGCACCACGAGCCGGAGGCGCAGCTGCTCTTGGGCGGTCTGTATTTGTCGCTCGGATTGCACAACGAGGCCGGCGCGCGTTTCGAGAGACTGCTTACCCCGGATATTCCCATCGGCGTGCGCAACCGCGCCTGGTTCTATCTCGCCCAGGTGTGGTACGCGCGCGGCTACCTGGATCGCGCCGAGCACGCCATCCGCCAGGTGCAGGGCCCGCTGCCTCCAGCGCTCGATGCCGAAAAAGAGCACCTCCTGGCGAATGTGCTGCTGCGCCAGGGGCGCTTCGATGACGCCATCCAGCTCCTGAACGGCTGGAAGGGCCCCCTCGACTGGATGGCCTATGCGCGCTTCAATCTCGGCGTTGCGCTCATTCGCGCCGGGCGTCTCGGCGAGGCTGACCCGGTCTTGAGCGCCGTGGGCACGCTCGTCTCCGACAAGGAGGAGCTGCTCGCACTCAAAGATCGCGCCAATCTTGCGCTCGGCTTTGCCTATGTACAGGCCGAGAAGCCGCAGCAGGCGCTGCCCGTGCTCGGGCGCGTGCGCCTGAACGGCCCTTACTCGAGCAAGGCGCTCCTCGGCACCGGCTGGGCGGATGCGGCGCTCGGCGACTATCGCCGCGCGCTCACCCCGTGGCTGGAGTTGCGCGACCGCAATCTTCTGGATGCCGCGGTCCAGGAATCCTACCTCGCCGTGCCGTACGCTTTCGGCAAGCTCGCGGCGAACGCTCAGGCGGCGCAGTACTACGAAAGCGCGCTCGAATCCTTCGACGCCGAGGACGGCCGGCTGGATCTCGCCATCGGTCGCATCCGCGACGGCAAGATGCTCGATGCCATCCTCGATAAGGAGCAGGGCCAGCACTACGGCTGGTTCTGGCAGCTCGAACGCCTGCCGCAGGCGCCGGAGTCGCGCTATCTGTACGCGGTGCTCGCGGGCCACGATTTCCAGGAAGGCCTGAAGAACTATCGCGATCTTGTCTATCTCGGACATACCCTCGAGCGCTGGTCCGGCAGCATGGAAGCCTTAGGGGACATGATCGATACGCGCGAACGCGCCTACGCTGAACGCCTGCCGCGCGCCGATGCGCTGCTCGCCACCGGAGCTGCGGATGAGCTGCAGCGCCGGCGCGAGGAGCTCGCCGGCCGCTTGAACGCCGTTGCCGCCGGGGGCGACGTCGCCGCCCTGGGCTCGCCCGAGGAGCGCGAGCAATGGGGGCAGATCCAGCGCATCGAGGGCCTCCTCGCGAGCGCCCCGCCGGGTCAGGAGACGGACCAGTACCGCGAGCGACTGCGCCTCGTGAAGGGCGTCCTCTTCTTCCATCTGGATGAGGCTTTCAAGGCGCGCGTGTGGCAGCAGCGCCGCGCCATCAAAGATCTGGATCTGGCGCTGGTGGAGGCGCAGAACCGCTGGGTGCGCGTGCAGCATGCGCGCAAGAGCGTGCCCGCCAACACGGGCGAGTTTGCCGCGCGCATCACGGCGCTGCAGGCGCGCATCGCGGCGCTGCAGGCGCGGCTCGTCAGCACGCAGCAGCGCCAGACGGGCTATCTTGCCGGGCTCGCCGTCGCGCAGCTGCAGGAGCAGAAGGACCGCCTGGCGGCGTACCGGGTGCAGGCGCGCTTTGAGCTCGCCTCCATGTACGATCGCGCGCAGGACACGGAGAAGGCGCGCAAACCGGGCGATACGCCGCCCCCTTCGCCCGCGCCCGCCACGGAACCCAAGCCATGAGCGCCCGCGCCCGCGTGGCCGGCGCATTGGCAGCTTGCCTGGCGCTGCCCGTGCTGCAGGCGAGCGCCGCCGATCCGAAGAGCGCGCCCACCATTTCGGACCTGAACGCGCGCGCCGTCGATGTGCAGACCGGCTCGCAGCCGCAGGCGAGCGCCGCCAAGGCCATGGATAATTATCGGCGCTTTTTGGAGCTGCAGGAGACCGATCCCAAACTGCGTGCCGAAGCGCTGCGGCGCCTGGGGGATCTGAATCTCGAAGCGGGCGAGTTCGAGCGCATGGAGAAGGAGGTCACGCAGGTCGATCTGCAGGGCGCCGAGGCGATCAAGTTGTATTCGACCCTGCTCAAGGCCTATCCGAACTATCCGCGCAACGACGAGGTTCTCTACCAGCTGGCGCGCGCCTATGAGACGACCGGCCAGAGCGAGCAGGCACTCGCCACTCTCGACCGCGTCGTGAAGAGCTATCCGCAGAGCCGGCAGCTCGATGAGGTGCAGTTTCGTCGCGGCGAGCTCTTGTTCTCGGCGAAACGCTACCCGGAGGCGCAGAAGGCCTACGAGGTGCCGATCGCGCGCGGCCCGCAATCCGCATTCTACGAGCAGAGTCTCTACAAGCACGGCTGGGCGCTCTTCAAAGAGTCCTTGAACGAGGACAGCCTCGCATCGTTCGCGGCTCTGCTCGATGCGAAGCTCGGCGCCCAAGCGGCGCGCTCCGTAAAGCTAGAGGATTTGAAGCGCGCGGACCGGGAACTCGTCGAGGATACGCTGCGCGTCATGAGCATCACCTTCTCCTATCTCGATGGCGCAGCTTCGCTTGATCAGTTCGCCAAGCAGCACGGCGATCGCCCGTACTGGCATCTGCTGTATTCGCGCCTCGGGGACCTGTACGTGGAGAAGCAGCGCTACCAGGACGGCGCGAACACCTACCGTGCCTACGTCGCGCGCGATTCCAACAGCGAGTTCGCGCCGCTCTTGGCGATGCAGGAGATCGAGGCGTACCACAAGGGCGGCTTCAGCCAGCTGGTCCTCGATGGCAAGCACGACTTTGTCGAGCGCTACCACTTCGGCTCGCCCTTCTGGCAGGGGCGCGAGCGCGCGCAGTATCCGCAGGTCGTGCAGGAGTTGAAGATCAATCTGCTGGACGTCGCAACGTATTTTCACGCCACCGCCCAGTCCTCGCACAAAACGGAGGACTACCTGGAGGCCGCGCGCTGGTACCGCGACTATCTGCACTCCTTCCCGGATGATCCGGACTCCGCGGCCACCAATTATCTCTTGGCCGAGACGCTTTTCGAGAGTCACGACTACGCCGATGCCGCCACCGAGTACGAACACACCGCCTACGACTATCCGAAGAACGCCAAGTCCGCGACCGCCGCCTACGCTGCGCTCGTGGCGTATCAGAAGGAGCAGGATGAATTGGGCGGCGCGGCGCAGAGCGCCTGGCATGTGAAGGCGACCGCTGCCAGCGTCAAGTTTGCACAAACCTTCCCCGAGCACCCCGACAGCGCCGGCGTACTCACGCGCGCGGCGGAAGATGAGTTCGCGGCCAAGGATCTGCCGCGCGCGACCGAGCTTGCGCAGATGCTGCTCGCGCGGCAGCCGCCCGTCGATGCGGGCAAACAACGCATCGCCTGGACCATCATCGCAGAGTCGCAGTTCAGCACCGGGACCTACGACCAGGCGGAAGAGGCGTTCCTGAAGGCGCGCGATCTCTCCGGCGCCGATGCCAAACAGAAGAACGAGCTCACCGAGCGCCTGGCGGCAGATGTCTACAAGCAGGGCGAGGCGAAGCAGCAGGCGGGCAATGCCGCCGGTGCGGTTGATGACTACCTGCGCGTGGCGAAGGTCGCGCCTGACTCAAAAATCCGCGCCACCGCCGAATACGATGCGGCAGCGCAGCTCATCAACTTGAAGCAGTGGGATCGGGCGATCAGCGTGCTCGAGGATTTCCGCCGCGAGTTTCCCAAGAGCGAGCTCTCCGCGGACGTAACGCGCAAGCTTGCGGTTGCGTATTCCGCGGGCAATCGCCCGGGGCCCGCGGCGGGTGAATTCGAGCGCATCGCAGCAGATCCGCATGAGGATCCCAAGGTGCAGCGCGAGGCGCTGCTGGAATCCGCGGATCTCTACGCCAAGGCCAATAATTCCCCCAAAGCCGTCGCCATGCTCGAGAAATTCGTCGCTTCCCATCCGACGCCGGTTTCCGATGCGGTGGAAGCGCGCCAGCGCCTCGCTGACTACGCCGCTCACGCGGGCGATGCGGCGCGCCAGGCGTACTGGGAGCGCGAGATCGTGCAGGCGGATGCCCAGGCGGGAGCTGCACGCACCGACCGCACGCGCTATCTTGCCGGCAAGGCGCAGATCCAACTGGCCGTGCCGGCGCGCGATGCCTTTCGCAACGTCAAATTGGTGCTGCCTTTGAAGAAGAGCCTCATCGCCAAGCGCAAGGCGCTCGANNGCGACCTTCGAGATGGCGGAGCTGTACCGTACACTTGCGAAGGACATCATGGCTTCGGAGCGTCCGAAGAATCTCTCCAAGGATGAACGCGAGCAGTACGACTCGCTCCTCGAGGAGCAGGTATATCCATTTGAGGAGCAGGCAATCAGCCTGCACGAGGCGAACGCTGCACGCGCCAAGGACGGGCTCTACGACGAGTGGGTGAAGAAGAGCTATAGCGTGCTTGCTGAACTTAAGCCCGCGCGCTATGCCAAATCAGAGCTTTCGCAAGATGTGGTTACGACTCTCAAATAAGGCCGCGTGCCGCCGGGCAGGGGTGGCGCTCGCGGCCATCCTCGCGAGCGCCTGCCAAAGCGCGCCTGCCGTCAAGGAAGCCCCGGCGCCAAAGACTGCGCCGGCCGCCGATGCCGTGGCCGCGGTGCAGGCTCCCGCCCAGCCGCCGCCACGGGCGCTGGCGGAATTTGATCAAGCCGTGGCCCTCATGCGCGCCGGGAATGAGTCCGAGGCCGAAGCGCGGTTCCATGAGCTGGCGCTGGCATACCCCTCGTTTGCAGGTCCCGACATCAACCTCGGTATCCTGTATCGCAAGGCCGGCCGCCTGGTGGAGTCCGAGCAGGCGCTCAAAGCCGCCACGGCCAGAAATGCCGCCAGCGCAGCCGCCTGGAATGAGCTCGGCGTCACTTTGCGGCTGCGCGGGCAGTTTCCCGAGGCCGCCGCCGCCTATGAGCACGCCATTGCCGCCGATGCGAATTTCGCCCCCGCACACCGCAATCTGGGTGTCGTGCTGGACCTGTATCTTGCGGATCCCGGACGGGCGCTGACGGAACTTGAGCGCTATCAGGAGCTTTCCGGAGAAGAGAAGCCCGTCAGCGGCTGGATTGCCGAGCTCAGGCAACGTACGGGCAAGAAGAAGCCGGCGAGTCCAGCCCCTGCGGCGCCGGCGGATCAAGCCCTTCCGACGCCGGCGAGTCCAACCGCTCCGATGCCCTCTGGAGAGTCGTTATGACTAACGCAGCACGCGCGCTCACCGCAGGTATTCTTGCCGTAACGCTTGGCTGTGGCGCGCTCGCGCAGGACAAGCCCTCGACTGCCCCCGGCGAGCCCGGCAAGGCGCATGCGGCGACGCAGGATCTGGAGCCGTCGGTGGACACCTCCGCGGCCACAAGCGAGGCGGATGCACACCCCAAGGGCGCCTCCGAGGTCCCCTCCGGGCCTGCGCCCGCCACGAGTGCCTCGAAGGGCGCTCAGAAGCGCGCCGCGGGCGCAGCTGAGGGCAAGCCCAAGGGCAATGCCAAGGATCGTATTGAGCTTGATACGACGCAGATCACCGGCAATCGTGAGCTACCGAAGGTACTGTATATCGTTCCGTGGAAGCACTCGGACTTGAGCGATTTGGCCGGCCGGCCGGCCAATAGCCTGCTCGATGAAGTCCTGACTCCCGTGGATCGTGATGTTTTCCAGCGCGAGAACCGCTATTACAGGGCTCTGCAGCCGGATGAGCCGCGACCGGGCGGCGCCCCGGGAGCGCCGTCTCGCGAGGCCCCTGCCAGCCCGAACGCGGATGTACCGCGCGCGCGGGATGAGAAGTAGGTCGCAGTTTTTTGCACATGTGTCATTCAGCTTTGTTGGGCTTGATTGAGTGGGAGTGAAGCCGATGGATTTATGGAACCTCATTGTTCGGTTCTTTCAGGGCGGCGGCGATTTCATGTATCCGATCGCCATCGTGCTCGTATTTGGGCTCGCGATCGCGATCGAACGCTACATCTATCTGCAGCGCTCTGCGGTGCAGAACCGCAACCTGTGGAATGACGTCGTGCCGCTCTTGGCCAAGGGCGACTTCCGCCAGGTGGTGCAGATCACTTCGAAGTCGGACGCCGCGATTGCGCAGATCCTGAATTATGGATTGGCGCGCATTCAGTCGGCGCGCCGCCGCGACGACATCGAGAAGGCAATGGAGGAGAGCCTCATGGAGGTCGTGCCGCGGCTCGAGAAGCGCACGCACTATCTTGCAACCTTCGCCAATCTTGCAACCCTGCTGGGACTGCTCGGCACGGTGATGGGACTCATCCGCGCCTTCGCGGCGGTCGCGACCGTGAATCCCGCGGAGAAGGCGAATCTACTCTCGGCGAGCATCTCGGTGGCCATGAACTGCACGGCGTTCGGTCTCATGACGGCGGTACCGATGCTGTTCATACATGCGTGGCTGCAGACGAAGACCACCGAGATCATCGACAGTTTGGAGATGGCATCGGTGAAGTTTCTGAACGCCATCACCGAGCGTAAAACCGAGCCCGCTCAGGCCGCTTGAACGGCTGACCTGCGCCGGAAGGCTTTCGCATGCGCCGCACTTACGACGCCAAAAAGCTCGCGCGCCACAAGCGCAAGCCGGCCGAGCTCTTGCTCGTGCCGATGATCGATATCTTTACGGTGCTCGTCACCTTCTTGCTCATGACCGCGGTGTTCTCGCGCACCGTCGTTCTGGAGCTCGATCTGCCCGCGCAGCAGACGGAGTTCAAGGAGCCGCCGCCTGGGCTGCAGCTTGAGGTGCTGGTGCGCAAGGACTCCCTGCAGGTCGCCGATCGCAACAGCGGGCCGCTCGCGACACTGCCCAACACGGCGGCCGGCTATGACTATGAGGGCCTTACCACGTATCTGAAGCGCGTGAAGGCGAA
>PLIX01000172.1 GCA_003140135.1 Gammaproteobacteria bacterium
ACCCAGTCGACCGCCGCCAGCGTGGCGGTGAACGCGTAGATGATCAATCCGGCCGCGGCGATGCGCGGCAGGAGCCGGGGACTATCGATCCGGCGTTCGAATGCGGCCAGCAGCGCAAGCCATGCCGCGAAATAAACGATCGTGCGACCCATGAAGAAATAGGGATCGAGGTACCAGGACTGCGCCCGCAGCACTGCGTCTTGGGCGAGCAATTCCGGGCTCGCCCAGGGATACAGCACGCGCACGCCGATCAGGAGCGGCAGCGCCATCAGCGCCTGCAAAGGCAGGGTGCGCGCGGCCGCCAAGAGATAGGGCCGCAGGTAGAACCCCCACGCGCCCCCGGTCAATACGTGAACCATCGCAAGGGCGAGACTACCGACAGAAAGGCCGGTAAAGAAGAGAAAAGCGAACAGGTAGGACAACAGCGCCTGGCGTGGCGCGCTCCATCCGAGCAGCAAACATCCCATGAGCGCGAGCGCTGCGACAGCGAGCGCGGGCCATCCTGCGCGCACCTGCGGTAGCCCGGCGTTCATGGCGCGCGCTCGCGCAACGCCGCCATATCCTGCGCGTCAAGCTCGGCAGCGGGCGCATGCTGGCTTAGCTGCAGCGCTCGAATGTAGGCCACAATCGCCCAACGGTCTTCCGCCGTGATGCGATCCGCATAGGGATACATCACTCCGTAGCCATTGCTGATCACCTGAAAAAGATGGCTGTCAGGCGCGTTGCGCAACCGCTCGGTGTGGTAGCTCGGCGGCGCCGGAAAGCCGCGCCGCACGATCATGCCGTCACCTTCGCCCGTGCGGCTATGGCAGGGCGCGCAGTAGACATCGTAACGATCGCGCCCGCGCGCGACCACGGGCAACGTGATGGGCAACGGATTGGCATAGCCGCTCTCGGTCGCCTCATCGAGCGCTAAGCTACGGCCCTGTACGTCAACGCCGATCGCCGCTCCCGCAGGCGGCAGTGCCTTGATCGGATCACTACGCCCGCTGCTGCTTCCCGCCAGCGCACCGGCGGAATGCGGCACCGTGCCTGCAACCTGCGGCCGCGAGGAATTGCCGTCATTGAAGAGTTTGCTGGGCGTCAGCGGCTTGTACTTCGGCTGATCGTACATGTCGTGCATGCCGCGCTCGCATCCGCCGAGCGCGCAGGCGGCGCCGGCTATCCACCAGGCGTGCCACGTCACTGCGACACCTCATTGATCGACAGGGGCGCAAGCGATTCGCAAAATTCGCGCGCCCCTTGCATGTCGAAATTCTGGCCTTGAGCGCGCACCACCATGAAGAACCGGTCGGAACTGGCGCGCTCAAAAGCCTTTGCGTCGAACAGCGGATGGTGCAGGCGCGGCAAGCCGTTGCCGATTAGCATGGCAAGCACGCCGAAAACGGCCGCGCCCAGCACGGTCATCTCCAGCGCCGGGGGGATGAACGCAGGCCAGCTGGCCGTCGGGCGGCCGCCAACATTGATTGGGTAATTGAATACCGCCGAGTACCATTCAAGCGCATAGGTACCGACGCCGCCCACCAAGGCGCCGAGCAGAGTCCAAGGCGCGACGCCATCGTGACGAACGCCCAGCGCCTCATCCAGGCCTTCCACCGCGAACGGGGAGTAAGCCTCAATTGCGCAATCAGGCTGCGCGCGCCGAACGCGCCCTACCGCGCCGAGGAGCTCCTCGGCACTGGCGAATTCTACGAGCAGGGCGACGGGTTGGCTCGCGCTCAAGTGGACTTGACCTCCCCTTTGTGCACGAGTTTGCGCAACTCAAATATTGAAACCACAGGCAGCAGCCGCACGAACAGCAGGAACATCAAAAGAAATAGCCCGAGCGAGCCGGCGAGGAACGCAATATCCCAGAAGGTCGGATAATACATGCCCCAACTCGAGGGCACGAAATCCTGGTAGAGGCTCGTGACGATGAGCATGAACCGCTCGAGCCACATCCCGATGAGCACTAGCAGCGCGATGACGAAGAGTGCGGCGTGATTACGGCGCACGCGCGCAGACCACAGCAATTGGATCGACAGCACGTTGCATAGGATCGTGCCCCAGAATGTCCACGCGTACGCGCCGGTCATGCGGCGCAGCGTTACCGCCAGCTCAAAGCGATCCATGCTGTAGAACGCGCTGAATATCTCCGTGCAGTAGCCGTACGCGACCACGAGCCCAGCCGCAAGCAGTACCTTCGCCAAATTAGCCAAATGCACATCGGTGATGTAATCCCGCAGCCCGAGCATGCGGCGCATGGGTATGCCGAGCACCAGCACCATGGCAAAACCTGAGAACAGCGCGCCGGCAACGAAGAATGGCGGAAACACCGTCGAGTGCCACCCCGGCACGAGAGCCTCGGAGAAATCCAGCGCAACCATGCTGTGCACGGAAAAGACGAGCGGCACCGCGAGCCCCGCGAGCAGCAGGCTCAGGGTTTCAAAACGCCGCCACTGCCGCGCCTCGCCACGCCAGCCCAGGGCAAGGAGGCCATAGAACCGTGCCACTCCCAATGTCGGCGCGCGGTCACGCAGGGTGGCGAGGTCCGGGATCATGCCAACGTACCAGTACAGGATTGAAACGGTGAGATAAGCGACGATCGCAAAGAAATCCCACTCCAGGGAGCTGCGCCATTGCGGCCATACATTCATCACATCGGGATAAGGAAATAGCCAGTAGAAAAACCACGGCCGTCCGAGATGCAGGATCGGGAAGATGCCCGATACCGCAACGGCGAACACGGTCATCGCCTCTGCATAGCGGTTGATTGAGCTACGCCAATCTTTGCGTGCCAGGTACAGCGCGCCGGAAATGAAAGTTCCTCCCATGCCGATGCCTATCCACCATACGTAGTTGCAAATGGCGAACGCCCAGGCGACGGGCATATTGATGCCCCAAATGCCCACGCCCCGGTGCAACAGCCAGCCGGTGCCAAAGACCAGCAGCAAACACAGCGCAAGGGCAATTGCGAATCCTGCCAGCCAGTACCGGCCGAAGCGCCGATGCAGGCTGATCGCACTGATGGCAGCGGTGACAGTCGCATGGGTCTGCCCCCGCGCCAAGAGCGCGGGCGATGCCGCATCGCCGAGTACCGCGCTCATGTACTCTCGTCCGCGAGAGCAGGATTGGGATTACGCAGGCGCGCGAGATAACTCGTGCGCGGACGCGTATTGAGCTCGCCCAGCATGACGTACGCGCGCGGCGAGGACTTTGCTTGCGCCACGCTCGAGTGCACATCGGCGATATCGCCAAAGCGGATCGCCTGTGTCGGGCACGCGGCCTGACAGGCGGTCAATACTTCGCCATCCCGAATGCGCCGATTCGCCTTGTCAGCTTCAATATGTGCAGTCTCGATCCGCTGGATGCAATAGGTGCATTTCTCCATGACGCCGCGACGGCGCACNNGTGCCGACGCAGCGGTTGTAGACCTGCACATTGAGACCTTCAGCGTCGTGCACGGTAGCCCCGACCGGACAGACAACCTCGCAGGGCGCGTGCTCGCACATCATGCATGGCACGGGCTGTGAGTACGCCCGCGGGTTGTCGGCGGCACCGTCGTAGTAACGATCCACGCGAATCCAATGCATCTCACGGCCGCGCAGCACCTGGTCCTTCCCCACCACGGGAATGTTGTTCTCCGCCTGGCAGGCGATCGTGCAGGCCTTGCAGCCGATGCAGGCATTCAGATCGATGCTCATTCCCCAGGCGTACTCGCTGGGCGGATAATCCGGATACAGACTTGGCGCCGTACCGGGATAGCGATCCCCTGCGGTCGCGAAATGCGGATCCCGACGATACTCGGCGACTGTGCCAACGCGCAGAAGATCGCGGCCTTCAACGCTAAAATGGTGCTGCGTACCGGCCAATTCGTAACGCTCGCCGGTCTTGCGAAGCTCTAACCCGCTCGCATTCCATTCGGCAGGTGATGCGCGCAATGCGTAGGCATCAAAACCCTGCCCGTCGCCCACTCGACCGGCGCGGCGCCGTCCGTAACCCAGATGCAAGGTCACGCTACGCGCGGCCTGCCCCGGCATGACCCACACCGGCACG
>PLIX01000083.1 GCA_003140135.1 Gammaproteobacteria bacterium
CCTTTCAGGCCATCGCGAACTTTTTTTTGCATCCAGGTCAACCGACTGGGCAGGCGAAGCGTTGTGAAGCGGCGGCACTCTATAGACCTGCCCTAGCTGCCCAAGATGATGGGATGTAACCCCCGGTCGCAAGGAGATGCCCTGTGAATCCCCTTCGTCATTTGTTGGAATCCGGCGCGCTCCCGACCCTGAGCGCGCTTCTGCTCGGGCTTAGCGCTTGCAGCGGCGGCTCGTCCTCGCCAACGCAGGGGCCGCCCAGCTATACAATCACTGCCGCGGCGTTGAGTCCAGGCTCCGTCACTTCAGGAAACACATCCACCTCCACCGTCACGGTGACACCGGCAAATGGCTATACCGGCAGTGTCAGTCTCTCGTGCACCATCGCTGGTGGTATACCCGGCCCCACTTGTTCCTTCAGCGCGCCTGCGGTGACGATCAGCAACACCAGTGCGGCCACCTCCACGCTGACGGTATCTACTGTGACCAGCACAGCCGGCGGCACCTACTCCGTTTCCGTTACGGGGATCGACGCCAATAAACTGGCTCCGAGCAACGGCCCCCAGAAGCTCACTCTGACAGCGGCGGCAGTGATCGAGCACATTGTAATCATCTTTCAGGAGAACCGAAGCACTGACAATCTCTTCCAGGATCCGGTTCTGGTCTCGCGGGGTGCCGATATCGCCAACAGCGGCATGAATTCACTTGGCCAGACTATTCCGCTTGTCCCCATCGACTTGGGCACTGCCGGTTCAAACCCGCAGAATTACGACCTCGGCCACACTCATGCCTCTTTCGTTGCTATGTACGACGGCGGAAAAATGGATGGGATCAACCCCGTTTGCGCCCCCCCCACTGAATGTCCTCCCAAGGCTCATCCCAATTTTCAGTACAAGTACGTCATTCCATCCGACGTTCAGCCATACTTCGCCTTGGCCGAGCAGTACACGTTTGGCGATCGAATGTTTCAGACCAATGAGGGTCCAAGCTTTCCCGCTCACCAGTTCATCATTTCCGGTACCTCAGCCCCCACGGCGACGAGCTCTCTGTTCGACGGCGAAAATCCCTTTCATCCTCAGACTCCGGCCGGATGCATCGGTCCTATGACGGAGACGGTCGTGATGATCGATGCCAGCGGGAGCGAAACCAGCTCGCCGCCTGAGTATCCATGCTTCGAACACCCCACATTGAGTGACCTCCTCGAGACCAATGGAGTGACGTGGCGCTACTACACCCCTTCCGCCGGCTCCATCTGGACGGGCCCCGTCGCCATTGATCACATCTGCCAGGAGAAGACTATCAACGGCGTGCGCACATGCACCGGCCCCGATTGGACCAACAATGTCATCATCCCGCAGTCTCAAGTCCTCGAGGACATCGCCAACGGGCAACTCGCACAGGTCACCTGGGTAATACCCGATGGCCTCAGTTCCGATCATGCGCTCACCAACGACGGGACCGGACCCTCATGGGTCGCCTCGATTGTCAACTCAATCGGCAATAGCGCGTTTTGGGCGAATACCGTCATCGTCATCACATGGGACGACTGGGGAGGCTGGTACGATCACGTGGCCCCGAAAGTCATTAACGACGGCGCCAGCTGGGGATCGGGATACGTCTACGGCATGCGCGTCCCCCTGATTGTCGTTTCGCCCTACGCCAAGGCCGCCTATATTTCTCATGTCACACATGACTTCGGCAGCATCCTGAAATTCATCGAGACCACATTCAAGCTTTCCTCGGTTGGCTTCGCTGACGTTGCGGCAGACGATCTTTCCGATTGCTTCAACCTCACCCAGACACCCCTCACCTTCCACGCAATCCCCGCGCCGCTCGATGCCGCCCACTTCATCAACGACAAGCATGCGCCTGTCGACCCCGACGACGACTAGGGCCGCATTCGCAAGTTTATAGTCACTGATGCTCGTTCGAATGCGACCAGTTGTGTCCTTTTTTGAGAGCTTCGCGAACCGAAGAAATAGCGTGAGGTGATGCTCACCGATTGGATTGATCATTTGTGATGACGTCTGTGAATTAAAGCCCATGCATACCGTCGAACTGCACGAGACGACGGCTTGATGGCTGGAGTCTTCACGACAGATGCCGAGTCTAACTTTGCGGCAGGCGCGCCCATCCTGGGCGCGAGGACCGAACATGGTTGAAAAATTCAGGGGAAGTCTTCTGGGCCAGGACTGGTTGCCATCGGCGGTACGGAGATCCGCTACGAGAACGATGCGACCAGCATGGGCGGGCTCTGCAGCAGCGCTCCCCGTGGCGGCGTGGACGCAGCCGCGGCGCAGCGTTCTGATCGGTAACCTCCGCAGGCGGCAAGGAGAAGTGTGATTGTGAGCCCAAGCCACCCACGCATGATGCTACACATTGAAAATTCCGCGGGCTGCCGGAGCGGCCCGAGTTATCTGCGCCCAGCGACGATCTGCTCCACGCGCTTGCCGTCCTCGAGCTCCCAGTAGCCCACCGAGTCTTTGCAGGCGTCGGGAATGAGAAACCGGGAGTTCGCTTCTTCGTGGGGTGCGGTGCGGACGCTGGTCTTGCCGGAGTCCGGGTAGCCGCACACATCCGAGATCACACTCGTGGAAATTGCTAGATATACCAGATCCTCATCGCCCGTGTTGATGAGCTGATGAGCGCGCTCCGGCCCACCGGGCAGGTTCACGATATAGTCACTTTGCGTCACTTCGTGAATGTCCGCGCCCTGCCTGAGTACGCCCGACCCGCTGAGGACAAAGAAATGCTCCTCGTTTGTATAGTGATGATGGAAGGGAAATGCCGCTTTACCGGGCGGGACACGTGTAATGTTCGCTCCGATTGCATTTGCACCGAGCGCGCTCGCAAGCTCCGTCATGGCGTAGGAGAATGAATCGCCGCTTCCCCCGGTATGCGTTGTTGCTTGAGTGACATTGATCACGGGCTTGGTCATTGCAATCTTCCCCTGCGTTTCTTGTGCGAGGACATCTGTCTGATGCCACTCATCGTTGTAGCATTGGCATGGGCGAGCGCGTCTAGATTAGTCCGCCGCCCGCCGCATCAAGGACCTACATCTGCGGCGCCCAGGAGGTGCACCAACCTGCTGCCTTGACATTTTTTCCAGGAAAAATTTGACAGGGCCCCTCAACTGAACCGCTGGCGCCTTGGTAAAGCCCGCAATTTGCGCACTTGCTGCCGACCGTTGCGCCTTGGCCGTACTTCGCATCTTCGACGTACTTGACCGCCTTCGCCGCAGCTTCCGCCGGATTGACAAGAGTACCGCCCGCACCGACTGCTGAGCCGAGCTTACACACCGCAAGCGGCGTGAGCGCCACTGTCAGTGCCGCGTTTCCCAGCAATCGTCGCCGCGAAATGAGAGTGCTCTGGCCCATGCGACTATTTCATATCAAGTCGCGAGCGCCTGCAACTGTGCAGGATTTGCGCCCGCGGGCAGGAGCCGCAGCACGAAGTCGAAGCGATCCGCAGCGGTGCAAAGCTCGAAATCGCGTTCCGGCGCCCAGGTCACCTCGGGATCGAAGAATTTCTGCGCGCTCGGCGCGGCGCGCAGCCGCGGCCGGATCGTCGCGGTGTCAAAATGCTCGCCGCGCAGACGCGCCGCCAGCATCTCTGCGCACAAGTCATCCTCATCACAGCGCTCACGCGCATCCTGCCCCATGCGCACGAGGCTCACCTCATCCGGCGCCAGGCGCGCGATGTAGCGGCATATCGCTGCGGCATTAACCAGACTTCCCGTGAGGACGACCTGGGCCTGCGTGGCATTGACGAGACCCTGCGTGCCTGCGTGTGTGGTATGGACGAGCGTGCGGCCCGTGAAATCCTCATGCTCGATGTGCGTCGGCGAGTTGCCGAAATCAAATCCTTCGAGCTTGCGGGCGTGCCGCTCCCCGAGCGTGACGAACTCGGGATGATCCTGTTTGAGGCGCCGCGCCGCTTCGATGTCGCCGACCGGGATGATGCGCTCGGCTCCGTTTGCAAAGGCGTAGCAGGCAACGGAGAAGGCTCGAAAGACGTCAATGACCACGGCCACGCCCCGGGCCGCGCGTGCGCCGGCCTCAAAATCGAGGATCTCGATTTTTGGCGATGCAACGGACATTTCAGCTCCTGCTGCTCGGTGCGCGCACGCGGGCGGGCGGCTTGCGCTTCGGCCCAGACGCGCGTCGCGGACGCGTGCGGACGGGGACATCCGCGGCGGGCACAAATGCCGGCAGAAAAGCGTCGCCCTCGTCGATCATGAACTGCCGCAATGCGCGCGCGGAGGGCAGCAGCCTCTTTTTCGCAAGATTTACGATGAACCAGGTGCGCATGACCGGCAAACCGACCACATCGAGCGCGACCAGGCGCCCGTCCGCGAGCTCCACCGCCACCGTGTGCGCGGAGATGAACGCGATTCCAAGTCCCGCGATGACCGCCTGCTTGATGGTCTCGTTGCTGCCCATCTCCATGCCGATGCGCGGCGCGACGCGCGCGTCGGCAAAGAAGCGCGCCATGAGAAGACGCGTGCCCGAGCCCTGCTCGCGCACGAGAAAAGTCTCCTGAGCGAGCGCCCCCGCCCCCACCTGCCGGCGTTTGGCATGCACATGATCGGGGCGCGCAATGATGATGTGCGGATGATCGCCGACGGGGGCTTTCTGCACGGCGAGTTTCCCGGGCGGCCAGCCGGTCAACGCCAGATCAAGCGTATTGGCTTCAAGAGCCGCAAGGATCGTGGCGCGGTTGCCCACTTCCAGGCGTATCTCGACCGCCGGATGTGCACGCGCAAAGGCGCCCAGCGCCTGCGGCGCAAAATACTTGGCGGTGCTGACGACTCCCATCGCCACGCGCCCGCTGTCGAGGCCGCGCAGCGACGCGAGCGCATCGTCACATTCGGTGAGAGCCTCCTCGATGCGGGCCGCGGCGGTCGCGATTTCTCGACCCGCGTCGGTCGATCTCATCCCCTTCGGCGTGCGCTCCACGAGCGGCATCCCCGCGATTGTCTCGAGCTGGCGCATCTGCACGGTCACAGCCGGTGGCGTGATGTGCAGAGCTTCCGCCGCGGCGGCGAAGCTGCCGGCGCGCAGCGCGGCGGTGAAAGTGCGCAGCTGGCGCAGGGTGACGTGGCGCATATCTCGTTAACTAAATTCTAATGAATAAGAAAAATACTTTAAATTTACTAAAGAGCCAAGTTCGGGCAGCCTGACCTCCTCAGCTTGGGATCAGACATTGGGGTGCGGCGGTGAACGATAAGGCGAAACAGGCGCGCGATGCGAAAGAACGCTATACCCCGGGGGTCATTCCCTACGCCAAGATGGGCTATTACGAGCCCGACTATGTGCCCAAGGACACGGACATCCTCGCGGTGTTTCGCATCACACCGCAGGAGGGGGTCGATCCCGTCGAGGCGGCCGCGGCCGTCGCGGGGGAGTCGTCGACCGCCACATGGACCGTCGTGTGGACCGACCGGCTGACCGCGAGCGAAAACTACCGGGCGAAGGCGTACAAGGTCGAGCGTGTCCCAGGCTCGGCGGAGCAGTACTTCGCCTATATCGCCTATGACCTCGACCTCTTCGAGCCGGGCTCGATCGCCAACCTCACCGCCTCTCTCATCGGCAACGTCTTCGGGTTCAAGCCGGTGAAGGCGCTGCGCCTGGAGGACATGCGCCTACCGGTCGCGTACGTGAAGACCTTTCAGGGGCCGCCCACCGGCATCGTCGTCGAGCGCGAGCGCCTGGACAAATTCGGCCGGCCGCTCCTGGGCGCGACTGCGAAACCCAAGCTCGGCCTCTCGGGCAAGAATTACGGCCGCGTCGTGTACGAGGCGCTCAAGGGCGGTCTCGATTTCGTCAAGGATGACGAGAACATCAACTCGCAGCCCTTCATGCACTGGCGCGACCGCTTTCTCTATGCGATGGAGGCGGTGAACCGCGCGGGCGCAGAAAGCGGCGAAGTCAAAGGGCACTATCTCAATGTGACTGGCGCGACGATGGAGGACATGTACGAGCGCGCCGAATTCGCGCGCGACGTGGGCAGCGTCATCGTCATGATCGATCTCGTCATCGGCTACACGGCGATCCAGTCGATGGCCAAGTGGTCGCGCGCCAACGACATGATTCTGCACCTGCACCGCGCCGGGCATGCAACCTACACGCGACAGAAGAACCACGGCATCTCATTCCGCGTCATCTCCAAGTGGATGCGCCTGGCGGGTGTGGATCACATTCACGCTGGCACGGTGGTAGGAAAGCTTGAGGGCGATCCGGCCGTGATCGCCGGAATCTACGACACGCTGCGCGAGCCGCGAACCCCCGAGAACCTCTCCCATGGCCTCTTCTTTGATCAGGAGTGGGCGGGCTTGCGCAAGGTCATGCCCGTCGCCTCCGGCGGCATCCACGCAGGACAGATGCACCAGCTCATCGACTATCTGGGCGAGGATGTGGTGCTGCAGTTCGGCGGCGGCACGATCGGACACCCCATGGGGATCCAGGCGGGCGCCACGGCGAATCGGGTGGCGCTCGAGGCGGTGATCCTGGCACGCAACGAGGGACGCGACATCCGCACCGAAGGTCCGCAGATTCTGGCGGACGCCGCCAAGACCTGCCAGCCGCTGCGCGCGGCGCTCGATACCTGGAAAGACATCACGTTCGACTACACCTCGACCGACACGGTTGACTACGTGACGATCCCGACCGCCGCGTAAACGCCCTGGAGCCTTATCACATGCGACTCACGCAAGGGACCTTCTCCTATCTGCCTGATCTCACCGACGCGCAGATCAGCGCTCAGATCGAGTACGCGCTCGGCAAAGGCTGGGCGCTCGGCGTCGAATACACCGACGATCCGCATCCGCGCAATACCTATTGGGAGATGTGGGGGCTGCCGATGTTCGATCTGCACGACGCCGCGGGCGTCATGCAGGAAGTCACGGCCTGCCGTGCCGCGCAGCCGCAGAAGTACGTGCGCATCAACGCCTTCGATGCGACCCGCGGCTGGGAGACGGTGCGCCTGTCTTTCATCGTGCACCGCCCCGCGGATGAGCCCGGATTCAGGCTCGAGCGCACCGAGGATCGCGGCCGCACGATTCGTTACACGCTTCATGCTTACGCAACCGACAAGCCGCCGGGACGGCGCTATGGGTGACGCGGCACCCGCAACCCCTCCGGGGAGCCGGCGCATCGATCTGCGAACCCTCTACGCGGACAGCGAAATCGGACCGCTGCTCGCCGAACTCGACAACGATCTCGTCGGGCTTGAGCCCGTCAAGCGCCGCATCCGCGAGATTGCGGCGTTCTTGCTGGTCACGCGGGCGCGAGAGCAGCTGGGCTTATCCTCCGGTGCCCCGACGCTGCACATGGCGTTCACCGGCAATCCGGGGACCGGCAAGACGACGGTCGCCCTACGCATGGCAGGTATCCTGCATCGTCTGGGTTTTATCAGGAAGGGACATCTGGTCTCCGTCACCCGCGACGACCTCGTCGGCCAGTACATCGGCCACACCGCGCCCAAGACCAAGGAAATCCTGAAGCGCGCCATGGGCGGCGTGCTCTTCATTGACGAGGCCTACTACCTGCATCGTCCCGAGAATGAAAAGGACTACGGGCAGGAGGCGATCGAGATCCTGCTACAGGTGATGGAAAATCAGCGCGACGATTTGACGGTGATTCTCGCGGGCTATCGGGACCGCATGGATCGTTTCTTTGAGTCCAATCCCGGCTTTCGCTCGCGCATCGCGCATCACGTGCATTTCCCGGATTTCGCGGACGCGGAGCTCCTCTCCATCGTCGAAAAGCTCGCCCTCCAGGCCGAGTACCGCCTGAGCGAGGAGGCGCGCGTCGCCCTGCGCGACTACATCGTGCAGCGGCGCCTGCAGCCGAACTTTGCCAATGCCCGCTCCATCCGCAATGCCTTCGACCGCTCGCGCCTGCGCCAGGCCATGCGCCTGGTTGAAATTGGCGCCGAGATCAGCGCCGATGATCTCGTCATGATCGAGGCTGCGGATATCCGCGGCAGCAGCGTGTTTGCCAATTCCCTGCCGAAGAGCTCACCGTGATGGGCGCGCCTCCCCTGGGTGAGCAGCTGTCAGCCTGGGCTGCCGACTCGCCGCCACGCACGGCGATCGCGCAGACGGTCGATGCACTGGCTCGCGTGTGCGCGTCGATCTCCCATCTCGTTGGCGCGGGAGCTCTGGCGGGAACCCTCGGAGCCACCCGCAAAGAACACGGCGCGGGCGACTTCCAGAAAGAGCTCGACGTGCGCGCCAACGACATGCTCGTTGAGGGCTTACGCGGTGTACCCGTCGCCGCACTCGCCTCCGAGGAGATGGCGGAACCCCTTGAGCTCAATCGCCATGGAACCCTGCTCGTCGCCGTGGATCCGCTCGATGGCTCATCCAACATCGACACCAACGTGTCCGTCGGGACGATCTTCTCGGTTCTCAGGGCGCCCAATGAAGGCTCGCGCTGCGACGCCGACGCCTTCCTGCAAACCGGCGTGCGCCAAGTGGCCGCAGGCTACGCGATCTATGGACCGCAGACGGCCTTTGTTCTCACCGTGGGTGCGGGCACGCACGTGTATACGCTCGATCGCTCGTCGGACACGTTCCACCTGACATCGCAGCATGTGCGCGTGCCCGCGGCCACGCAGGAGTTTGCGATCAACG
>PLIX01000157.1 GCA_003140135.1 Gammaproteobacteria bacterium
GTGCGCGGTGCGCGCGGCCTTGAAACGCCCGAGCGCGAACGGCTCGCGCTCGAGGCGCGCGCGGTGTTTGCTCCGCTCGCGAGCCGTCTGGGCGTGTGGCAGGTCAAGTGGGAGCTTGAGGATCTGGCGTTTCGCTATCTCGAAGGCGCCGAATACCGGCGCATCGCCACCGCGCTCAAAGAGCGGCGCGCCGATCGCGAGCAGTACATTCTTGCGCTGTGCGAGGAGCTGCGCGCCGCGCTCAAAGCCGCAAGCATCGACGCTGAGGTTTACGGGCGGCCCAAACACATCTACAGCATTTACCGCAAGATGCACAGCAAGCGGCTGGGGTTCGAAGAGCTCTTCGACGTGCGCGCGGTGCGCATCATTGTCGCCACCGTACCCGACTGCTATGCCGCGTTGGGAGTCGTGCACGGCCGCTGGCACAACGTGCCGGCGCAGTTTGACGACTACATTGCAACGCCCAAGGAGAATCTCTACCGCTCGATTCACACGGCGGTCATCGGCCCGCAGCAGATGAGCGTTGAAATCCAGATCCGCACCCGCGAGATGCACGAGCAAGCCGAGCTCGGCGTCGCCGCCCACTGGCAGTACAAGGAGGGTGGCGCGCGCGATCGGGAGTACGCGCGCAAGATCGAATGGGTGCGGCGGCTCCTCGAGCCCGTCGCTGCGCAGGATGCGGAGCGGGATTTCCTCGAGCGCATGCGCGCTCAACTCTTCACGGACCGCATCTACGCCCTCACCCCGAAGGGGGAAGTCATCGAGCTGCCGCGCGCTGCGACGCCGCTCGATTTTGCCTATCACGTGCACACCGGCCTCGGCCACCGCTGCCGCGGCGCCAAGGTGAATGGCCGCATCGTGCCGCTGACCTATGCATTGAAGAACGGCGAAATCGTCGAAATCATCGTCGGCAAGGAACCGGCGCCCAGCCGCGATTGGCTCGCCCGCGACGAGGGGTATCTTGCCTCCTCGCGCAGCCGCGCCAAGGTGCGGGCGTGGTTTCGCAAGATTGACGCCGCCGCGCCGCAGACACGTCCGGAGCTCGCAGCGGCGCCCACAGCGGCGCGCGCTGCCCCGCTGACCGCGGCGCGTCCGCAGAGCCGCGCGCGCGCGGGTATTGCGATCGAAGGGGTGGGAGATCTGCCCCTGACGATCGCGCGGTGCTGCGGACCCGCGCGTCCGCAGGCGATCATGGGGTACGTGACGCTGGTGCGGGGCGTGACGATCCATCGCGGCGACTGCGCAAGTCTGGCGCGGATGCGCGCCCTCAAACCCGAGCGCGTGCTGCGGGTCGAATGGACGGCCGAGGCCGCAACGTCCGGACGGCTGCGCCCGACTCGCTAGCGATTCACGAAGTCGATGGCGCGCTTGTCCGCGGCGAGCGCCGCTTCGTGCAGCGCTTCAGCGAGCGTCGGATGCGCATGCATCGTGCGCTGCAGATCCTCGCTGCTCGCGGAGTACTCCATGGCCAGTACCGCCTCTGCGATGAGCTCGCCCGCGAGCGGCCCGATGATGTGCACCCCTAATATTTCATCGTCGTCCTGGGCCGCAATCAGTTTGACGAACCCCTGCGTCTGCTCCATCGCGCGGGCGCGGCCGCTGGCGAGAAACGGGAAAACCCCGACCTTGTAGGCGCGGCCGCTCGCCTTCACCTGCTCCTCGGTCAGCCCCACCCACGCAATCTCCGGCGCGGTGTAGATGACCGACGGGACGGTCTTGTAGTTGACCTCCGCAAAGCGCCCGGCGATGAGGTCCGCCACCATGACGCCCTCCTCCTTGCCTTTGTGGGCCAACATCGGGCCGCGCACGCAGTCGCCCACCGCCCAAATGCCTTCAACTCCCGTGCGGCACTCGTGATCAACCTTGATGAAGCCGCGCTCATCGAGCTCGACGCCCGTGCCCGCCGAGAGTAAATCGCGCGTGAACGGGCGTCGCCCGATCGCGACGATCAGCTTGTCGAGCGTCAAGGATTGCTCGCCGCGCGCGTCGCTGTAAGTGACGCTCACGGCGTCGCCCTGGATTTTCGCGCCCGTCACCTTGGCACCCAGGCGGATATCAAATCCTTGTTTCTTGAACTGGCGCTGCGCCTCCTTCGCGACCTGCTGATCGACGATGGGCAGAAACTCGGGCAGCGCCTCGAGTACGGTGAGTTCGCTGCCCAGGCGGCGCCATACGCTGCCAAGTTCCAGGCCGATGACGCCCGCACCGATGACGCCGAGTCGCTTCGGCACCGCGTCCAGGTCGAGCGCGCCGCAGGAATCGATGATGGTCTTGCCGTCAAACGGCACCGAGCGCAATTCTGCCGGCAAGGAGCCCGAGGCCAGCACGACATGCTTCGCAGCAAGTTCCCGCCGGGTGCCGTCGTGGGCCGTGAACTCCACCCGCCTGCCCGGCAGGAGCTTGCCATGGCCCTGCAGCGGCGTGACGCCGCTCGCCTTGAAAAGCGCCAGGATGCCCTGGGTACTCGCCTTGATGATGCCGCCCTTCCTCTTCTGCATCTGCGCCACATCGAAGCTTGCGCCCGTGGTGCGTATGCCATGGACAGCGAACTCCTCGCGCAGACGGTGATAGAGCTCGGAGGACTCAAGCAGCGCCTTCGATGGGATGCAGCCGACGTTGAGACACGTGCCGCCAAACACGGGCAGGCCCTCGCGGTTTTTCCATTCGTCGATGCAGGCGACTGTGAGCTTGTTTTGCGCGGCGCGGATCGCCGCCGGATAGCCGGCCGGACCCCCGCCGATGACGACGACGTCAAATGATTCGGACATACGTTCTTCCGCTTAGATCTGCAACAGCATGCGGCCAGGATCCTCCAAATAATCCTTGACCGCGACGAGAAACTGCACCGCGTCGCGCCCGTCGATGATGCGATGATCGTAGGTCAGCGCAAGATACATCATCGGTCGCGCGAGAATCTGGCCGCGCACTACCATCGGCCGCTCCTGGATCTTGTGCATGCCCAAAATGGCGCTCTGCGGCGCATTTACAATGGGCGTCGACATGAGAGAGCCGAATACGCCGCCGTTGGTGAGCGTAAACGTGCCCCCGGTCAGATCCTCGAGGGCCATCGAGCCGTCGCGGGCGCGCGCTGCGTAAGCGGCGATCTCGCGCTCGATCTCGGCAAAGCTCTTCGCGTCCGCATCGCGCACGATAGGCACCATCAGCCCGCGTTCGGTCGAGACGGCAACCCCGATGTCGTAGTACTCGTGGTAGACGATGTCGCTGCCGTCGACGGAGGCGTTGACGATGGCAAAGCGCTTGAGCGCCTCGATGGAAGCTTTTACGAAGAAGGACATGAAGCCGAGCTTCGCGCCGTGCGCCTTCTCGAAACTATCCTTGTAGCGCGCGCGCAGCTCCTGCACCGCGGTGAGGTCGACTTCGTTGAACGAGGTGAGGAGCGCCTGGGTCGCCTGTGCCTCGACCATGCGCGCCGCGATGCGCTGCCGCAGGCGCGTCATGGCGACACGCCGCTCCGCGCGCACCGCGCTCGGGGCAGCGCGCGCGCTGACCGTCTCCGTGGTGGGCGCAGCACGTGCAGCAGCGGGAGCGGCTGCGCGCTCGGGAACTGCCGCCGCAGGGGCCACCGACCTCTTCTTGTCGAGAAATTCAACGACGTCTGACTTCGTCACGCGCCCATCGCGCCCGGAGCCGGCAATGGCGGCGGGATCCAGCCGATTCTCCTCAACGAGGCGGCGCACCGAGGGGCTGAGCCGGCCGTCATCGGATTTGGCAGGAGCCGGCTCAGCGGCAGGAACGGACGCCGGCGCCGCCGCACGTGCACCCTGCGGCGCCGCTGCTGGTGTGGATGCGGAGGCCTCGTCGATAATGGCGAGCAATTGGCCGCTCGTTACCGTGGCCCCGGCAGCAGCCGAGATCTCGCGCATCACGCCGTTCATCGGTGCCGGGACTTCCAAGACGACTTTGTCAGTCTCAAGATCGGCGAGGTTCTCATCGCGGCGGATCGCATCCCCGGGCTGCTTATGCCAGGCGACGACGACCGCGTCGGCGACCGACTCGGGAAGCTGCGGAACGCGGATCTCAGTCGTCATGAACTCTTCCTCAAGACAGCGGCGGAAGGCGCGGGAACGCGCTCCGCCGCCGCATCATCCGCGGCGCTGGCGTGCAACGCCGCCTGCACGATCCCCTGCTGCTCGGCCTCGTGCACTTTGATGAGTCCCGTGGCGGGCGCCGCAGCCGAAGCGCGGCCCGCGTACAGCACCTCGCGGCGTGCGCCCGCAAACTCCTGCAGACGATGGCGGATCTGATACCAGGCACCCTGATTCTGCGGTTCCTCCTGACACCACACGATCTCACGGGCGTTCGCATAGCGACGCAGGATCGCCGCGTATTCCTCGCCCGGGAAAGGGTACAGCTGCTCGATGCGCACCAGCGCGACGTCGCTTATGCCCTCCTTGCGCCGCGCCTTCAGGAGATCAAAATAGACTTTGCCGGCACAGAAAACGATGCGGCGCACGGATTGCGCCGCAATGTCGTCGATCTCGCCGATCACGGTCGCGAACCCGCCGCGTGTGAAATCCTGCAGCACCGACACCGACAGTTCGTTGCGCAGCAGACTCTTCGGCGTCATCAGGATGAGAGGCTTTCTGAAGTGACGCAGCATTTGCCGCCGCAGCACATGAAACATCTGCGCCGGCGTCGACGGCACGCACACCTGCATATTCGACTCGGCGCACAGCTGCAGAAAACGCTCCAGGCGGGCGGAGGAATGCTCCGGCCCCTGCCCTTCATAGCCGTGCGGCAGAAAGAGCGTCAGGCCGCACATGCGGCCCCACTTCGCTTCGCCCGAGCTGATGAATTGATCGATGATGACCTGGGCGCCGTTCGCAAAATCGCCAAACTGGCCTTCCCAGATCACGAGCGAGTTGGGCTCGGTCGTCGAGTAGCCGTACTCGAAGCCCATGACGGCCTCCTCGGAGAGCACCGAATCGATGACCTCGAAGCGCGGCTGACGCTCGGCCACGTGTTGCAGCGGAATATAGGTGCGGTCGCTGTTCTGATCGTGCAGCACTGCATGGCGATGGAAGAAGGTTCCGCGCGCGCTGTCCTGCCCGGTGAGGCGCACGGCGAAGCCGTCCTCCAGAAGCGCCGCGTACGCCAGCGTCTCGGCGCAGCCCCAGTCCAGGGGCACCTCTCCTGCGATCATGCGCGCGCGGTTGCTCATCAGCGCGGCGACGCGCGGGTGCAGCGTGAACCCCTCCGGGACACTCACGATGCGTTGCCCGAGCGCGCGCAAGCGCCGCAACTGCAAGGCGGTCTGCACGCGCTCCGTCCAGTCGACCTGGGAGTACGCGCTCCAGTCGACGGTGTATTTGTTGCCGATCATGCCGAGCGACGCTCGCGCCTGCGGGCGACCCTCGTCAAGCCCCTGCCGGTATTGCTCGATCATCGCGGAGGCATCGCTCTCGCTCAGGACATTTTCCTTGACGAGTCGCTCGGCATAGAGAGCGCGCGCGGTCGGATGCTGGCGAATCACGCGATACATGAGAGGCTGGGTGGCAGCCGGCTCGTCCGCTTCATTGTGGCCATGACGCCGGTAGCACACGAGATCAATGACCACATCCTTGTGAAACCGCACTCGATACTTGAGCGCCAGACGCGCCACGAACACCACCGCCTCCGGATCATCGGCGTTGACGTGAAAAATGGGCGCCTCGAGCATCTTGGCAACGTCGCTGCTGTACATCGTGGAGCGCGCATCGCGCGGGTCGGCAGTCGTAAAACCCACCTGATTGTTGATCACGATGTGTATCGTGCCGCCGGTGTAGAAGCCGCGCGCCTGCGAGAGCTGCAGCGTCTCCATCACCACTCCCTGACCCGCGAAGGCGGCATCGCCGTGCACCAGGACCGGCAGCACGCGCTCCCCGAGCACATCGCCGCGGCGCTCCTGACGGGCGCGCACCGAACCCTCGACAACCGCGTCCACGACCTCCAGGTGTGACGGATTGAAGGCGAGCACCACATGCACGTTGCCGGCGGAGGTGCGCAAATCAGCCGAAAAGCCCTTGTGATACTTGACATCGCCCGAGCCGCGCGCGGGCGCACTCTCCGATTTGCCCTCGAACTCCGAGAACATCACCGAGGGCGATTTGCCGAGAAGATTCACGAGCACATTGAGCCGGCCGCGGTGCGCCATGCCGATCACGACTTCCTCGACGCCCGCCACGCCGCCGTGCTGGATGAGGTCATCCAGCAACGCGATGAACGCATCCGCCCCCTCGAGCGAGAAGCGCTTCTGGCCGACGTACTTCGTATGCAGATAGCGCTCGAGGCCCTCCGCCATCGTCAGCTGCCACAGCAGATCGCGCTGCTCCGCGACGCTGAAAATGTGAGCGACACGACCCGCCTGGAACTCATCCTGCAGCCACAGACGCTCGTGAGAA
>PLIX01000062.1 GCA_003140135.1 Gammaproteobacteria bacterium
CGATGCGGCCGCGCATTTCCCCGGCCGCCTTGTTCGTGAACGTGACTGCGAGAACGCTCTGGGCAGCGGCGCCTTCGACCTGGATCAGCCACGCGATGCGATGCGTGAGCACGCGGGTCTTGCCGCTGCCGGCCCCGGCCAGCACCAGCATCGGCCCAAGCGGTGCCGTAACCGCTGCGCGCTGCGCGTCATTCAGCGGATCGAGGAGGGGAGAGACATCCATGGGGGCGGCATTGTAACTGCTTCGCCCCTTTCCAAGCTCAGGAGGGCTCCTCATCCGTGTGCGTCAGGCTCTCCTGCGCGAAGCGGAGGAGAGCAACAATTAAGCTCAAGAGCACCGGCCCCAGCACGAGCCCGATCAGGCCGAAGGCGACCAAGCCGCCGATGACTCCGACGAACACCGTCAAGGTCGATACGGCGGCGTGCTGCCGGGTGAGATACGGCCGCAGAAAGTTGTCGCACAGGCCGATTCCCAAGCTCCACAGCCCCAAGAACAGCGCCGCCCCCCAGCGGCCGGCAAACGCCAGGTACAGCACCGCCGGAATGAGCACGAAGCCCGTGCCGGCACCCGGCAAGAGCGCCGCGAGCGCGGCCAGCACACCGAACACCACCGGTGAGGGCAGGTGCACGATGGCAAAGCCGGCGCCGACCAGCGCGCCCTGCGCGAGCGCTGTCAATGAGTGGCCATAGACCACGGCGCGTGTGACCTCCGCCAGATAATGGATGAGCCTCGCCCGGCGCTGCGGCTCCAAGGGCACGAGGATCATGAGACGGTCGAATATCCGCTCGCCATCGCGCAGCAGGAAGAAGAGCAGGAACACCATGAGTGCGAAGCCGACGAGAGTGCCAAACACTCCGAGCGCCACCTGCTCGCCCACTCCTGCGGCCGCGCGCAACACCGACTGCGCGCCGTTCACCAGCCACTCCTGCACCTGCGCCGCCGTGACCGACACGTCCGCATCCACCCAGCGCAGGAGTGGCCCAATCACGGGATAGGCGTCGAGATCCTGCCGGATGGTCGGGAACGACGGTATCGCATGCGCGCGCAGCCCGCCGATGAGGATGCCGACCTGCTTGGCGAACACCAGCCCCAGAGCCGACAGCGGGGCGATCAGGACGAAGGGCGTCAGCGCCGTGATGAGCGCGGCCGACCATCCGGCGCGGCCGCCCCACTGGCGCGTCAGGCGCAGGTGCAGCGGATGCAGAAAGATGGCGAGAAACGCAGCCCAGGCGAGCGGTCCCCAGAACGGCACGAGCATCCGCAACAGCACATAGCCCAGAATCACGACGGTCGCGATCGTGAAGGAGCGCCGGTAGAAAGCTGAGTACATGGCCGCGCACTCGCAAGGCTCGAGTGGGGCGGGAGGGTACATCAGCGCCGCCTCCTCGTCGTTCATGACTTGGCGCAGGCGCCGCTGCGGGGGATACTTTGGCCGCTCGGAATGCGGATGCGAATCGCCGTGCTCACTCTTTACGACTACCTCGACTCCGGCAACGGCTACAAGATCCGTCTGCTGCTCGCGCTCCTCGATCGCCCCTACCGCTGGGTGGAGCTCGACATCATGACGGGCGCCACGCGCATGCCGGCGTTCCTCGCGAAAAACCCGAACGGCAGGATTCCGACCTTGCAGCTCGAGGACGGCACCTGTCTTGCCGAGTCGAACGCCATCCTGTGGTATCTCGCTGAAGGCACCCGCTTCATCCCCGCCGAGCTCTTGGGCCGCGCCCAGGTGCTGCAGTGGATGTTCTTCGAGCAATACAGCCACGAGCCGTACGTCGCAACCCCGCGTTTCATCAAGAAGCATCTGCCCGCCGACTCGCCGCGGCGCGCGGAGCTGTCCATGCGCCTTGAGCAGGGCCGCGCGGCGCTTGCCGTCATGGAGGCGCATTTGGCGACGCGGCAGTACTTCGTCGCGGAGCGCTACACGATTGCCGACATCGCGCTCCATGCCTACACGCATGTGGCTCACGAAGCTGGATTCGAGCTTGCGCCGTATCCGCACCTGCGTGCCTGGCTCGCCCGCGTCGCGGCAGAACCCGGGCACGTGCTGCTCACCCGCCGCCCTTAAAGTTACCAGCTGTTGCGCAGCGTCCGCAGCGCCAGGAACACCGTGCGCGCGTCAGGCGCATCACCCAGATCCGGAAAGCTTGTGCGCAGGCGCGCGATGATCTGCGGCTCCTCAAGGCGCAGGAAGGCGTTGATGCGCTTCTCTTCAGCCAGGGTCGTGACGAGAGCGCTCGCCGGGTCTTGTTGACGCGCGCGCGCGAGCAGCGCGGTCGCTGCCGCATTGCCGGGCTCGCGGTCGAGCGTGAATTCGAGATTGCGCGCGAGGTACTCGTGCCCGGGATATACGCGGGTGGCATCCGGCAGGTGCGTCAGCTGCTGCGCAAAGGTTTCGTAGAGAAGCTCGGGCTCGCCGCCATTGTGGCAGTTGCCGACGCCGGCATTGAAGAGCGTGTCGCCCGAGAAGAGCGCCGGCTCCTCGGCATCAGCGAACGCACAGATGTGCGTCAGCGTGTGGCCGGGCGTGT
Source organism: Gammaproteobacteria bacterium (assembly GCA_003140135.1). Classification (GTDB taxonomy): domain Bacteria; phylum Pseudomonadota; class Gammaproteobacteria; order Steroidobacterales; family Steroidobacteraceae; genus PALSA-1196. The sequence continues at coordinate 2,533 of PLIX01000062.1, forward strand.
CGAGGCAGCGCAGCTCCACGGTGCGGCCCACCCGGATGGTATCGCCCGCCGCAAGGCCCCGGTCGACGCCGCCGATGCGGCGCGCGGCGCCGGCATGCGCGAGCAACTGCGCCCCGGTAGCTGCGACGAGACCCGCATTGCCTCCGGTGTGATCGCCGTGCTCGTGAGTATTCAGGATCTGGCGGATCTGCCAGCCGTGCGCGGTTGCCGCCGCGAGGCACCGCCGCCAGTCAAGCGGATCCACCGCCAGAGCCTCCCCGGTCTCGGCGCAGACGATGAGATAGTGGAAATTGCGAAACGCGTTCGCCGTCCAGATGCGCTCGAGCAGCATAGTAGCCACGGTACCGGCAAAACGTGCGGCGCGCCATAATGGGCGCGGACTGCGGGAGCGCTGCTTGAAGCACACCTTCCTGTTTGAGCCTGCCGAGTGGAGCGTCGTCGGCACGTTCTGGGCCGGCGACCGGCGGCCCGTCGACGCTGAGGGGCGCATCGAGATCAGCCATCGCGACGCCTGCTGGCTGCTCGCGGGCTCGATGAAGGTATTGAGTTGCCCGCCGGTGGAGTTCGTCAGCGCCTACTCGATCGAGCTGCCGGGGCGCGATGCCACCACTTTGAAATGGACCGCAGAGAACGCCATGCTCGGCAAACTGCAGGGTGTGTTCTCGGTCGTCGGTGGCTCGATACTGTCGATCTTTCACTCCACCGACGGCACCTATCAGGGCACGGAGCATTTGGCACTCATTGACGAGGATAGCTATCGCGCCTGCGCCATGCTGCTCTTCAATGACCGCAAATTGTCCTCCTGGCAGGTGGAATTGAAGCGCATCGAGCGGCGCGCGAAAGATCGCTCTGGAGGTAGCGATATGCGGGGAGTGCGGCGCAGCGCCGAGTGAAGGTTGCACTTGTGCGTGCAGCGGCGTGAGGTGATGGAAAAGCTTGGAGCATGGGGAGGGACGCCCTGACCAGCGCGCGGTTCATTGGACTTTCAGCATCGCAAACCGCACACGCGCATGCCGCCGAATCGGCAAGTGCGCGGCCGACGGCAACCGCCTAGGGTAAAAGCTGTTGTGTCCGATCTTTCGAGGCGCATGACGAGAGGCCTCGTCAATGCAGCGGATCGGACTAGGCTAGAAACCGCCTGATGCGCCTGACCGTTAAGCAATCACTCCCATCATTCCGGCAGCTTGAGCTCGCGCAGCAGGGCGTGGTAGCACGGATCGTTGCGTAGGCTCGCCAGGCTTCGATCAGTTTTGATAAGGGAAAGTCCGCCGTCATGCTGCCAGCGGGCCCGCTCGAGCCACTCGAATGCCTGGTCGCGCTCGCCGCGCTATGCATGAATTTCCGCAATCTGGTAGGCGAGCGCCGCGGCTCGGGTTGCGACGATTTCGTCGAGTGCGCGCTGGGACTCCGCATTGTGGCCTAGCGTGTAGTTGGCCATCGCCGTAATTATCAAAGCATTTACGTGGCTGGAGTCGCTGGTTGCTTGCAACTCCGCAATAGATTGCTGAGGATGGCCGTCATAGAGATCGACGAACGAAGCCGTTTGCCTGGGATCTCCGTTCCTGATCTCTGCCAGACGCTTTGCGGCGATGCGAGCTTCGGCAAACTGGCCTTCGTCGACCAAGAGCCGGCCGAGCGAGCGCCAAGCCGGCACCGNNTCGGCGTTCGCGGCATCGCGCGCCGGCACAAAATTCGCATCGAGCGCCAGCGCCTTCTGGAAGTCCTCTTCGGCGCCATGCCAGTCGAAATAATAGTAATTTCGCAGCTGACCTCGCGCCCAGTAGCCCTCGGGTGAATTCGGCGCTAGCGCGATGGCCTTCTCGGCCGCTGCAGCAGCACTCAGGTAGTCGGATGCCTGGCCGCCCGACTGGTCGGCGATGCGCCATTCGGCATCGGCGATCCCACTGTAGGCCGCAGCATAGCCGGCATCAAGCGCCACGGCGTTGCGGTAAGCCGCAAGTGCCTGCTGGTTGGTTTGCACCGTATCGCGAACCCGGAACTCGTTGCCGAGTAGATACTCTGTATAGGCTTCTGTGTTGTCGCTGCGGTGGCGGCTCGAGAGCTGCTGCGCGGGCAAGAGCTGTGCTTTCAATGCGTCAACAACGGCGGCTGCGATCTCGTCTTGGACTTTGAAGATGTCCTTGACGTCTTGATCATAGGTTTTTGACCAAAGATGGTAGCCGTTGTCGGCGCGGATCAGCTGCGCCGTGACGCGAATCGTATTGCCCGCCTTGCGCACGCTGCCTTCGAGGACGTGGGCTACGCGCAGTTTCTGCGCGATGGTCGCGATGTCCTCGGACTTACCCTTGAAGTAGAACGACGACGTGCGCGCAGTCACCTTCAGATTCGGCACCTGAGCGAGGAGATCGATGAGCTCCTCGGCAAGACCATCGGAGAAATATTCCTGGTCTTTTTTCTCGCTCATATCGACAAACGGCAGCACCGCGATCGATTTCTCGGGGATGGCGTTCTGCCCGGGAGGAACCGATTGGACTAGCGTCGCTTGTGATTCCACAGCGCGCTTCGACACTACCCAGCGCTCGACCGCGAAGCAACCCGCCACAATGACGACTGCCCCTGCGAGCAGCAGCCACGCAAGTTTCGGCCTGCCCGCGGCTTTGGAATGGCTAGTCGCCGCGTCAACACGAGCAGACGGCGCGGCGTGCAGGTTTGCCTTGCCGGGCGATGCGGCGGCTGGCGAGCGGGCGGGAGTCGATGCACCCTGCTCGTTAGAGGACAGGAGGCGCCCTATCCGCTCAACAAAGGCAGGCGGCGTGTTTCCGCCGGGCAGTCGAGTCCATTGCGCCGCCGCGAACGAGTCGGGAACATCCGCTTCGGCCTCGGACGTGTCATCCACGCACACGGGCACGATGAACGTGCGGCTTCGTCCCATGAGGTGCGTGCGCTGCTCGGCGAGCCGCCATTCGAGCCGGAAGTATCCTTCCGCCCGCGCCTGGGTGTGGTTGGAAATGAGCGGCAAGAAGAGCGCGCAATCGCGGATCTGCCGGCGGATCGTCTGGTCCCAGACATCGCCGCCGCGCAGTTCGCTCTGGTCAAACCACACCTCGATGCCGGCGGCGCGCAGCGCATCGCAAATGGGCCGCGCCGCCCCCGCATCCTGCGATGCATAACTTAGAAATACAGCCTTCGAGGTTTCGGTCATTCCTGTCCAGTTCCTGACACCGCTGCATAAATTAGTGCCGGACGGGCGGCTGCGCAACGCTCCGCGCTTTTTTCCGAACGTCCTGGCCCATTCCCAAGAGCCGACGAGCGGCTACTGGGGGAGCAACCAAGACTTCGCCGCTCCAAAGTCTGCGCTCGGCCAGTCCGCATCCATCCCGGATCAGCCTAGAAGCCGCCCTGCGTCGTCGGCAGATAGTGATCCACGAGGAGCGCGGCGAAGAGCCACATCAAATACGTGATGGAGAATCTGAACACGCGCATCGGCAACTCCACGCGTGCCGTGATCTTCATGACGAGCGCGTGGTAGAGAAACATCGCATTCAGAACGAGGGCGCTTGCGAGATAAATGAGCCCGCTCATGCGCGTGAGAAACGGCAGCAGCGTGACGAGGACGAGCAGCACCGTGTAGAGGAGCACGTGCAGGCGCGTGTACTCAACCCCATGCGTGACCGGCAGCATCGGTATGCCGGCGCGCGCATATTCGTCGCGGCGCGCGATCGCGAGCGCCCAGAAGTGCGGCGGAGTCCAAGCGAAAATGATGAGAAAGAGCAGGAGCGCATTCGGGTCGACGTGACCCGTCACCGCGGTCCATCCCAGCACCGGCGGCGCGGCGCCGGCGGCGCCGCCGATGACGATGTTCTGCGAAGTCGCGCGCTTCAGCCACACGGTGTAGACCACCGCATAGCCAATGAGCGAGGCGAAAGTCAGAACCGCGGTGAGCAGATTGACTCTGAGGCTCAGGATGCTCATGGCGGTCACGCCGAGAACGGCGGCGAACACGAGCGCGCGCCGCTCGCTCAGGCGTCCTGTGGGCAGCGGCCGTCCGCGCGTGCGTCCCATCTGCTCATCGATGCGCCGGTCGAGCACGTGATTGATGACGGCGGCGCACGCGGCCGCGCAGGCGATCCCCAGATTGCCCCAGAGGAGCGCATCGAGCGGCGGCATCCCCGGACTTGCGAGCAAGGTACCGACGATGGCGGTGAATACGATGAGCGCGACCACCTTGGGCTTGGTCAGCTCAAGATAATCCCGCCATGGCGAGCGTGCGGCCGGCACGGATTCAGAGCGAGTCGCCAAGGTGCCTGTCCGCGATGGAGGGATCGTGTCTGATCGGGCCGCGAGCGTAACAGAACGTCATTCGAATCATCCCGCGCTCTGGGGTCGCGCGCTTAGGGCGTCGTACAGGGCGATGGTCGCGAGCAGCAGCAGCGCCGCCCCGGCGTTATGCGCCGTGGCGAGCCACAGCGGAAAGCGGGCTTCGACCATCGACACGGCAATCACGAGCTGCAGCGCGAGGAATGCGAGCACTGCCCAGGCCGCCCGCTGCGCCCTCCTGTGCCGCACCCGGCGCAGCGCGAGCCCTGCCGCCAGCACGAGCATGAGCGTCGCAGCGCAGGCGCCGAGCCGGTGGGTCAGCTGAATGGCCGCTCGCGCCGGCTCATCGAGCACGCCACCCTCATAGTTGACGCCGAGCGGCCTCCACAACACGAAGGCATGGGCGAAGTCGGTCGGCGGCCACCAGCGGCCCTGACACGTGGGAAAGTCCGGACACGCGGTGGCGGCGTAATTGCTGCTGGTCCACCCGCCGAGCGCGATCTGCAGGGCAAGAACGATGAGCGCGGCCATGCACAGGCGTCGCGGGATGTGCTGCACCGTCGCAGGCGCCGCACCGCGCCGGTCCGTCTGCACGCCGAGCCACAGCCACGCGAGCAGAGCGAGCGTCGTCATGCCAAAGATCAGATGCAGCATCACGATGAGCGGAGTCAACCGCAAGGTTACGGTGAGCATGCCGAGGCTCGCCTGCAGAACGAGGATGGCGAGGAGCGCGCTCGCGAAACGCACGCCTATCATCCGCGGGGCGCGGCTCGCGACCGCGAGCGCCGCGAGGATGAGGATGATGAGACCCAAGGTGCCGGCCGCGTAGCGATGGATCATCTCGCGCCAGGCTTTGCCGACGTCGACCGACGCGTACGGAAAATGCGCGGCGGCATCCGGCGCGATGCCGAACGGCGTGGGCGCGCCGTAGCACCCGGGCCAGTCGGGACAGCCGAGGCCCGCGGCGCTCAGGCGCACATAGGCGCCGAGCACCACGACCAAAAGACACAGCACGAGGCCGGCAAATGCGAGGCGGCGGATCCACAGCGCGGGCGGCATCACTCAACCGATGTTCGACAGCTTCAGGAGCTTCTGGAGGTCTTCGCGCAGGCCCTTGGGGTCCGCGCGCGTGTCACAGCGCATCATGAGATTCCCGAGCGGGTCGACAATGAAAGTCGCATGGGCGCGGTCATCCGCGGGGAACTGCCGCACGAGCTCCTCCCCCTCGCGGTCCGCCGCGTGGATGACGACGAGTCCGGGATACTCGCGCAGCAGTGACTGCCGCGCGCTCGAATCGCCGGTGGCGACAAACACGCGCTGCACCCGTTCCATGTCGTTGTTGAGCCCCAGATGCGTCTGCCGCATCACGTAGAGCGCGCTCGCGCAGGCATCATCGCAAGCACCCGCACCGACATAGACGAGCGACCAAACGTGCGTGAAGGTCTTGGCGCCGTACGATGCACTCAGGCGCGGCAGCTCGCGCACCGGCAGGATGAGCGCGCCATGATTGGTGCGCTGCGCGGAGCGCCAGTCTGCGCCGTAGTACATGCCGAACGCCGCCACGAGCGGGAGCAGAAACAGCGCGGCGAGCAACGCCACGGTGCGCAGATTGCGGGCGCGCACTTCCTGCAATGAGGCGTTCATCGTGCGCGCCGCGCACGCCGCACGGAAGCTACGCTCCAGATCACGACGAGGGTTACGGCAAAGAGCCACCACTGGATGGCATAGGCCAAATGCCGCGCGGGCGGCAGGCCCGGCGGCCGCCAGTCGCGCACGTAGCCGTCAGCGGCGCTTGGATCCAGGAGCACGATGCGCCGCTCGAGCTCGTGGTCCAATGCTGCAGCCAGTTCGCTCATACGGGGGTAGCTCGTGAGTCGCGGCCAGCTGCCGTTGAGCGCGGGCGGCGCGCGCCCGTAGTCAAGGCCTGCACTGGGCAGGTTATCCACTCGACCCACCAGCGTCACGACCGGTGCCGGCGCGAAGGAGACATCCGGCAAACGCGCGCGCGACCCGGTGAAGGCGACCCAGCCGCGGTCGACGAGCAGCGCGCGGCCGTCGGCGAGTTCGAGCGGCGTCAACACTTCATAGCCGGGCTCGCCGCCGTGCGAGCGGTTGTCGAGCAGGAATTGGCGATCGGGCCGGAAGCGGCCGGTCAGCGCCACCCGTGCGAAGCGGGGGACGTCGTCCATTTTCGACGCGCCGAGCGGCCGCACCTCATCCGCGCCGCGCGCGAAGGCATCCCACTCCTTCTGGCGCGCCTGGCCGCGCTGCCATTGCCAGCGGCCAAGTCCCAGGAACGCGACGCACAGCGCCACCGCGAGCGCAGTCATCGCCCACCACGGCGCCGACGGCCGAAGCATGGAGCGCTGGAGTAAGATCATCGGCTTATGGAATCCCTGATTCCCGTGCTCATCATCGGCGCATTTATCGCAATCGTGGCGAGCCTCGGATCGGCGCTCAGACATCTCACGCGCGGCGCCGGCGATTCGCGCCGGATGGTACGGGCGCTCACCTGGCGGATCGGACTATCGATTGCGCTCTTCGTCCTGCTGATGCTCGCGTGGTACACCGGCCTTATTGCGCCCCATGGCAT
>PLIX01000082.1 GCA_003140135.1 Gammaproteobacteria bacterium
GAACGGTTTACTGAGGTAATCGTCCGCTCCGAGGCCTAGGCCGGCAACGCGGTCACCAGGAGTTCCAGAGGCCGTGAGCATCAGCACCATAACGGGACTGTCCCCTTCGGCGATCGTCCGGCAGATCACATCGCCGTGCACGCCCGGAAGATCCCTGTCCAAAATGACGACGTGGTAGGAATTGATCGCGAGTTTTTTCAATGCGTCCGGGCCGTCATATGAGATATCGGCTGCTATCCCTTGGTCGCGCATGACTTCGGCAATATCGTCAGCTAGCCGATGGACGTCCTCGACGACGAGCACCCTCATAAGTGGCCCGCCACGGGAAGTTCGATAACCACCCGAAGACCGCCCTCGGGACGGGCCGTCAATTGCAAAGCGCCGCCATGGGCAGCCGCGATCGCACTGACAATCGACAGCCCGAGGCCGGCACCGTGGCCGGTCGCCAGCCGTTCGGCACCGATCCGATGGAACGGTTCCCCGAGTAATTGCACCTCGCTTTCATCGAGGACCTCCCCGCCGTTCTCCACCACCAGGCGGGCCACAACACCGTCGAAGTCGTTCGAAATGTGGACCAGGCCGCCTTCGACGTTGTGCCGGACGGCGTTATCGATGACGTTTGTGACCATGAGAGCGAGCAATACCTCATTTCCCATTACCGTTGCCGGGAGAAGCCGGTTCTCCACGGTGAGCCGCTTCTGCGTGATCTCTGGTTGCTCGGCCGTGACCGCATTTAGTACGAGGTCGGGAAGCGAGACCGCCGTCATGTCGCCGAGCGCGCCCCGCTGGGCCCGCGCGAGCAGGAGCAGGCCTTCCAGGATCCGGGCAATGCGCGCCAGCAGGCGGCGCGAGGCACTTACGATCCGGCGTATCTGAATTACACGCTGGGAAAGCTCATGATCCGCAAGCTGCGGGATGACTGGACTCGCACCCGCGGCGGTCAGGCCGCCTGGCGTGAATTCCACGACCGGTTTCTTTCCTATGGCGGTCCGCCCATCCCGATGGTGCGTGCGGCCATGATGGGGAATGACACCGGAGCGCTCTTCTAGGTGTCTCCAAAAGTCGCCAAGGGCTTAAGGCGCGTCATTCAAGCGCTGGGGCCCGGCGTGACGACGGGCGCGGCGGATGATGATCCCTCGGGGGTGGCGACCTACTCCGTAGTCGGGGCCCAGTTTGGCACGTCGTTCCTGTGGTCGGCCTTCGTGACCTGGCCGCTCATGGGCTGCGTTCAGATGATGTCGGCCCGCGTCGGGATGGTGACCGGCATGGGGCTGGCCGGCGCGATGCGGGAGAAGTTTCCGCGCTGGATCGTCGGCACGATTGCCCTGATCCTGCTGGCAGCCAACACGATCAATATTGCCTCCGATCTATCCGGGATGGCTTACGCCGCTGAAATGCTGGGCGCGGGACCTTCGCATCTGTACGTGTGGGTGTTTGGCCTCGGGATCTGCGCCGCGACCGTGTGGCTGCGGTATCACCAGCTGGCGAGCGTCCTCAAGTGGCTCGCCGTCGCCTTGTTCGCGTATGTCATTACGGCATTCCTGGTCCATCCGAACTGGCCCGAGGTGGCGCACGACACGATATTGCCGACCTGGCCCGGTGGCTCGGCGGCCTGGGCGGCGCTGGTGGCGGTTCTTGGCACGACGATCAGTCCCTACCTCTTTTTCTGGCAGGCGGGCCAGGAGGTCGAAGAGGAGAGGGCGAGGGGACGGCGCCTGGTCGTGCATCGTCGCCGCACTTCGCGCGAGATCGTCGACCGGCGTATCGACGTCGGGGTTGGGACCTTCTTCTCCAACCTCGTCATGTTTTTCATCATTCTCACCACCGCTCTCACCCTGCACCGGCATGGGATTCTGACGATCAACACGACCCGGGATGCGGCGACGGCGCTGCGGCCCCTGGCGGGGAACTATGCCTACTTCCTCTACACCCTGGGCATTGTCGGCACCGGTCTGCTCGCGATCCCGACGTTGGCGGGCTCAGCGGCCTACGCGATCGCCGAGACCTTCGACTGGGCCTATGGCATGGACGAGAGATTCGAGAATGCCGTGTCGTTTTATTCCGTATTCATCCTGGCGACGGTCATCGGTGCCGCGCTCGACTTTTTCAACGTCGATCCGATCAAGGCACTGCTCTGGTCGGCGATCATCAATGGGGTCTTGGCGCCGTTCGTGCTGGTGGCGCTGCTGCTGGTCGCGAGCGATCCTCGCATCATGCACGGCCAGGTGAGTTCCCTCGTGACCCGTGTGGTCGTGGTGATCACCACGCTTCTCATGTTCGGGGCGGCCATCGGGATGTTTATTTTCTAGGGCAACGCGAGTGCCTGGTTCTTCCGTTAAATCGAGGAAAAGGTGCATGCGCTGGCAAACTCCTGTAATCTCGGCCGCGGCTCGTGACCTATCCGTTCTGTCAGTCCTTGGCTCGTAGCGCCACCCCGGTGCCTCCTTCCGCCAAAGCCCGCCACTTCGAAAAGCGTCGTCGATCCAGGAGGCAGGGACTTCCTGCCGATGTTCTATTCTGTATTGTGAGAAATCTGCAGTGACCAAACTATTTGTAGGCAATTTGCCCTTTACGGCGACCGAAGAGTCCGTACGTGCGCTTTTCGCGCCCCATGGAACCGTCGAAACGCTCGCCCTCATCAACGATCGCGACACTGGCCGGCCCCGTGGGTTCGGCTTCGTCGAGATGTCTAACGCAGACGCTGCCCGCGCCATGCAGGCGCTCGATGGCAAGGACTTTGAGGGCCGTACCCTCAAGGTGAACGAAGCTCAGGCGCGCGAGCGCTCGGGCGGTGGTGGTGGCGGCAACCGCAACAGCGGCGGCCCGCGCCGCTACTGATTCGCGACCCTACGCGTATCTCCCCGGCCGGGATTCTCCCGGCCGGGGCTTCTTAAGAAGCCTCGAGTCGCGGTTAGCACCGCGGCCGCGTGCATTATTTCCCCGTGTTGCGCTCCATTGGGGCGGAGCTTGTGGCATGCGCCGCAGGCTTGGCTGGCTTGGGCGGCGGTGCATTGTCGGGACTGGGCGGCACTGAGGGCGCAGGCCGCGAGTACTCCGGCGCGGGCGCCGCTTTGACGGGCACGGCCGGCCGATCCCCACCACGACTCGAATCCTGCTGGGGAGCACTACCGGCGGGCCGCGCAACATCCGTTCGCCCACGATCATCGATGGCAGGCTCCCCGAGCGCTGCGGGTGGGCGATCGCTGCGGATCGTCGCTTCAGGCTCACGCATCTGCTGGCCCTGACGCGCAGGTGCGGCGGGGGTCGCCGGGGCGTCTGCGCGCGGGCGATTCGGCGCCGACCCCGAAATCGCAGGCGCCGCGGGGCTCCCCCGGGCTGCAGCCCGGACCATTCCAGTATTAGTTTCCGTTCGGGCAGCCGGCGCTGCCATCCTGACATGGGCAGCGGGCGCCAGAATCCGCATCGCCGCCACTTCCGAGCGAGCGAGCGGCCTGCCTGCGTTGGCACGGATTGCCTCCTGCTGCAGGGCGAATGGCACGGGTGCCGGCGGCGGCGGCGTCCTGGCGAGGACTACGCGGTTCTGCAGCACAGCCGGCGGCCGGCGAATGCCCGGGCCTGAGGCGCCGGCGCCGAGGAGGCTTTGTTTCTCGGGCGTGATCGGCGGGGCCGTCGCGCTGACGGTTGCCGTCGCGGTTTCGGTAGCGCCCAGGCGCACGGCATTTCTCGCCACCGGCTGCGCCGTGGTGAACACCGTCTGTGAGACGGCGGTAATGGCGCCCGGCGCGTTGCGGTTGACGAAGCGAAGGTTCGATACAGCGTGATTGTAGACATTCGTGACGTATGCGGCGCTGACGGTCGTGTTCGAAGTGTTGATGTTTCTGACGTAGGTCTGGCTTGCGGGATAGGCGGGAACATAGACCTCGCGCGGGCCCAGAGGAAACCAGGCGACGCCGCCAGTCCCTGCAACGCCAGCCGATGCACCGAACGGGCTGCCCCCGACCCAGGCGACGAGCGCAGGGGCATACACCGCATTCTCGCGTCGCGGTCCGGGCACCCAGCACCAGCGCCCTCCAAAGGTTGCCCAGCGGCCATAATGGAAGGGCGCATATCCCCATGGTGCAGCATCGACCCAGGTCCAGCCCCAGGGCGTCATCCACATCCAGTGGCCGAAGCGGTAAGGCGCCCACCCCACGGCGACCGTGTTCGGCGCCCATACGTAGCCATCATCCGGGGTCGGCTGCCAAGTGCCGTTTTGATCCAAATCCTCCGCGCCCACGACGTCGGGAGAAACATAGCTCCACGCCTCGGCGGCCTGCGCCTGCCGATCGCGATCGTACGCCCAACTGTCGAACGCATCCGGCGCTCCAAGCGAGGCGACATCCTCGGACACGTTGTCCGTGCCCGTGAAGGTCGCGAGCTGCTGGGGATGGATTGCAAAGTCCTGGCCGCCGCCCGTGACTTCGGCCGTGCCGCCGCTCACCTTGACCACCGTCGCGTCGCCTGCATCGTTGACCTCGACGCGGTAGTCGCCGGGGCCGAGAAGCGCTACGGCGACGTTCGGCGTGTCGAGCTCAAGCGTATCGCTCATGCTGCGCACGTGCACGCTCACGGTGCCGGCAGTGACCTGCATCTGCGCGATGTGCTCATCCAGATTCAGGAAAGAGAATCCCGTGGAGCTTGCCAGGCGCACGACAGAAGAGCCGATACTGAGCTCGGCGCGTGAGTCCGCGTCCGTCCAGATCTTATCGCCGCTCGTGACCGGGCGATTGCCGTCGGCGGCGGCCCAGTCGTCGAGGCCGGCCGGTTCGATGGAGACTTGGCCCTGCAGGAGTCCCAAGCGCGCGACACGCCCGGCGGGATCGGAGTCATCTGCCAGCGAGACGCCGGCCCATGCCAGCGGCAGGATCAGCAGTGCCACTTTGGACATAATACTGGCAGAGTGCGCTTCAAAGGTGCTCATCAGCCTTCCGCTCTGGACCGTGCACTCCAGTCTAGGTAGGAGGAGCCGAATCGGCAATGAAGCGGCGCACGCCCGCACGATGCTGGCGCGTTGCCCGCGTTGCGCTCGTCCGGGGAGAAACGCCGACCAGGAGTCGAAGCTTATTCAGCCGCCTGCGCCCGGATCGGCCCGGCGCGGTGGCTTCATCTGACCAGAGCACCTACAACCGGATCGCCGGCAAAGCTCTCGAGCGCCTAGCCGCGCTCAGCGACGGCGTGTCTGCATTTGCAATGACGCTGCTCGTGCTCGACATTCACGTCCCGCTGATCGGTACGGCTTACTCCGAGGTGGCGCCTACTATTCCTGGGCGCCGACGGCGACCCAGGCAAGATCCGAGCCGGAGACCGATTCGAGGTTGAATTTCTTCGCCGCCGCGGCCATGCGGGTGAGCGCCTGCGCGACGGGCATGGCCGCCTTGGTGTCGCCCTTTTTCGCCTGGTGAAAACGCACGGGATTGATGCGGGCGACGACGTAATTGCGCAGATAGGGGGACTTGAAGCCGCGAGTCTGCAACGCGCCGATGATGCGCTTCACCTGCGTGTCGATCTCCTGCAGCCGCGATGCGAAGCCCGCGCGCTCGCGCAGGCTCGCGGCGAGCGGGCGGTCGATGAAGCGGTCGACCTTCTTCAGGAACGCGCTGTAGGCGCCGCCTGCGAAACGCGGATTCTTTTCATAGGCGAGGCCGAGCGTGAGGAGCTCGGCTGCCTCGAACTGGGGGCCGAACTGCGTCTCATGCTGGCGCCCGTCGCGCTTCGCGAGGTTGCGCGCCATGCGCACGACCTCGAGGCTTTTGTCCTTGAGGTTATGTGCCTTCTCTGTGTTGAGCGCGAGAATGCGATAAGCCAGGGACTCGTCCGGACTGACGAGGGCGGTAATCTGGCGCAGCCCCAGCATTTTCGCGGCGGCAAGCCGGTGGCGGCCGTTGGGTGTCCACAGCCGGCCGTCCTCGCCGCGCACCACGATGAGCGGATCGAGGAAGGAGCCTGTCTCATCGATCTTCGCGGCGAGGCGCTTGGCGTGCGTGGGAGAGAGGTCACGCTGAAAAGGCGTCGGCTGCACGGCCGCAAGCGGCAGCGATGCGAGCAGGACGGGGCGGCCGCCGAGCGGCTCAAGATATCCGCCGAGGGCTGCCCCGCCCAGGTCGCGAATGAGCGCCGCGAGCGCGGCTAGCGGAGCCGCGTCCACGCTGCAGGCAATCTCCTCCGCAGTCGGGCCGCGCAGGCTGCGGCTCGGGGCGAGCTTGCCGGCCTTCCTGCGCGAGCGCGGTGCGGGCTTGGGCGCTGGGGCTGATTTACGTTTGGGCACGGCTCCTAACTTGCCCGCCTTAGGCTCTGCCGTAAAGGCCGTTGTGCGAAAATGTGCCTTCCCACTGCCGACCTTCTGTTCGAGCTTCGTTGATGGAGACGCATCTGGATTTTCGCTCAGCGCCGTCACGGGGTCTGCCCGCGCAGCGCATCGACGCCGCGGGCGCCGCGCACGTGGATCTGTCCGCGGTGCTGGCGCTTGCGTTGCCGTTGATCGCAAACAGCGCCGTGCAGGTCGTTCTGAATCTGACGGACGTTTGGTTCATTGGCCACATCTCCATGCAGGCCCTCGCCGCGGTCGGCGCGGTGCAATGGCTGGTCCTCGTCTTCGTCATGCTGTTGGGCGGAGTTGCGATGGCTGTGCAGCCGCTCGTGGCGCAGGCGTACGGCGGACGGCGTTACCGGCGCGCGTCGCAGGCCGCGTGGACCGCGTTGTGGGGCATCCTGTGTGCCGTGCCGCTGTTCCTGGCAGTGGCCGCCGCGGGCCGATGGCTCCTCGCGCCCTTCGGTTTTAGCGCCCAGATCGTCGATCTCGCGAGCAGCTTCTGGCTGCCGCGCCTGGGCGGCGCTCCCTGCGGCATGGCGCTGTGGGCGGTGCTCAGCTTCTTCAATGGCATTGGCCGCTCGCGCATCACGGCGCTGATCTCGGCCATCACGGCGCTCGCCAATGTGCCGTTGAATGCCCTCTTCATATTCACACTGGGCTGGGGCGTCGCCGGATCTGGATTGGCAACGACGGTTGCGCAGGCCATGGGTTTTGCGGTGGCGCTCGTTATATTTCTGCGCCCGGAATTCCGGCAACGCTACCGAGCGCATCTCACCTGGCGTCCGCATGCGCGGCGCATTTGGGAGCAGCTCAAACTCGGATTTCCCACCGGGCTCCTGCCGGCGGCCGACCTCATGGGCGCCTCGATATTCCAGATGATGCAGGTGCGCCTGAGCATCATCGACGGCGCGACCACGCAAATCGTCATGATGCTGACGTCGATCGCGTACATGCCTGGCTTTGGCATCGCTCTGGCCGGCACGACGCTGGTCGGCCAGTCGATTGGCGCGGGCGATCGCGCCTGGGCCCGCCGCATCGGTACCTACGTCATCACGCTTGCTGCGTCCTACATGGGAGGCGCGGGTGTGCTGATCGCGCTCGGCGGCCCGTGGCTCCTGCCGCTGTTCGTCAACACTCAGGATGTGCAGGCGGGCCCCATCCTCGTGCTCGGCGCGAGGATCTTATGGCTGGCTGCGGCCTATCAGTTCTTTGACGGCCTGAATTTCGGCTCGGCGCTGTGCCTGCGCGGCGCGGGCGACGTGGTGGTGCCTGCGGCGATCGTACTGGGGGTGTGTTGGCTCGTGTTCCTGCCCGTGGCTCATGCGCTCACCTTTGCGCCGGGGCAGGGCTGGTTCGGATTTCTGCCGCAGGAGGGCTGGGGCGCCGTGGGCGGCTGGAGCGCCATGGTTTTATATGTCCTTCTTCTGGGCATCATCCTGTTCGCGCGCTGGCGCTCAGCGGCGTGGCAGGCCATTCGCATCTAACTTCGAGTTTGCGGCTCAATCATTGGTGGGCGCTACGTTGAGCGTGGCACCCAGGCGGTCGTATACGCGCTTGATCTTGATGCTCGGCATATTGCCGCCGTGTGACTGGATGTCCGCGAGCAGATGCTGGCCATCATCCGACAGGTGATACGACTCGATGGTTTCCGGGCCCGCCTGAGCTCTCACATCGATGACATAGGCGTGCGCCTTCCACCCCGAGTGTTGATCGGCGACGCCTTCGGGCACCGACACGACGCTTTTCACGCCCGGCGTGAAGCTGCGATCCGTCGTGCCGTCGGAAATGTGCATCTCATCGGGCTGTTGCCGGATCGTGACCACATCGCCGCGGGGAATGGTGCCAAAGACCCCCATGTCAAAGGGGTCGAGATGGCTCGTGCCGATGATGGTGGCCGCCTGGGCTTCGACGGACAGCGGGTTATTCGGATCGGCGCTGGGGCCGTCCGGGTGTGCGCCGCCGCGGGGAGGAGGAGGCGCGGAAGTCTGCTCGGCGTAGCGCTCCGCCCGTTCCTTGAGGATCTTGTCGTAGATCTTCTCAGGGTCATCGCTCAAGGCGCGGTTCAACTTCCAGGTGCCAGCGAGATTCACGCCGGATGGCGCATCGGGCGCGAGGCTGCCGGCTCCTCCACAGGCGCTGAGGCCGGCGCACAGGAGCGCGCACGCAAGGAGTCGTTGCCTTGGGCGAGCGGGATTCACTGCGATACCTCGGCCGGTTCTCGTGCCGCCGTCCTCGCTGATTCTATGCCTGCCTCGCGAACGCGATAGGCGTTGCTCGGCCGAATCAGCGAGTACGACAACTTGTTCCCGCGGACGGAGGTCCGACACCTGGACCCGATCAGGGTATTCCGAGCCGCATTCACGTCTCGGTCATGCAACTCACCACAGTCGCGGCATACCCAAAATCTTCCAATCAACCCGTTGACTCCTCG
>PLIX01000296.1 GCA_003140135.1 Gammaproteobacteria bacterium
CGGGATACACGCTCACGCCAATACTCGTGGTGACATGAAGATCGTGGTGTCCGATGGTGTGGGGCTCCGCCACCGCGCTTAGCATTCGTCTCGCGGTAATGGCAGCGTCTTCCGAATGTTCCACCTCGGACAGCAGCACGACGAACTCATCGCCTCCCTGCCGGCTCACCGTATCTGTGCCGCGTACGCAATCCACGAGGCGTTTGGCGACGGACTGCAGGAGCTGATCGCCGATCGGATGGCCTAGGGAGTCGTTGATATGTTTGAAGCCATCCAAATCCAAATACAGCACTGCGACCTGTTTCATATCACGCCGCGCCAAGGCGATCGACTGGTTCACGCGGTCGTGCAGCAGCCGTCGATTCGGTAGACCGGTGAGCAGGTCGTGCTCGGCCGAGTGAGTCATTTGCCGCGTCATCGCCTGGGCAGCGCTTACATCGCGAAAGACGAACACGGCACCCGCCGTTTGTCCGTTGCGGTCGTGAATCGGTGCGACGGCGTCTTCGATCGGAACTTCCGAGCCGTCACGCCGCACGAGAATGCAGCGCGCAGGCAATGGCGCAATCTGCTTCTGCGCGGCATCTAATGCAGTCGGGTTCGCAATGATCTCGCGGCTCGTGACGTCGAGGAGCCGGAATACGTCGGAAAGCGGTCGGCCTGCCGCCTCTTGCCGGGTCCAGCCCGTCATCTTGTCCGCGACGAGATTGAGGCTGGTGACGTTTCCCGCGATGTCCGTGCACACCACGGCGTCACCGATGCAGTTGAGCGTGACTTCGGCGCGTTCCCTTTCGATGAACAATGCATCTTCCAAGCGCTTGTGCTCGATGGCGTAGCGCAACGCTCGCAGCAGACCGCGCGTCTCGATCTCGCCCTTAATGAGGTAGTCCTGCGCGCCTTCCTGCAGGGCCTGGGCGGCAAGTGACTCGTCGTCCAAGCCGGTGAACACCACAAGAGGCACACGCGGCGCCGCCGCGCGAGCCCGCCGCAGCGCTCCCAAGCCGTGACCATCGGGTAAGCGCAGGTCGAGGAGTATGATGTCGACTTCGCGCTGCGAAAGATACTTCTCGGCCTCGCTCATCGACTCGACGTGTGTCAATTTAGTGGCGTGCGGGCCTTGATCATTGACCATTTCGCGGAGCAAGCGGGCGTCTCTGGCGTTGTCTTCGACCAGCAGGATTTCTTTGATCGCGGTCGTACTCATCAGCCTGACGCACTCTGTGGCAACTTCACGGTTTTCAGCCAGAAATCATTGATCCTCGCCACGAGGCTTTCGAAGTCATCCAAGTGCTCGGGTTTGGTCAGATAGCAGTTCGCGTGGAGCTGATAGCTTTTGACGATGTCGGCCTGCGCCTCTGAGGTTGTCAGTACGACGGTGGGGATGCTCTTCAGAGAGCTGTCCTCCTTGATTTGGGCCAAAACTTTCCGGCCGTCGAGTTTGGGGAGATTTAGATCCAGCAGAATAGGATCAGGCCGAGGCGCCGCTACGTGTGCACCCTCGTGCCGCAGGAACGCCATGGCCTCGACGCCGTCTGCGGCCACATGCAGCTGGACCGCTGAATTCGTGTCGCGAAAGACTTCCCGCGTCAGCCGCATGTCACCGGGGCTGTCCTCGACCAGAAGAAGCTGCACGGGGTGGTATCTCTGTGCCATCGCTCGCAGCGCGCCGTAGCCGCGTGGTGCGAGTGAGAGGCTCCCGCAGGATCGATCGCCCCTGGCGTTGCGCATGGCAAAATCGCCTGGGTGAGTCGCGAATGCGGAATCGTGAGTCGTCAAGGCGCGCGGCCTCCTGCCGAAGCGTTGAAGTTCTAGCGGCGAATCGCGCGACAAGCCAATCGCGAGAGAGCGCGGAGAAAAAGGGCCACTACTCCGTTGATTGGCCGTCTTCCCTCGCGGCAGTGTTCACTTCTGCCGCTGCGGCTGTATGTACGATAGGTAACATACCTTCGATTATGTTTGATTGCGTGCAGGCCTAATTTTCCATAATCTCGGCGCGACTCAATAATTGAGACTTGGTTCTCATTTTGCTGGGTCATTGCCGATCGTCGCCGACCCGGGCCCCGCTCACGACGTGGGAGCCCGACGCCAATTTCGGCACGGTTGGAATCAAGCTGACAGGCGGCTTGTGGGTGATCGACGGGCTCGGCGGCTCCGATGTGCAGGAGCCACACCGACGGGCCAATTCGTGGTTCGGAGCCTGCAACCTCGGGGAAACCGTACTGACGTCAGGCTGCGACCCGGCGCCATCAAATGCGCGGCAGGATGTGGGAATTGTCGTAACGGCGCAAGAGGATGCGGCCCGGGGGCTCCGACGATCAGCGAGTTGCCTGGGGCATCCCTTGGTCACGCATGCACCCCGTGCGATGGTCGCATGCGCGCCAACTTTCACTGGTCCGAAGATTTTTGTGTGAGCTCCAATCCAGACGCTGTCGCCGATCTGCGGCGCGTCAAGCTGCTCTGCACGCCCCACTTTGGTCGGTTGCCCGTCCGAGCAGCGTTCGGCGAGTCGTCAGTTGATGACTTCAATGCCGCCGAAGTGTCCGATCCAGAACCCTGCGCCGATTTCGGCCGATAAGGATACCTCGATCCCGTATCCCCTGCGCATGAGCAGTGCCGCCAACGCGTAGGCACCCCAGCCGACGGCCAGCAATGGCCAGAGCAATACTTGCTTCTGCTTGGAGTTGAGCATTCTGCCAAACAGATACACGAGGATCGCCTGCAATCCCTCGTTGCGACACACCACATCGAACTTGCTCCATACTGAGATGGCGTTCTGATCCAGATACCGACGGAGGTCGGCTCGCGCGAGCTGCAGAAATGAACTCATCAGGCGCCAAGCGACTCGCGGTCAATGTCGCATGCGAGGCTGCGCCGCAACTCGCTGTTGTCGAAGTCGACGCGCACAATACTTCCGGGATTGCCGCAGATCACCGCATTGTCGGGAACATTCATTGATAGTACGGTTCCCGGCAGCACGGTGACCCCGGTACCGAGCCGATTATCGCCGTAGATCACGCAGTCCGCCCCAATCCAGACGTTTTCGCCGATCGTAGGCGGTCCCGCGTCCGAGGCGTCGACGCCGATCGTCACCCGCTCATGAATCAGCGTCCCTTTGCCGATGCTGTGCGGGCTGATAATCAGCTGACCTCCATTGGAAAGATACACGCCGCCAGCAATAGACGTACGTGCGTCCACTTCGGATTTGGCATTGGAGCCAGAGCAACGCATGGCGCAGTACGCCCGCGCGACCCGCGAACCGCAGCGCACAATAGAGCCTGGAGTCAGCATGCAGCTCAGACCACATAAGCGCAATCACCCGTAAAGCGGACACCGCAGAGCCCATAGTTGGTGCTTCGACCGACATTAATCGATCTGCAGCAGGGCTTGAGACGCTGCACATGGATGCGCGAATTTTAAGCTGCGATTCCCAGCTCGATATGCGAATGCCATCCCGGATTGGCCGAAATGACGCTCGCAGGATCTGCTGATCGAGTTACCGAGCGCGCCGCATTCCCGCCAATTCCCGTGGCGGGCTGTCGTCGTCTTATTTCGAAACGCCCGCTCGCAGCCCGACTCAAGACATTAACGACATTTCGACCCATCTGCCGGTCAACCGAAGACGAAAAAGTCCGTTTATATGTCAAAAGGCGAGCAATTCGCGTGGAGGTAGAAATGCCTAAAAAGCGTAAGCGCAGTGTCTGGCAAGCGGGTGGCACGGCCATCATCTGGCCGAGGGGACTGGAAGCCCGGTACGGAATCACTGGGGCGACGCGGCGGATCTGGGAAAAGAAGGGACTTCTGCCAAAGCGCGATTGTTTTGTAGGTGGGAAGCCTGCAGGGTGGCAGCCAGAGACGCTGGCTCGCGCTGATCGCGGTGAACTGCGATGACTTGCCCGCCTGCAACCCAATAGCCTGCCGGGCGCGAAACGCGCAATGCTCGTAGCGCGTACGAGTCGGCGGCTCTCGCACACAGCGCGGCGATGCGATTACGGTAAAGCCCGCGAAGGCTCGAATCGCCGAAAGGCCTGTTTTGATGGTGGGCGGTACAGGGATCGAACCTGTGGCCCCTGCCGTGTGAAAGCAGTGCTCTACCGCTGAGCTAACCGCCCAACCGACTGACCGCGGGGAGTGTACGAGGCGTGGGCCGCGCGAATCAACCGCGAGGTGAGGCGCCTTGCGCATGAGAACGCGGCAGCGCCCCGCAGAATCGTCCCGAACTGCCGCCCGAACCAGGAAAGACGGCCCACCCTCGAAGGCTGGGCATCGTGGCGTTGCCATGGGAACATTGCGCATGACAGTCGTCACCCGCTTTGCTCCAAGCCCGACGGGCCTGCTGCACCTGGGAGGCGTGCGCACCGCGCTTTTCAGTTGGCTCTACGCGCGCCGCCACGGTGGCAGATTCATTTTGCGCATCGAGGACACCGATCGGGAAAGGTCCACCGATGAGGCGGTGCGCGTCATCCTCGACGGCATGCAATGGCTCGGCCTCGACGCGGACGCGGGCCCCTATTTTCAGACACAGCGCTTCGAGCGCTACCGCGAGGTCATCGCCGCGATGCTCGCCGCAGGCAGCGCCTATCGCTGCTACTGCACGAAGCAGGAGCTCGAGGATGAGCGGGCGCAGCAGCTCGGACGCAAGGAGAAGCCTCGCTACTCCGGGCTATGCCGCAATCGCGCCGAGCCACGCGTCGGCGCGGAATCCGTGGTGCGCTTCAAGAACCCATTGGAGGGCACGGTGGTCGTCGAGGACCTGGTCCACGGGCCGGTCGTCTTCGAGAACCGCGAGCTCGATGATCTCATCATGGCGCGCTCGGATGGAACACCGACCTACAACTTCTGCGTCGTTGTCGACGACATGGACATGGCCATCACCCATGTGATTCGCGGCGATGATCATCTGAACAACACCCCGCGGCAGATGAATATGCTGCGCGCGCTCGGCGCCGCGCCGCCTGCGTATGCGCACGTGCCCATGATCCTGGGAGCCGACGGTGCCAAGCTGTCCAAGCGCCATGGCGCGGTGAGCGTGCTGCAATATGAGGAGGAAGGATTCCTGCCCTGGGCGCTGCTGAATTATCTGGTGCGCCTCGGCTGGTCGCACGGTGATCAGGAGGTATTCACGCTGCAGGAGCTGATCGCTGTGTTCGACATTAGGGACGTCAACAAGGCAGCCTCGGCTTTCAACCCTGAGAAACTCTTGTGGCTGAATCAGCAGCATATGATGCGCGCGCAACCGGCCGAGCTCGTGCCGTACTTGCGTGCACAGCTTAAGCGTCTGGGGCTCGACAGCGACAATGAGGCGCTCCTCGAAGGGGTCGTGCTCGCCCAGCGGGAGCGCGCCAAGACCCTGAAGGGAATGGCGCAGAACAGCCGATTCTTCTTTACCGGCGACATCGAGCTTGATCCCAAGGCCGCGCGCAAGCATCTCACGGCGGCCGAGGCGCCTGCGCTTCAAGAAACCCGCGCTCGATTGGCGGCGCTTGGGGAGTGGTCGGCGGCGCCGATCAACGATGCCTTGAACGCACTTGCGGCCGAACTCGGCGTGGGCCTGGGCAAGATCGCGCAGCCGCTGCGGGTCGCTGTGACCGGCTCGGCAGTTTCCCCGCCGATCGATGTGACGCTCGCCTTGCTCGGGCGCGAGCGCACGCTCGCGCGCCTCGATGCGGGGATCGCGCGATGCCAGGGCGGATGAAGTGTGGCGCGACTCCCACACCGGTAATCGTGTACTCCGTTATGCTAGATCCCCCGGACCGCGAGGATTTGTTTTGTGCCTAAAGTCCTGCCGCTGCTACGCGTGGCTCAGTTCTTGTTCTGGGCGGCCGCTATTTTCACCTTCGTCTGCGCGGTCCTCCCCTACGAGCATACGATTCACATCTTCAAATGGGACAAGGCCGAGCACTTTCTCGCCTTTTATGTGCTGACCGGGCTTGCCGTGGCCGCATTTCCGCGTGCCAGCCTATTAATCATCGCGGCCGCGCTGTCAGGCTTCGGAGCATTCATCGAATTCGTTCAGGGGCTCTCCTGGGTGGGGCGGGATCGGGATTTCCAGGACTGGGTGACGGACACGATAGCCATCGGCATGGCGATGGCTCCGATGCTCGCCGTTTGGTGGCGCAAACAATTCGAGGGATCGGATGCGCCGCCGTAACGGCGGACTTACATTGCGGCGCTGAGCGCGCCCACAAGCTCGAAGATGTCCTGCGGCGTCGCCTCGCCGTGGGTGAGGCAAATGCGGACGACGTCTCGACCCTCAAGCTTCGCCGCCGCCATCCAGGCGTGACCCGAGGCTATGACGCGATTCACGAGAGTGCGAACGTCTGGGTATCCGGGGGGAGGGACGATGCACAGGACCGCAAGCTGCGAGTCGTTGGCAATGGTCCATCCCCGCGCGCCCAGCTCCTCTTTGAGCGCGGCCATCAGCGCGATCGAGCGCTCCACGTGATCGCCGTAACCCTGCCACCCGGCGCACGCCAGCGACAGGAACAGGCGCAGACCCAGGAATCGCCGCGACCACTGCGCTGTCGTGACATACGGGTCGAGATGGACGATGTTCGAGGGCATGAAGGTCGTCGAAACGTGAAACACGGAGGACAGGATGTTCGCGTGCCGTGTCATGAACATGCCGCAACCCATCGTGGTTGCGAACCATTTATGCGCATCGATGGTGATCGAGTCGGCGTGTTCCATGCCGGCGAGTGCGCCGCGTCGTCTGTCGGAGGCGATGAGCGCGCCTCCCCAGGCCGCGTCGACGTGGTACCACAGAGCCGCCTCGCGGGCGATTGCGGCGCAGCGCTCGAGCGGATCGATCATTCCTGCGTTGGTCGTCCCGGCGGTGGCGACGATCATCACGGGCACGCAGCCGCGCGCGCGGTCCTCACTCAGCGCCGAGAGGAGGGCGTCCGCATCCATCTGACCGCGCCCGTCCGTGGGCACAAGATGTGCCGCGGCACGGCCGATACCGGTCTGATGGGCAATCTTGAGCCAGGCGAGATGGCTGTCGGCTGAGATGTAAAAGACCGGCGTTCCGGCGAAGGCCCTCGTGCCCTCGATCGCGAAGCGCGGATTCGCGCGGGTCAATGCGCACAGGAGCGCCGTAGAGTTCGCCTCCGAGCCCCCTGAGGTGCAGTGACCCACGGCGTTGGCGGGCAGCCCCGCTCGCAGCGCGACTGCCTTCAAGACATGCGCCTCAATTTCCACCGCCGCGGGCGCCGTCGTCCAGGTTGCAAGCTGCGGGTTCAAAGCCCCGACGATGCGATCCGCGCACTCCGCCGGAAAAGTGGGAGCGGGGTTGAAGAGTCCGAAGTAGCGCGGGTGCGTCATGTGCACGATGCCATGCTCCAGTTGCGCGATGCTCCAGGAGAGCAATTCGTCGAGCGGCCGGGGCGTGCAGAAATCGAAGCCGGCAAGTTCCTGCTTGAAGGAGGCGAGGTCAAAGGTTGGTACGACGGATCCCTGCGCGATCCGGGCATTGGCGCGCGGCAGCTCGCGCGTGAGAAAGTCATCCAAGCGCGCGCGTTCGGCCCGAGTCGGGAAAAGCGCCGCCGGCGGGTGCGGATGATCGGTCATAGGGCGCGCGCGTGCGCCTGCAGCCGGCTCTGCGCCAAGAGCGCCAGCCAATTGGCGTAGAGGCGCAGCGCCTGGGGCCGCCAGGCTCGCGCCGACCGTCCCTGCACGTCGACGGCGGGGAAATCGGCGAGGAGATCAATGTGGCGCTCGAGGAGCGCGCGCTCGCGAAACGCAACCAGTGCCGTCGCGGCGGCGGCGTCGAAATAGCCGCTGGGCATCTGCGGATAGGCCTCGCGCTCGCGGCGCAGGAATCGGCTGACGTCCCGGTGATATTCGCGCAGCAGCGAATCCGGATCATATTCCGGATGCCCCTGCAGATACACGAATAGGCTCTTACCTTGCCTGATGAACATGTCGGCGCCTGCAACAGGCGACGTCGACAGTATTTGATAGCCTGCTGCGGTGAGCGCCTGGGCGGGCAGATCGTTCGAACGAGAATGGGGGATACGCCACGCGTGCGGCGCATCGGCGAGGATGCGGTGATCGCCACTGCGCACGCAGTCGAATACTCCGGAGAGCTTCTCGGGATATCTCTGCCGCCCGATACCGTCCAGATGATAGACAGCGGCGTGCGCGGCAAGACAGGACCACACCGTCGAGGTGGTGTTCTCCTGCGCCCAGTCGACGAGCTTCGTGAGCGAATGCCAATAGGGCTCCTCGGTCAGGACCGCCGTGCGTGGCTCGGTGCCAGTCACGATCAAGCCATCGAGGCGGCTCGTCCAGAGGTTACTGAATTTCTCATAGTTCTCGGTGATATAGGCGCGGCTCGCCTCTCCCCGTAGCGCCTCCGGCAGGGAAAAGATCCGCAGTCGCAAGGGCATCTCGCCGGCGGCAGCGCAGAGCAATTCTCTGAATTGCCGCTCTGTGGTCTTGAGGGCTCCATCGGGCATGTTGTTGACGAGCCCGATGACAATCGAGTCGCCCTCATCGTGCGGGGACATCAGCGCGCGCGCATCCCTACCGCTGCGGACAGCGCCTGGTCAAGGTCGGCGATAATATCGTCGACGTGTTCGATGCCAATGCTCAAGCGGATCAGCTCCGCAGAGACGCCGGCCTGGCGCTGCTCCTCCGGAGACATCTGCCGATGGGTCGTGGAGGCGGGATGGCAGGCGAGGGACTTGGCATCGCCCAGATTGACCAATCTGCGAAATAGCTGCAGCGCATCGTAGAACCGGGTGGCCGCCTCGAAGCCGCCGCGGATGCCAAAAGTCAGGAGCGAACAGGCGCGGCCGCCCAGGTACTTCTGCGCAAGCTGGTGATACGGATTATCCGCAAAGCCCACGTAATTGACCCATTCAACGCGCGGGTCGGCGCGCAGGAACTGCGCCGTGCGCCGCGCATTCTCGACGTGGCGATCGATGCGGACGGCGACGGTCTCAATGCCCTGCAGCAGCAGAAACGCGCTCAACGGCGCGAGCACCGAGCCCATGGCCCTTTGATAGACACTGCGGCAGCGCGCGATATACGCCGCTTTGCCGAAATGCGTCGTGTAGACGAGGTCGTGGTAGGAGGCATCCGGTTCGCTGAACATGGGAAAGCGTGCAGCGTGCTCTTCCCAGGGGAAATTGCCGCCATCGACGATGATGCCGCCCATGGTCGTGCCGTGGCCGCCCATGAACTTCGTCAGCGAATGCAGCACGATGTCGGCCCCGTACTCGATCGGCCGCAGCAGAATGGGCGTCGCCACCGTATTGTCGACGATCAGCGGCACGCCGTGCTTGTGGGCGACTTTGGCCAGCGCCTCGACGTCGCAGATGTTCCCCGCCGGGTTGCCCACGCTTTCGCAGAAAACCGCGCGCGTCTGCGCATCGATGAGCTTTTCGATGTCGCTCGCCTGATCGCTGCCGGCAAATCGGACCAGGATGCCGAGCTTGGGCAGAATGTGGGCAAAGAGGGTATGCGTCGTGCCGTAGAGCTGGGGAACGGAGATGATGTTCGTGCCGGAAGAGGTGAGGTTCAGCACCGCGAAATGCAGTGCGGCCTGTCCGGTACTGACGCTCAGGGCCTCCAAGCCGCCTTCGAGCGCCGTCACCCGCCGCTCGAGCACGACATTGGTCGGATTGCTGATGCGCGTGTAGCGGTAGCCCTCTACCTCGAGATTGAAGAGCGCGGCGCCGTGCTCCGCGCTGTCGAACTCATACGCCACGGTCTGATAGATCGGTACGGCGGCGGACTTGGTCGTCGGATCGACCTCATAGCCGCCCTGAACCGCAATCGTTTCGTTGCGCATGGATCAGACCGATAGTGTCTCGCGGGCACTCGCCGGCCACTGTTTCAGATCAAGTCCGTGGGTTGCGAAGAGCGCGAGGCCCAGTCGGTCAAGGCCAAAGGCGACGCAGGCGGTGTGCGCCACTTCGCGCGCATTCCTGCGCAGACCCCAAATCGTTCCGAAATGGTCCTGATGATAGTTGAAGCTCATGCACGCCGTGGGCTGCTCCTCCGAGTTGACCGGGATGAGTAACTCGAATTTCAACTCTTGCTCAACCTGGCTCATGGCCATCATCTTGCCGACTCTGCCGAAAAATGGATCGCTCGCCGCCGCCAGCTTATAGGGTACCGCGAGCTGCTGCGCCAGTTCCTCCGCGCGCGCGATCCAGCGCTTGCGGAACGCGAGAGCCTCCTCAGGAGTGCCGACACAGACGTACTCGCGCATGCGAAACGACTGCAGTCTGCCAGGCTCGTGCGAGGCCTCGCGGCGAAAGCAGTAGGAGGCGACATCGAACGTTAGACCCTGGGCTGGCACAGCGCCGCGCGCCGCGATGAGAGGATAAAGGGGATAGCAGGCCGCGGGTGTGAGCACCAGATCCGTCGCCGCAAGGCCGTTGAGCCAGTCCGGTCCCTTCGCCTGACCTTCGACCAACGCGCGGATCGCCGCCTCCTCACCATGCAGGCAGCTGACACAACCAAGGAGGTGCGGAAAGGTTTTAAGGTACCCGGACTTCTCCACCAGCGCGCGACTCATGACCGGCGGAAATCTCAAGATTTCCGTGCCGCTCTCGCGGCGTGCCGTGATGGCTGCCGACAAGCCGTCGATGACCTGCTCGAAGAGCCCGGTACGGGCGTGCACGCCGTTGGCGCTCGTCGGCTGGAGTAAGGAATTCGTGAGCGACTCGAGTCGGTCCTGCGAGAACTGGCTCATGCGCGCGGGACTAATCACGTAGTAACGCCGGAATGTCGACCAGCAGCAGGGCGCTTGCCGCGTTGGCCAGGATGCGATCGTTGTTGATCATGATCGAGGATGAGAGCACGTCGCGCAGGCTGCGACAGATGCTGAATTCCCCGGAATTGCGATA
This sequence comes from Gammaproteobacteria bacterium, assembly GCA_003140135.1. GTDB lineage: Bacteria > Pseudomonadota > Gammaproteobacteria > Steroidobacterales > Steroidobacteraceae > PALSA-1196. The sequence continues at coordinate 10,857 of PLIX01000296.1, forward strand.
GCCGGAGAGCCCGCAGGCCTGCATGGCGCTCATGACGGTCTCGATGGCTGATTCGGAGGAATTGACTTTGAGGAGGTTCATTGCCGTCTGAAACTCGAGCGCCGCGAGGCCATCTTCGGTCATCGCGGCGATCTCGTAGTGCTGCAAGGCTGAGGCCACGCTGCCGCGCAGCGCGCGCAGCGACATCACCGCACGGGTGAGATGCGCAGCCCCTGGCGGCAGCTGGCCGCTGCCATGGCGCGCGGCGCCGCGCACGAAGCGGCGCGCGCGACCGACGGCGCCGGCGGCGATCCCGGTCCACACGCCGCTCCAGGTCAGATGGGCAACCGGCACCATGCTTTGAGTGTGAATCTTCTCGTAAGCGTCCGGCAGAATCTGCTCCACGCCCCCCTGGCCGCGCAGCGTGAAACCGGTGCTGCAGGTGCCGCGCATGCCGAGCACATCCCAGTCGACGATGCGCTCGAGCTCGTAATCCTTCTTGAGGAACGCCACCAGCACTTGATCGGACGACGCGCTATCGGCGCTGCGGCGCGCGGTCGTCAGGATCCCGTCGGCCTCGGCACCATAGGACATGACGGTGGCGTTCTTGACGAGCGCCATGCGCGTACCGGTTCTCTCCACGACGCAGGCGCTGGCGCGCACGTCGCCGCCGGTCTGATTTTCGGTGGTGGAGGAGGCGAACAAGAGCTGCTCGGCGATGAGCCGCTGCAGCAGTTCGCGATGCCACGCGCTATTGCGTGTATGCCGCACCAGGATGGCCACCATGATTTGATGCATGGCAAAGATCATCGCCGACGAAGCGCAGGCCCTGCCGAGCATGTAACACACATCAACCACGTCGGAGACGCTCGCGCCCTCGCCACCGAGCTCGACCGGTACCATCATGCCGAGCAGTCGTTGCGCACGCGCGGCTGCGAAGGTTTCCGTCGGAAAGCGTGCGTCACGATCGACAGCATCGCCATGTTCCGCCGCCGCCGCTGCGACGACTTCGGCGCGACCTTTCAGGTTCTCAGTGCCGGTCACGCAGAGTGTGGGTATTCTGTCGGGAGTGTCCATGAGGGCGCTTTTCATGTGGGGTTCCATGCACGATGCGCGCTATTCTAATGGCAGCGCGCAGCGCCGGTGGAGCGGACCGCTGCCGCAAAATTACGCGATTGTGAAGTCTGGTTGCAAACTATAGGATGCCGCCCTTCAGCCTCCTTTTCTAGGACACTGATCACAGCTGCTGGCGCCCCTGCTGCAAGGTTGATCTCGAGGAATAAGATAGCGGCATCATGGCGGATCGCAGCAGTAATTCAGCCGCAGAGCGGGTCATTGCCGTCGTGCAGAGGTTGCTCACGCAGCGCTCGATCAACCGATCCATCGAGCCGGCGGATGACCTGCGTGACGCAGGTCTCACATCCATGGACATGGTGAATCTCGTTCTCGCGGTGGAGACCGAGTTTGACGTGATGATACCGGAAAGCAGCATTACCCCTGCGAATTTCCGCTCGGTCGCGGCCATCAGCAGCTTGATCGGAGCTTTGCAGCAGCCGACTTGAGCGCCGCGCTTGAGCCCGGACCTGTGTCACAGACCCTATTGCGCATGCCGCTCGACCGACAGGCGAAAAGAATCTTAGGGATGCTGGCCGCGGGCGGCATGCCGCTGCGCAGCAGCGACTTCTCGGCTCCCCAAATGCGCGAGTCCATGCGGCGCCTCGCGCAGACATTCGACGTGCAGGGTGTTGCGATCGGCGCCGTCGAGAATCGCGATCTGCCGGGGATCGGCGGTCCTTTGCCGGTACGCATCTATACGCCGGCTGCGCTCAGTGCCACGCAGGAATCGGCCGCGCTCGTCTATTTCCACGGCGGCGCTGGCGTCTTTTGCAGTATCGACACTCACGAGGGGCTTTGCCGGATGCTTGCCAACGCAAGCGCCTGCCGGGTCTTTTCGGTCGACTATCGCCTCTCGCCCGAGCATCGGTTTCCGGCAGCCATCGAGGATGCCTACTGCGCCACCCAATGGCTCTGCGCGCATGCGCGCAAGGTTCGCATCGATCCCGCCCGCATCGCCATCGGCGGCGACTCATTCGGCGCCACCCTGGCCGCAGTCGTCTGCCAGCGCGCCAAAGAAGAATTCGGCCCTGCGCTTGCGCTGCAGGTGCTTATTTGTCCGGTGACCGACCTCACGGGCCGCTCCGCGTCGTGGCAGGCCTACGGGGAGGGCTACTTCCTCGAGCGCACAACTCTGGATTGGGCCATCGAGAACTACGCTCCCAACATGGATCTAGCGGATCGGCGTATCTCGCCCTTGTGCACGCTCGACTTCACAGGCTTGCCGCCCGCACATGTTCATACGGCGGAATTCGATCCATTCCGCGACGAGGGCCGGGCGTACGCCGACGCACTCGCGCGCGCCGGCGTGCCGGNNGCATGGCCGGCGCCATTACCTATGCACAGCAAGCGATCGCGGCGGCGGGCGCGGCCATTGCAGAGGCGCTGGCCGTCACGTGAACGGCGTGCAAAGCTCAGCGCGGGACAAAGAACTCCGTGTAGGAGCCGATGCGCCCGTTCTTGACTTCGACGAGATCGACGAGTTCGGTCAATACCGTGGTCCCCGTGATCCGCGAGTGGACCTTGGCGCGCCAATGAACGGCCGCCTTGGTGCCATCGATCAGCATGGTGAGAATCGTCTGCTCGGTGAGCTTGAAGCTCTTGATCATGATGGCGAGCAGTGGACGAAATTCGCCGACTCCCACAGCCTTCATCGCGATCGGGCTCGCGTTGCTGCTGGCGCCAGCGACCTGAAAGTTGGCGTCATTCGTGAACGTGGCGCACACCGCGGCAAGATCGCCGCGTACCCTCGCAGCATAGAGCTCGAGCAACAGGCGTTCGATCTCGACTCGCTCGATCATGGCGTCATCCTCCCGGTACGCGGCGATTAGATCATGACAGGCCCGGCGGACGACAGCAGTAATTCTCCGCTCAAGGCGTGGGTGCGCGCGCTTGAGATGACGGCTCCCATCGTCCGCAATCCGGCGGTCACACTGCCAATCGTTATTGATGCGCTCGCGCAGAAGTTTGCGGATGCGCCTGCGCTCTTGAGCGAGGCGCAGGTACTGACCTATCGCCAACTCGCAGAAAGCTGCCACCGCTACGCACGCTGGACGCTTGCGCAGGGGATTGTCGCCGGTGATGTCGTGTGCCTCATGATGGCAAATGGCTCGGATTACCTGGCGACATGGCTGGGAATCACTCGCACCGGCGGCATCGTCGCGCTCATCAATACGCAGCTCGTCGGCGACTCGCTGGTGCACGCCGTCAGCGTGGTCGCGCCCAAGCACGTGATCGTCGGCGCCGAGTTTGCGCCGGCCTTCGCAGCCGTGCGGCACCGGCTTGCGCCACACATTCAATGCTGGGCACACGGCGCGGGCGCGCACGGCCTGCCGCGCATGGATGCGGCGCTCGCGGGCCTGCCGGGTGAGGCGCTTGCGGAGACGCAATGTCCGCTGCCATCGATCACGGATCGGGCGCTCTATATCTACACCTCCGGGACGACCGGATTGCCCAAGGCTGCCATCGTCAGCCACTACCGGGTCATGCAGTGGAGCCATTGGTTCGCAGGGCTCCTCGACACGCGGCCCGCGGATCGGATGTACAACTGTTTGCCCATGTACCACAGCGTCGGGGGAGTCGTGGCCGTGGGCGCTACCCTCGTCAATGGCGGCTCGGTCTTTCTGCGGCAGGGATTTTCGGCGCGGCGTTTCTGGGAGGATATCGTCACAAACGACTGCACGCTCTTTCAGTACATCGGTGAGCTGTGCCGCTTCCTCTACCACAGCGCGCCGCAGCCGCGGCCCATGCAACATCGCATCAGGCTCTGCTCGGGCAACGGCTTAAGAGGTGACATCTGGGAGCCCTTCCAGGAGCGCTTTCGCATCCCGCGGATTCTCGAGTTCTACGCGGCAACCGAGGCAAACTTCTCGCTCTATAATTGCGAAGGCAAACCCGGCGCCATCGGTCGAATTCCGTCGTTTCTCGCGCATCGCTTCCCGGTCGCGCTCGTCAGATTCGACGTCATCGCGGGCCAACCCGTGCGCAATGCCGCGGGCTTCTGCGAACGCTGCGCGACGGATGAGGTGGGCGAGGCGATCAGCAGGATCTACGCAAACCGCGTGGACGCGGGAGGGCGCTTCGAGGGCTATACCGACCCCAGCGCATCCGAGCTCAAAGTTCTGCGCAATGTCTTCGTCGAGGGCGATGCCTGGTTCCGATCCGGGGATCTGATGCGCAAAGATGGGGCCGGCTTCTTCTATTTTGTGGATCGTGCCGGAGACACCTTCCGCTGGAAGGGCGAGAACGTGTCGACGTCAGAGGTGGCTGAAATCATCTCGGCGTGTCCAGGCATCGTTGAGGCGATCGTCTATGGTGTCGCAGTTCCCGCCACCGAAGGTCGGGCAGGGATGGCGGCGCTAGTGTGCAGCGCGGCGTTCGATCTGGGTGCCTTCGAGCGGCAACTCGCCGAAGGCCTGCCGGACTATGCGCGTCCCGTGTTCCTGCGCCTCCTCAGTGACATGGCGGTCACCGCGACATTCAAGCCGAAAAAACAGGATCTGGTGCGGGACGGCTACGATCCGGCGGCGACGAGCGATGCGATCTACTTCCATGACCGCTCCCGCCAGAGCTTTGTGCAGATGGACGGCGCACTCTTCGAGCGCATCCAAAGCGGTCAATTGCGCTTGTGATGCGCATCCGGATCGCCTAGGCGGTACTGCCGGCATCGACCGTGAGCACCGTCCCGGTGATGTTCTTGGCTTTGTCGCTCAAGAGAAATTCGACCGCGTTCGCGACATCTTCAACGGCGACCAGGCGGCCCAGCGCGCTCCTGCGCATGATCTTTGCGCGCTGCTCGCTGTGTAAGCTTTCGGTCATCTCCGTGTCGACGAATCCCGGTGCCACGGCGTTCACGGTAATGTCCACCTTCCCGACCTCTCGGGCGAGCGAACGGGTAAAGCCGACCAGCGATGACTTCGTTGCACTGTAGACGGAGAGGCCGCTGAACCCGGTGAAGCTGACGATTGAAGACACGTTGACGATCCGGCCGCCGCCGTCGGCCATCATGGAGCGCACGACATACTTGGTCAGAATGACCGGCGCCACCGTATTCAGGCGCACGAGACGCTCGATTTGCGCATCCGGCATGCTGGCGAGGAGCCCGCCGGTGCCTAGGCCTGCGTTGTTGACCAGTCCATAGAATGAGCCGAATTCCCGGCGCAAGGCTTTGACGAATCCGGGAATTCCCGGAGTATCGCAAAGATCGAAGGCCCGGAAATGCACCGGCCCGCGGCCGCTGTCCTGAATGACCGCCGCGAGCTCTGCGCTCTCCTGGCGCGCAATCGCGATGACGTTGTAGCCGGCCGAGCTCAGCACGCGCACCATGCCGAGGCCGAGCCCGCGGCTGCCGCCCGTTACGATGACGTTATGCATTGGGGCGCGCCACCTTGCCCGACGGCGTCACTTCTAAAGAGGGCACGATACGGATCGCGGCCGGAACCTTGTGCGCGGCCAGCGCACGATGACAGTTTTCAAGGATCTCGGTCTTCAGGGCCGCGTTCTCGCCGGCGGGCTCGGCGGCTGCGAGCTCAGGCTTCAGCACGATTTCCGCAACGACGATGGCGCCAGTCACCGGGTTCTTCCGTGATCTCACCAAAGACATCTGCACGCGCGGATGACGGTTGATGACCGCTTCGACCTCTTCGGGATGGACCTTGAGGCCGCCGACGTTAATGATTCCCCCGCGGCGACCGCTGAAATGATAGCGCCCGTCGTGCAGCTCGAGAATGTCACCCGTGTCGACGAAGCCCTCGGCATCAAGAAGCGGCGCGCTTTCGTTGCCCAAGTAGCGCCGCGCTGTGCGCGGCGAGCGGATACGTAACGAGCCGTCCTCGACCTTCAGTTCCACGCCGTGGTTGGAGTGCCCTAGGTAGTTCGCCGGTATGCCCGCGAGCCCGTCTTCGACCTCGAATCCGACGCCGGCCTCGGTGGAGGCGAACGCGTGAGCGATGGTGGCGAGCGGGTACTCGGCGCGCAGACTATCGAGTATGGCTTGATCCGCGATCTCCCCCGACAGGCGCACATATTGGGGCAAAATGCGCGGTGCTGCGCCGCTCATTAGGGCACGGCGCCAATGAGAGGGCGTGCCGGTCATGTGCGTCACTGCATGGGATCCCGCCCGGATCAGGAAGTCCGCGGTTGATTCCGCGGCGCTCGACAACGCGAGCGAGCCGCCGCCCATGAGCGCGCGCAGAAAGATTTGCAGGCCGCCGTAGCGGCGAATGTCATAAAACGTGCTCCAAATATTTGCACCCGCCAGACGACCCCCCGTATGGATCGCTCCGGCGAGGCTCCCCAAAGTGTGCAAGACCATCTTCGGCGGTCCGCTCGTACCGGAGGTGAACAAAATCCACTCGGAGGCGGCGCGCTCGTCGCGCACCGCCGCAGTGGGCGTGATCCGCGCGGAACAGGTAATGAAATGCGTGCCGTCCATGGCGCCGATGTCAGCGCGTGCGTAATCCGATACGACGGCATCCACTTGGGCGGTGGCCATGACGAGCGGCAGGTGTTCGATCGCCAAATCAGGAGGACACAGGATGAGCCGGCGCGCGACGCCGTCGATCTGGATGAGCGCGAGCGCGGCCGTGAGTTGGTCCCGGGTTAGAATCAGAACCGAGCGGCCACGCAGCACCTCGACCCTGCACCCAAGGCTCGATCCTGCAGCCAACTCATCGAGTGCAACCTGTGTCTCAGCACTCCAAATGAAGCGCCGGGACCTGCGTGCCGGATCGCTTACAGCATCCCCAAGTGAAACCGCGTCATTTTGCGGCATCTTCGTAAAACGCAATGAAGTCGCCCAACGTCACGGGAAAGCGTGCATCTTCAGTTGCGCCAAAAGGATCGAATCCAAGTGCGTCCTCAAGCCGAGCGACAACGATTGCGAAACACAGCGAGTCCAGGCCTGAATCCATGAGGACCAAGTCATCGGACAAGGGTGCCAGTTTCCGATTTTGCTCGCGGGCAACTTGCTCAAATTGAGATAGGATTGTGGACCTGACACTGACCGACATTGTAGAACCTCCCTTATCTCAACTGATTGGTTTTCCAGCGGATTATGACATGCCAAAGGGGTCGTTAACCACACTCCATTCTAGTCGCTCTGGAGTGAACTGATGTCCTCTTCGCAACGGCGCATTCAATGTCGCGAGATTGGCTCGGCCGATATCGGACGAATTGCGAGTCTCTTGCACGCAGGTTTTCCGGAACGCAGTCGCGAGCATTGGCTTTTGACGCTCGATCGCCTGGCGACGCACTCCACGCCTGCGGGATATCCAAGGTTCGGCTACGTCCTCGCCATCGACGGGAATCCGGTTGGAGTACTGCTCATTATTTTTTCTGCGATGACAGCCGCAGGGGAAGCGCGGATTCGCGGCAATGTCGCCAGTTGGTATGTCGAGCCGGCGTTCAGAAGTCACGCGACGATGCTGACGTCGCGCGCGCTGGCACACAAGAATGTCACGTTTCTCAACATTACGCCGGCTCGCCATACCTGGCCGATCCTGGAGGCGCAGGGCTTTACAGCATTCGGCACGGGGCAATTCAAGGCCATGTCGGTTTTTTGCGCAGGGCCGCTCGGCGTGCGCGTATCGGCAGTCTCGGCCGAGACGGCGCCGGCCGATGACTTGTCGTCGGCCGATATCGCACTGCTGCTGCACCATGCGAGCTATGGCTGCATCAGTGTGATATGCACCGAAGGGAAGCGCCGCTACCCGTTTGTCTTCCTGAGGCGCTCGCATGAGTGGAAGTCTACGCGCGTGCCGCTCTCGTTCGAGCTACCGCATGCACTCTTGGTCTACTGCCGTGGAATTGGAGAGTTCGTGCGCTTTGCCGGATCCTTGAGCCGATTCCTGGCTTGGCGCGGCATGCCGATGGTATTCATCGAATCC
>PLIX01000074.1 GCA_003140135.1 Gammaproteobacteria bacterium
AACAATACGTCCACAAGAAGCAGACCGGCGGCGCGGGCCAGTTTGCCGAGGTTTGGATCGTTTTCGAGCCGCTCGCGCGCAGTGCGGGCTTCGAGTTCGTCGACAAGACCCGCAGCGGCTCCGTGCCGAAGGAATTTGTGCCGGCGGTCGAGAAAGGCTTACGGGTGCAAAAAGAAGACGGCGTGCTCGCCCACTTTCCGACGGCGGATTTCCGCGCGACGCTCATCGACGGCAGCTATCACGATGTCGATTCCAACGCGCTGACCTTCGAAATCGCTGCCAAAGCCGCTTTCCGCGAAGGCATGCGTGAAGCTGCGCCTATTCTGCTCGAGCCAGTGATGAAGGTTGAGACGGTGACGCCCGGCGATCACCTCGGGGATGTCATCGGCGACCTCAATCGCCGCCGCGGCACCATCCAGGACCAATTGGAGCGCGGCACCAATATCGCGGTCGTGGCCGTCGTACCGCTGTCAGAAATGTTCGGTTATATCGGGCAGTTACGCAGCATGACGAGCGGCCGTGCCTCGTACACGATGGAGTTCTCGCACTACGAACCCGTGCCGCATCTGGTCGCAGAGGAGGTCATCGCCGAGGTGGCTAAGAAAAGGGCTGCGGCGCAGGCATAGGCATGCAAGGCGGAATACAGGGCTTCCCTGCACAACGCCCTTGATCTCGGCGTACTCGCGTTTTCAGAATGCGGCCGATGATCTCTTTATTTCGCCCCGGTTGTTTGAAGCCTAACGGTCGGAGGCTAGTCAATGAGTCTACAGGCTCAGGCCTTTTAGCGGATCATGTAGATCTTGGTCACGGTTTCGTGGACGGTGCACACGCCTGCCCAGTTCTGCGGAAAGAAAGCCGTGGTATCGGGCGTGATCTCAATGACCTCACCGCTTTCGTGCACATAGGTGCAGCGTCCCGCGAGGAAATGACAGAACTCGTCGCGAGTGACATGGCAGGCCCACTTGCCAGGCGTGCAGCGCCAGATGCCGCATTCCGAGCGTCCCTCAGCGCCCTTGTGCAGCAGTTTGCCCGAAGTTCGGGACTCGCCTTCGAGCATGGTCGGAATGACGCCCCAGTCGACAAGATCGGTGTGGGACAGCGGGTTCTTAAACTGCGGAGTGACCATATTGAGATCCTTCGCTGAGGGCTGAGTGCTCATGGGCAAGCGTCCAGATGTTGGTTGCACCACTTGCGGCGCTGATGAGGGGCGTTCAGCCAATGCGCGCCGTGGAATTTAGCAGGCCGACCAGAAGATGTGCCGCCTTGGCAGGGCCGTCCTGCGCGCGCATGTGGGCGCTCGTCGCAGCGAGTCGTGCGCGCATTGCGGCGTCGTGCAGGCACTCGTCTAAGCGCGCGGCGAGTTCGGCTTCGGTCCAGTCGGCGCGGCTCAGCTTAAAGCCGTGGCCGGTCTCCTGGACGCGGGTGGCATTGTCGTGGCCATCCCAGGCGAAGGGCATGATGATCGCCGGCTTGCCGAAGAGCAGGCATTCGGTAAACGAATTGTTGCCGCCGTGATGGATCACCACATCCACCTGGGGAATCAGCGACGGCTGCGGGAACCAGCTGTCGATCACGACGTTGGCGGGTAGATCGCTGTACTGGTCCTTGTAAGCGCCGACATTGACGAGCGCCCGATAAGGCAGCCTGCCCAACGCTGCAATCAGACGCTTCAGAAGTCCGACATCTCCGGCTCCCAGGCTGCCGAACGACAGGTACACCAGCGGCGCCTCACCACGCGCGGGAAAACGCGGGACGGTATACGGGGCTTCCTCGCGCACACACCCCTCGAGGTACTGGAACCGCTCAGGAGGCAGCGGCACGGAGCGCTTGAATGCGACCGGCTCGGGGTAGAGCAGCAGGTTGAGGTAGGGCGAGGTCTCGAAGAACTGGCCGAGCGGATACGGCCGCTCGCCCTGCGAGACCAGGAAGGCGTTGAATTGGCCGTGCAGGGCGCGGATGACCTCACTGAAGCGTGCGCGAAAGCGCGCATGGCACTCATGATCGTCGGCTGCGCATCCAGAAAGATGCGGCGGAATGGCCGGGTCTTCGATCTCATTTTCCGAGCAGGACACGATGCGCACCCAGGGCACGCCATGCTGCTTGATCGCCGGAAACAAGATCACGTTATCGACGCAGATGAGGTCGGGCCGCACTTGAGTGAGCACTCCGGGCAGGTCTCTTTGCGCATAGCGGGCGCTGTCGACGATGGCAGCCCAGCAGTCCTTCACGTAGTTCTCGAGTTGGTCGTACGGCGACTTGTAGAAGTTGGGAATATGGCCGTTGATGAAGTCTTCCCAGAACTTGGCCATTTGCTCGGGCGGCATCGGCTCGGATAGATTGACCGGGTACGTTTCAAAGCCGTAGCCGCGATAGACTTCGACGAATCCGGGATCCGAAAGAAACACGGCCTTTTCACCCCGGCGCGTGAGCGCCTGGGCAATCCCGACCGAATTGAGGGCCGGCCCATAGGCCGCTTCGGGAAAGAACGCGATGGTTCTCGCGCGGGTGTCTGTCATGAGGGGTTCCACTCGCGGCCCAAGCCGCTCTTCTGCCAGCCGCACCTGTAGTGTAGCGGAGCTCTGGCGGGCCGACGCTGGGCTACAGCTACGAGCTCGTCGGGTGTCGACTGCGGCATTCCCGTAAGCTGCGCGCGTGAGCGCGCTGAACTCGATGCACACCGATGCCCCCACGCCGGACAGGCCGGCCAAGACGCTCTTTGGCCATCCGCGCGGGCTTGCGACTCTCTTCCTGACGGAAATGTGGGAGCGCTTCACCCATTACGGGATGCGGGCTATTCTCGTCTTGTTCATGGTCACCGCGGTATCGGAGGGAGGTCTCGGCATTGACGACCACGCCGCAAGCTCGATCTATGGTCTCTTTGTCGCATCCTGCTATTTGCTATCGCTCTTGGGCGGATGGATAGCCGACCGTCTGATCGGTGCCCAACGCGCGATCATCTGCGGAGCCGTATTCATCTTTTTGGGCAATGCCTTGCTCACCTCCGGAACCACGCAGGTGTTTTTTCTGGGGCTCACATCCATCGCATTCGGCGTGGGACTGCTCAAGCCCAATATCAGCGTACTGGTCGGTACTCTCTACCCCGAAGGCGGCGCGCGCCGCGACGCGGGGTTTTCGTTGTTCTACATGGGCATCAATGTGGGGGCGCTGCTGGGTGCTTTGCTGGTGCCCATTTGTGCCGCGCGCTTCGGCTGGCACTGGGGCTTCGTTCTGCCGGCCCTCGGCATGTTCCTTGGACTCGTGCAGTTCCTGTTGACGCGCCGCTATTTGAGCGCCGCGGCCGCGAGTATCCCGGTGCATGTCGGCGTACGATCCTGGCTGCCGGTCATCGGCTTCGTTGCAGTGGTGATTGTCATTGCGACCCTCGCCGTCGCGGGCCAAATCAGGATCGATGCGCAGGCAGTCGCGATCGCGAGCTCGTGGCTCATCGGGCTCCTCGCGGCTGCGTACTTCGCCTATCTGCTCTTCTTCGCAGGGCTCTCCGCCACCGAACACAGGCGCGTGTACGTGATGATCGTGCTCTTCATCGCCGCCACCATGTATTACGCGGGCCAGGAGCAGACCGCGACGTCGCTTACGCTTTTCGCCGACCGCTATACCGATCGCAGTTTCCTCGGCTGGCAGATACCCGCCGGAGTTTTTCAGAGCGTGAGCTCGGTATACATCCTTCTGCTCGCTCCTTTTTTCAGTGCACTGTGGGTCGCTCTCGATAAGCGCGGCAGGGACCTGTCGATACCCGTCAAGTTTGCCGCCGGCCTCATACTGATGGGACTTGGCTTTTTGGTGATGTACGTTGCCGCGACTCATGTGCTCGGGGGTCACAAGGTGCTGCCCACGTGGCTGCTACTGTGTTACCTCGTGCAGATGTGCGGCGATCTGTGCTTGGGGCCCGTGGGACTCTCCTCCATGACCAAGCTCGCTTCTCCCCGGCTCGTCGGCCAGGTCATGGGGATGTGGTTTCTGTCGCTTGCTCTGGGCAATGATCTTGCAGGCCAGTTCGCCACGGGCTATGACGCGGCCAATGCCGCATCCATGCCGGCGCTCTTCCTCAAGATGTTCGCCTGGGGTGCGCTGGGAGGCGCGTTCATGCTGTTGCTCACGCCGCCGCTCAAGCGGCTCATGGCAGGCGTCAGGTAAGCGGGCGCGCCTCGCGGGCGGGCTCAATGAGCCGTGCCGCCATCCAGCGGTGAAAATGGTACGTCGGCTCATCCATGACCGGCGAAAAGACGCCGCCCTCATAGCCCGGCGACGCGCGGCCCTGCTGCATGCCTTCCACGGCGAACACATCCTCGCCGAAAACCCCGCGCCAAGCCGCATGTGTCGCGGCGCGGCAGGCGCTGTAGGCATCCGCGCTCGCACCCTCCCCTATATAAAGAATGCGCAGCTCCTCACGGGTGCGGTCTACGGCGAGTGGCGTCAGAATAACGGCGAAGGCATGGTCCGCATGAAAACCGAGAAGCACATTCGGATATAGCGACGGGTACTCGGCAACATGCACGCGATCCGCCGGCCAGTCGGCGAGACGCGGCAGTTTAGTGCCGGCCACATCGCTTAAGCGATAAGCCAGGGACTGCTGACCGGAGAAATCCTCCGAGTCCGAGAAGCAGCAGTGATCCTCGAGCTTTGAGTAACTGTTGAGCGCGGGATGGACCCAGGGCAGATGATAGGCCTCGCAGTAATTCTCGACCGCGAGTTTCCAGTTGCAGTGCAGCTCCAAGGTGATGTGCGAGTCGGTAACTCCGGGGCGCAGCTGCGCCCAGCCCCGCTCGCCCATCAAGGCGCCGGCACGGCTGCGCAGCGGCCGGATATGCTCCTCGAACTCCGGAGCATCACCGCTTAGATTGACGAACAGGATGCCCATGAACTCGGCACTGCGGACTCTCTTCAGGCCATGCTCTGAATTCTTGAAGCCGGCGCATGAGTTCTGATTGATGCCGCCGATATGCGGCGTGCCCTTCAATTCGCCGCGGGTGCTGTACGACCAGCAGTGATAGCGGCAGCTGATCAACCCCGGCACTTCCATGGGCTCCGCGACGAGCTTCATGCCGCGGTGGCTGCAGACGTTGTGAAAGACGTTGAGCTCGCCGTGCCGGTCGCGCGTAATGAGCAAGGGCAACCCCATGAAATCCACCGGCTGCGCGAAGGATTTCTCCGGAATGGTGTCCGTAAAGGCGCAGCCGGCCCACGTGCGGCCGATGACCGCATCGCGCTCATACTTGAAGAAATCGGCGCTGGTGTAGGCAGCGTTCGGCAGGCCGCTCGCCTCCCCGATCGGAAGGAGCACCCGCTGCAGGCGCTCGACACTGATCGGGCAGTCGCGCTCACGCATGGATCATGGGGCCCCGGCGCGGCACTCGCCTCAGAAGATATAGGCGATTCGAACCCCAAACTCGCGGGGACGATTTACGACAACGTCGTCGGTGAGGTTATTGAGTTCGTTGAGCTGCGGCGGCGGCACCAGCACCTCCTCCTTATCCAACAGGTTCTGCACATACGCCATCAAGCGCCAGGGCTTGTGGGTGAGGACGGCCGAGTAATTGAGCGTCTGGAAGGAGCTGCTTTCGCTCACCGCCGTAGCCCCGAGCGTAGGCGCGAGTGCGAACTTGATGGGAGTGCGATAGTTGGCATTCAATGCGGTCGTCAGCTCGTAGTCCGACGGCATGGAGAAAGCGTAACTCAGGGTCGCATCGACGCTCGTCTTCGGGCTTCCTGGCAGCTGCTCACCGGCCGTTCCCGTCAGCTCGCCCGGCGTGATGACGCCCGCGCCGTTGTTCGCGGGCAGCGAGAAATCGCTGGTCAATTTCGCGTCGGCGTAGGAGATGCCGACCGAATAACCAAGTCCGGGCAGGAATAGCGGCCCGCTCGACTGCACCTCGAAACCCTTCGACTCCGCCGTGTTCGCGTTGTAGACCGCGAGATTCCCGGACGGGAGGCTCGCGAAAATCTGCGGCTTGCTCCATCGGATATCGAAGACTGCGAACGTGTAGCTTAAGCCATTGTCGAATCGTCCTTTGAGTCCGGCTTCGTAATTATTGGTCTCGTCGGGGGCATAAGTGCGCAGCAGCGGACTCTCCTGGAAAATGCCGGCCTCCGGAACCGAGTTGGCGCCGCCGCGGCGAAAACCCTGCGACCACAAGGCGTAGAGATATTGGTGGTCTGCGTATTCGTAGGACGGATTGACCTTGCCGACAGTCTTCGAGGCGGGCTCGCTGCGCGGCGTCGCCGGCAGGTCGGTCGGGAACGTGTAGTCAAGATAGGACTGCGCGTCGGTGAAACTTTGCGAGAAATGGCGTGCGCCGAAAGTGATTTGTCCGCGCGGCATGAAATGCCACGTCAGCTCGCCGAAGACTGACCGGTCCTGAAAGGTCTGCCGGTCGATCTGCACGAACGTGAGATCATTCGGGCCACTCGTGAGCAGGCAGTTGGGCGGGCTCGCGCCAAAGAAGACCGCGCCGGTACAGCCCTCAGCGACCGCGCGCTCCGGCGAGCCCGGATTTGCGATATACCAGTTGCCGGTGCGCGCCTGGTTTTCGTAGAAGAAACCCAGCGTGTAATCGATAACGCTGGCGGGATCGGCTTTGGATACGAGCCGCACCTCCTGGGTGAACGTGTGCGCGGAGTCGGAAAACTGCTGCGCGAACACGAAGCGCGGATTGGCGGGAATGCCGGCGTAGTAGGGGAGAAAGGCTCCGCCGTCCACTCCCGCTAGATTGTAGGATTGATCTTCGACCGTGAAACCCGACGTCGTGTAATAGGAGCTTGTCGTGGACAGCGTCGCAAACCCGGCGTCGTAGCTCAGGTCGAGGCTCGCCAGATTCGTATAGCGCGAGAAGGGCTGATCGATCTGCGTGAATTCCTGATAGCGGCCGCCGGACGGCAGCGTCGTCAACGGATCGAGCGGCGAGATGCCGCCCGGAAAGGCCATGTTCACCTGCGGGCCGCCGTCACCTTGAACATTCGAATTCAAAAAGGCGAGTTCCGCGCTGAACGCTTCCACCGGCTTCCACAGCATGCTGGCGCGTCCGGTGAATGTCTTTTCCCAGTTCCAGTCTTCCCGACTTGAGTAGATCGCGGGGCTAGTCACCGGATCCGCGGGGTTCGCCTCCAGTGGTATGCCGAGAAAGGACGTACTATTTCGCTTGAAGAGCCCATAGGCGTCGATGAATCCTGGCTCGTACAGGTACTTCGCGGAGGCGCGAAATGCGAGGGTATCGCCGAGGGGGGCGTTAATGAGGCCATCCAGGATGTAGCCCGTGCCGCTCGAATGTTCGGTCCTCGATCCTCCCGCCTCCAACTTTCCGGCCCAGGTACCCAGTTCCGGCGAGTTGGGGATGAGCCGCAGCGCTCCACCGAGTGCACCGGCGCCGTACAAAGTGCCCTGCGGCCCGCGCAACACTTCCACCTGTTTGAGATCCTGCAGGTCGAAGTAACCGTCGATGGGAGAATTTCCAATGTAGGTGCCTACCGGAGCCTGTTCGAAGGTGCGAAATCCCCTGGGTTCGCTGTCCGCGTTGATCCCGCGGATAATGGGGACGGTGGCGCCTACCAGCCGCGCGCCGTAATCGTACAGACTCAATCCCGGCACCTGGCTCGCAAGCGACGCGATATCCGTCACGTTCGACTGCTCCAGTTGCTCCCCACTGATCACTGAAATGCTGTAGGGGACCGCTTCGAGTGTCTGCGTGCGGCGGGTCGCCGTCACCGTGACTTCAGACAGCTGCTCTGCGATTGGCGCGGCCTGCTGCGCAAGAGCAGCATTCGGCGGCCCGTAGATCGCTAGAAAGACAGCTGCGCTGACCGGAGTCATCGCGAGGCGGCAACGAGCCTTGGGCTGGATGCGATTCTTGCCGATATGATGCGAGACTCTCGAACGCTTAGTCTTCATTTCTGGCATCCCCTGTATCTTCTTTTTGGATTACGGACCGACAGAGAAAAAACACCCTGCAAAATCGGCTGCCGCGGCACATTCGAGTGCACCACCTCGCGGGTCAGATTCGTGAGTAGGACCCCCGGTATTTCTTTTACTTATAGAGGAACCTGCTGCAGTGCGCAACAGCGAAGCCCCGCAGGAGATTACCTCGGTCGAGACCGTTTGGATTCCAATGGCGGATGGCACACGGCTCGCCGCTCGCATGTGGGTTCCCACATCGGCCCAATCACATCCGGTGCCGGCGATTCTCGAATACACGCCCTATCGGCGCCGGGACGGGTCGCGCGACCGGGACGAGCAGATTCACCCGTGGCTCGCTGGGCACGGCTATGGCTGCATCCGCTTGGATATCCGAGGTACCGGCGACTCGGAAGGGGTGCTCCGGGATGAATATTTGAAGCAGGAGCAGGATGACGCGGTCGAAGCGATTGCATGGATCGCCCGCCAAACCTGGTGCAGCGGCGCGGTCGGCATGATGGGCATCTCATGGGGTGGATTCAATGCCCTGCAGGTCGCGGCGCAACGGCCGCCGGCTTTGAAAGCCATCGTGACCCTCTGTTCGACGGACGATAGATACGCCGATGACATGCACTACATGGGCGGCGCGCAGCTGACGGGGAATCTCGAGTGGGGTTCGACGTTCTTCTCGATCATGGCGCGCTCACCGGATCCGCTGATCGTGGGCTGTGAGTGGCGCTCGGCGTGGATGCAGCGCCTTCAGGCGGTGACGCCGATGATCGCGACCTCCCTTTTGCATCAACGGCGCGATGCGTACTGGCAGCACGGCTCCGTTTGCGAGGATATCGCGGCTATCACCTGCCCCGTCATGGCCGTCGGCGGCTGGGCGGACGGCTACACCAATGCCGTCTTTAGACTGCTGCGCGATCTGAAATGTCCGCGGCTCGGGATCGTCGGGCCCTGGGGACATAAATATCCGCATATCGGAGTCCCCGGCCCGGCCATCGCCTTTCTGACCGAGATGCTGCAATGGTGGGATCACTGGCTGAAAGGCATCGCCACCGGCGTCATGCAGGCGCCGATGCTGCGGGTGTATATCCAGGAGTGGATCTCGCCGCGCAGTCACTACGACCTGCGACCGGGACGATGGGTCGCGGAAGCGCTGTGGCCGAGCAACTGCATAGAAACGAAGCGCCTGTACTGTAACCGCGCCGGCCTCGGCGTGAGCGCCATCGCGGGCGCCGCGCTGCGGGTCAGTTCCCCGCAGACGATCGGCGCCGCCGGCGGTGAATGGTGCGCTTATGCCCTGGGAGGCATCGGTCCGGAATTACCTCTGGATCAGCGGCAGGACGATAGCTATTCGCTGACCTTCGACGGCGCGCCCCTGGAAGCGCCGCTCGATCTCCTCGGTGCGCCGATCTTGAATGTCGCGTTTCGCTGCGACCGGCCGGTTATGCAGATCGTGGTTCGATTGAGCGACGTCTCCCCCGAGGGCGAAGTGGCGCGCGTGACATTCGGAGTCCTGAATCTCACCCATCGCAACGGACATGCGCGCCCGGAGAAACTGCTCCCGGGGCGGGAATATACGACCCGGGTGCAGCTCAACGATGCCGGCCATCGCTTTGCAGCCGGTCATCATTTGCGCATCGCCATCTCCACCTCCTATTGGCCCATGGTCTGGCCGGCTCCCGAACAGGGCTGCCTCGACATCGTTCCCGGATCGACCAGTCTCGAACTGCCCGAGCGCAAGACACGCGCAGAAGAGCGCGTCGTCGTCTTTGGGCCGCCGGAGTCGCTGGCGCCCGCGAAGCGCACCTACCTGCGCACGGGCGAAGTCTTTCGACGCGTGGAATACGATCTGGGGAGCGGCGTGCAGCGCATCCACGTGCGTCGCGACGATGGCCGGTCGATCATCGACGCCATCGGCGTCGAGACCGAGTTCTGCAAGGACTTGCGTTTTCAGATCCATCCGTCGGACCCGACGAGCGCCCGCGCCGAGGCCCTGTATGAGCTCGTGCACCGCCATCCCGAAGGTTGGGACATGCGGATAAAGACTCGGTCGGCGATTGAATGCACCGCCGCGGACTACTCCGTTGAGGCCGATCTGGAGGCCTTCGAGGGCGAGCGCCGCGTTTTTTCCCGCAGCTGGAGGGAGCGCATCGCACGCGATTTGACGTGAGGGGCTGCTGCGGCCCCGCGCGCCTGGCGCGAATGCGGATGAGATTCCCCGCCACGGGCGTACCGCAGGCATCGCGCGAAGGACCCCTTAGGCGTCTTGCGGCAGATCGACGCCGCAGCGGCGCAGCGCCGCCACGAGAGGCTTCAGATGCTCGCGGTAATGGCGCCAGCGGCCGGATGAGGTGCCATAGATTGGCCGACGCACCTGGGCAGCGCTCGCGGTCAGCGACACCGCCGTATTTTTCGCAATGTCGATCGCAGCCGGCGTCCAGGCGAGCCCGCAATGATTTGCGATGGCGGCACCGACGGGTTCAGGCGCTTGCACCAGATCTTCATAGACGACTTCATAGAGCCCCGGGCCGAGCGCCGCGCGCCAATGATTCATGAGTTTCTCGTACGCGGCAAAATAGCGTGCCAGTTCCTCGAAGTCGTAGCTAAACGGATAGGCCTCGCCAAAAAGGGTGCGATACATGGCAAAGCAGCTGTCCAGAGGAGAGCGCCTCACCCAAAGGATCTTGGCGTGCGGCAGGGCGCGCTGGATGGCACCGACGTAGAGATAATTCATCGGCAGCTTCTCAATGATGCTGCCGTTCGAGCTGCCTGTGTCCGCCCGTGCCGCATAGTTCGCAGCGACGCGTTCGGCTTGCGCATGGGCGGCTCGCAGGAACACATCGCCCGTATCTCCCGAGGCAGCCAATAGGGCGCGCGAAAAATTATCCGTTTCGCCATTGGATGCAACGCCTGGAATTCCGGTCAGGATTCGCTCGAGGAGAGTAGTCCCCGAACGCGGCAGCCCTACGATGAAAATATATCGGGGCGCGCCCGTCGTGTGAGGCACCTTTGCCAATGATTCCGACGGATACACCTGCGCGATTCGCCGCATCTTCTCTTCATCAACGGCGACGTCATAGGCCAGGCGCGACCTGCGCGCGCCTGCGGCCTTCGAAAACCAGTGGAACGCCTCATCGAAGCGCTGCAGGTCGTCCAGTTCCTTGGCGAGCGCGTATCCTAAAAACATGCACGCCCGGTTCTCAGAGCCTTCGGCCGCGAGCCGCAACCGCAATTCTTCAACATGATTGAATTCGGACGTTTGAACTCGTAGTTCCGATCGCAGCAGATAACTTGGGTATTGCGCCGCCTCGGCAGCTATGGACCGGTCGCACGCAGCCTCCGCATCCTCGAGCCGGCCGACGCTTCGCTCGCTGCACGCCAAGTTGTACCAGAACCTCGCCGTCTGCGGCGCCAGCTGCGTCGCACGTTGATACAAGGCGCTCGCACGGCGATGATTGCCCAACGCAGCCGAAACATACGCAAGGCCATCGTACGCGTCCGCGGTGCCGGCCTTGAGCTCCAACGCCCGACAGATCACCGCGTCGGCGTCGCGCACCCGTCCCAATCGCACCAGAATCGTCGCCAGCAGACCGTGGACGGGCAAGCACATGCCTGCGTTGGCGACCGCTTGCTCAGCGCATACCAGGGCATCCTCCAGCCGTCCGGCGCGGAACAACTGGAACGCCTCGATGTCCAGCGATGAGGAAGGCATGCCAGCTGTTTCCTGCTTAAGAAAATATGCACTAATTCGAGCGCCACTCGCGAGCCGTGACGGCTCGCGTGCGGCCCGATTGACTATGGCAGACTAGATTTCATCATGACAACACGCGCGGCGCACCTGATACTCCGCTCCTGGCTTCACCGCGCAGGGCCGCGCCTGAATGAGCGCATCCCTGCAGCCGCCGCAGTTGGTTCTGCTTGAGCACTCACGATACCCACGGTGCCATCGATGTCCCAAGAATCCATCTTGCAGAACGACGTTCGTGAAATCGAAAACATCTGGATCACGATGACCGACGGCTGTCGCCTGGCGGCGCGCGTCTGGCTGCCCGTGACGTCAGGCCCAACCCCGGCCATTCTCGAATACCTTCCCTATCGCAAGCGCGATTTCACGCGACAACGGGACGAGAGAATGCATCGCTGGTTCGCAGGCCACGGCTACGTCGCGGTGCGCGTCGATATGCGTGGCTCCGGCGAATCCGATGGCGTGTTGCATGACGAGTATCTCGCACAGGAGCAGGACGACGCGCTCGAGGTCATCGACTGGATGGCTCGGCAGCCCTGGTGCTCGGGACAGGTCGGCATGATGGGCAAATCCTGGGGCGCCTACAATGCGCTTCAGGTCGCTGCCCGTAGACCTCCTGCATTAAAGGCCATCATTGCGGTCATGGGTACCGATGACCGATTCGCCGAATGCATTCATTACTCCGGAGGCTGCCTGCTGAACGACAATTTCTGGTGGGGCTGCATCATGCAGGTGTTCAACGCCCGTCCGCCGGATCCGCAAATCGTCGGTGAGCGCTGGCGAAGCATGTGGCTGGAGCGGCTCGAGGCGGAGCGGTTCTGGCCGCAAATCTGGCTCGAGCACCAAACTCTCGATGCGTACTGGAAGCACGGATCGGTGTGCTTCGACTACGACGCGATTGCGTGTCCGATCTGGTTCTGGGGCGGCTGGGCGGATTTATTCCGCGATACACCTCTGCGCCTGGCGGCCCATCTTCGCATGCCGCATAAGATCACGGTGGGGCCCTGGGGGCATCTTTATCCACACGAGGCGACTCCGCAGCCTGCTGTTGGCTTCCTGCAGGAGGCGGTGAAATGGTGGGATCATTGGTTGAAGGGCGAGGACAATGCGGTGATGCACGAACCGCCTATGCGGTTCTACATGATGAACAGCACCCGCCCGCTGCCCTACTACGCCGAACGTTCCGGGCGCTGGGTTAGCGAGCGCGAGTGGCCAAGCCCGCAGGTGCACACGCGGACGCTTGCCATCAACCCCACGGGTCTGGGTGCGCATGCTGCCGACGAGACAGCGCTCCCACTCACCTCGCCGCAATCAACCGGCCTCGCTGCGGCTGATTGGGGCAGCTTCAGTATTCCGGGAGACGTTCCCGGCGATCAACGGCTTGATTCATTCGGTTCGCTGGAGTTCGATTTGGAGCCGCTGACCGAGCCGCTTGAAATCCTCGGCAACGCCCGCGCGATCCTGGAGGTCGCCGCCGACCAGCCAAACGCGCACGTCGCCGTTCGGTTGATCGATGTTGCACCGGATGGCAGCGCGACCCTCGTGACGCGCGGACTCCTGAATTTGACGCACCGGGAGAGCCGCGAGACACCCTCGCTTCTCCTTCGCGGCCAGCGTTATCGGGTCGATGTTCAGCTTGTGGCCACGGCCTACGCGTTTCCTTCAGGCCACCGGATCCGGCTCGCCATTTCCAATGCCTACTGGCCGATCATCTGGCCCTCACCGCAGCCCGTCACGCTCACGGTGTTTACCGGGGCGTCGCAATTGCTGCTCCCCGTCAGAACACCGCAATTGAGCGATGCAGACTTAACCCCCTACCCCGAGCCGCTGTCCGCGCTTCCTTCTACCGCGTCAACGCTGCGCAAAGGACGCCTGGAGCGCTCGGTCAATCTCGATCAGCTCACGGGTGAAGTGACTCACCGGCTTTTCATCGATGGCGGAGTGTTCGGCGACAACGGGAAAATCCTGCTCGATGACATCACGATGGAAATGGGCCATGTTTTCGAGAGGATTTATCGCATCAACGCGGCCGACCCTAATTCAGCCTACGCTGCGATGATTCAAACCTACGAAATGGGCCGCAGCGCCTGGCAAGTCAAGGTAGACGCTGGCGCCAAAATGACTTCGAGTGCATCGACATTCGAATTGGATGCCTGGATCGAAGCATATGAGGGCGACACCTCGGTATTCCGCCGAGAGTGGCGTTCGAGCATTCCGCGAAACAAAATATAACCGCTGCTGTGTCGGAGCAGTCGATGAAAGCGTTCTGAGCGGGCTCGACGAAGCGGAACTCGGAGGTTATAGGGAACTGTATCGCTCATCGCCCGTCACTTCGGCGAGCGACGCGTGAACTCCATTGGCAATAACGGATTGCGATCCACTTCTTAAGCTTCGATGCGATTGTCTGAAACTTCGGCGACGTGACTTTGTCTGCAGCGCAGCGCTAGTAATTCGAAGGCGAGATAAATCTCGGCGTCGTCTTGGGGTAATCGGCTTGTACCAATCCGCCAACCGGGGTCGCGTACCCTGCGTGTGCCTTTGCGCCAACCGGAAGCCGCACGTTACATAATCCCATCCTCCAGCGTTTGTGCCGCACAGGTGCATACTTGTCACTGCGCCGCTCGAATGCCGATCGCTGCCGACCCCGGCGATTCTCGATCGCATAGTGCGGGCGCGACGAGCGCCGACTCTCGTGAGATGCGCCGCGGAACTGACGATTATAAAGATTGCACTCAGCCGCCTATGACTGAATTCTCCGTAAAGCTTGTCCAGCACGAATTAGAAGAACGCGACGACGGCAAGACCGTTGAACTTCATCCGGCCACAACATCGGCTAGCCGGGTGACGGAACATATCGCGCAACTCGAAATCGCTGCAGCTGCAGCCGCGCCGGATGAAGCCTACGCCAATCAAATTGGTCGCACTCCTGTTCCAGTACCAGCCAGTGTGCCAGCAGCAGATCAAAACGCGACGTCGATTAAGCCCACCGGCAGCGATTCGGTGCGGCACGTGCGCGACCTCGATCGCGTCTTAGGCAATCGTTACGTTCTGGGCAGATTGCTCGGCCGCGGCGGGATGGGCGCTGTATTCCGAGCATTGGATCGGCATCGTGCCGATCTTCCGGAGAAGAATCGCCATGTCGCGCTAAAGGTTCTCGAGGAAAGCATCAGCCGGCGGCCTGAGATCCTCGCAGACTTGCAACGGGAGTTCTACTGCGCGCAGGCGCTTGCGCACCCCAATATCGTTAAGGTGTACGAAATGCACCATGACGAAGACACCGCCTTTTACACCATGGAATTGTTGGAGGGTCAGCTCCTAAGCAGTGTGCTGGAGCGCGTGCATCCGCATCCCCTTGAGCGGCCGTACGCTTGGGCAGTCATTCGGGATGCCGGGGCCGCTCTCGCGCATGCCCACTCGCGCAATGTCGTGCATGGGGATTTTAAGCCGCAGAACATTATGATTACAGAAGGCGGCGAAGTACGGATACTCGATTTTGGCGCCTCCGGCACTTCAACTCGCCAGTGGACAACTTCCGACCCACTTCAAAGAAATCGCGTTCCTGCGGTCACGCTGGCATACGCGTGTTGCGAGCTGTTGGATGGCCAGCAAACCGATCCACGGGACGATCTCTTTGCGCTCGCGTGTTTATCATACGAATTGCTTGCCGGGGAACATCCATTCGAGCGGCGCCGTTCGACCGAAGCGCGCGAGCTGGGCTTGCAGCCCCGTCGGCCGGTGAGGTTGACGGACCGCCAATGGCGCGCCCTGCAGGTTGGACTTTCCTGGCGCCGAGAAAGTCGGTCTTTGTCGGTACGCGACTGGCTGGCGATGCTCGGTGTGGAACCCGCTGCGGAACGCTTGCCGCCATTACATGGTTCGGCCTCGGCGACTGGACATTTTTGGCGGCAGGATGCCGTGCGCCCCGCCTGGTTACTCATTGTGGTGATCGCTGGGTTAGGCCTATGGGCGGCATTCAGTCACACCAAGTCTGAGAGCGGATTCCTCGGCAAGCCGGGCGCGCTTCCAGCGCAAGTCGACGTCTCCAGAAGCCCCCCGCCCAGCGCAAGCGATACGATAGCTGCGGCTGCCACAGGCCCATTGCCACAGCCGACGCCGCTAGGATCCGCACTGCAGCCGTCCTTGCAACCACTTGAGGTTGCGGCGCCCCCAAGCCATGAAGAGCCGGTGTCCGACAGTGCAAGGCACGGCACGCCGGCTCTAGAGTCGCAAGCGCCACTAGCAGACAAAATTTCCCTCTCTGCCGGTACCTACCGAGTGCCCGCCGGCGAGCACTTCGCAGAGATTCACGTGCACCGTTCCAATGAGCCTCGCGGTAACGGCAGTTTCGTGTGGTGGACCGATGCTGCATCGGCGAGACCTGGCATCGACTTCGTCCCACAAGACCGCACCACGCAGCTTTTTTTGAAAGGAAGACACTGGGCGACACTCTTTATAAGAATCCTTCCAAACCCGTCGCGTACACATACGCAGATGTTCTATATAAGGATCGGCGAACCTGGTGCCGGCTACTCGTTAGGCACGGTGACGCGTGCTGCGATACTGATACCGCCGCCGGCCTTAGGAGGGGATGGCAAACCTGCTGATTCCACCCAGCAGCAACCCTGACGCGGTTTTATGCTCGGAGAACGCCACTCACGCCGACATTGCCCGTCAGAAGCGTCGCAAGTTTGCGAAAACCACTAACACGGATCAGCTGATAGCCGCCCAATTGTCTGGCAGTAAGTCGAACGTGGCTGTATCGCGGAATGCGAATTGATTGCCTTCTGATGTCTCAACCGGAGTCAGCATATGCCAAACACGGTCGTCGTCGAAGACGTAACACTCACCCGCCTCGCGCATGGTAAAGCGATCCATTTCACGCTTGTCATTGTCGGTGATGACGACTTCACCTCCTTTGGCTCCGCACCGTGCCAGGAGATG
Source organism: Gammaproteobacteria bacterium (assembly GCA_003140135.1). Lineage (GTDB taxonomy): Bacteria > Pseudomonadota > Gammaproteobacteria > Steroidobacterales > Steroidobacteraceae > PALSA-1196. The sequence continues at coordinate 16,602 of PLIX01000074.1, forward strand.
AGTGGCGAGGTACTTTTCACCATCCTTGTGTAAGCCCGGAGGGCTCGTGTCGCACGGCCGAGAAGGAGTCGCCGCAAACCGCGCCACGTGCATGTTGACCAGATAACTTGTGCCAACCTGCGACAGCGGCAGGTACATGAGGTGATGGGAAATCAGCTTGCGAACTCCGGCAGAGTCGGCGATCTGCAGGGGCAGCGGGGCGTACTCGCGCTGCTTGCCTCCCAGTGTAGTGTTGTATTTTTCGAGCTGCACATAGGGCTTAGTGTCGTCGCACGGCCAGATATGTACGCCGCCTGCAGCAATTTGGGCCTTGAACCGATTTAATGTTCGGAACCTGGTGCCACCCTCGTAGTACTGATCCCTCGGCATAGACCAGGCCGCATGGGCGAGCACGCCCAGTGCACGCGCGATATCTACGTCAACCCTCAATGGGCGGCGAGTGAACCCCTGTTCGAGAATATCGTCGCGAGCCCGAGTGTCCGCTATGGCCGAGACAAAGCCATTATTATTCATGCCCTACTCCGCCACATGTATGGCGAGGAACGTTGATCTTCGTTGAGCCCGTAAATCAAAATCCCGAGCCTGGTTTTAGATAGAGCGGTCCGCGTTGTGCGCCTATATTGGACCGCGTACTTTGCACTAAAACGAGTCACTGGACGCTTGCCGAGGGTACTAAATCAATGTCGTGGTGTCGATCTGATGGCACGCGCGATCGCCTCTTGACCGGATCGGTGATCGTCGTTGCCGTCCGCCAGCGGGACGTCTTAAGAGACCGACGACGAAGACGGCTCGCAACGCTTGCCGCCGGTGATTTCCTTCGACTTGCGGTGACTCTTTAGCGCGCGACAAAGAAGGCTTGTTTTTGCGCTGACTTGTGATATGCAGGTAGCAGTGTGATGAGTGCGAGACAGACCGATGCATGGGCACATGATCCCCGGAGTCGAGCGCCCCATGACGCTCGATGACCTCGCGCAAGTTGCGACCGGCGACCACTTCGCGCTGATCATGCCTCGATGAATCCGGGCACCGCAGGCTTTCGGCTGCTCGCTGCCGACGAACCACCGCCCTTTATCGAGGTCGGGCGGCACGGCCGATCGAATTTCGTGATCGCAGTCGATCACGCGAGCTCGCGCATCCCCCGGCGTTTGGGGAATCTCGGCTTGCCGTCGTCCCAGTTGCAGCGGCATATCGCCTGGGACATTGGCGCCTTAGGCGTAGCCCGACAGGCTGCCGCAGCGCTCGATGCGGTCGTAGTGGCACAAAATTATTCTCGACTGGTGATCGATTGCAATCGCGACCCGAAGGTTGCGACATCGATCCCGACACACGGCGAATCGATTGAGATTGCCGGAAATATCGGCTTGAGTGCCGAGGAAGTTATTGCCCGTCGCGTCGAGATCTTCGATCCGTATCACAATCATCTGCATGCGCTCTTGGATGAAAGGCTCTCAGCCGGACGCCCCACGATTCTGGTCGCTCAGCACAGTATGACGAACATCTTCAAAGGCGTTAAACGCGAGATGCACGCCGCGGTGCTGTACAACCGCGACCGCCGTTTCGCGGGCCTCGTGCTTGACATGCTGCGTCGTGACTCCGATCTGCTCATCGCCGACAATGAACCGTACTTTGTCAGCGATGACACCGACTACACCATTCCGCGCCATGGCGAAGCCCGTGGTCTGCCGCATGTCGAAATCGAAATCCGACAGGATCTGGTGAGCGACGACGCCGGACAGGCACAGTGGGCGCGGCGAATTGCCCGCGCCCTGCGAGATGCCGAACAGGCATTGGCCGGAGTAATCCAATGACTTATCCGCTTAGCCGCGAGATCGGGATTGAGCCAGCTCTTGTTCGATCCATGCGGACGGGGTTGGACGGCCAACATCCCCGGATTCGCGTGCTCACGCAGCCTCCATCAGACCAGGAACCGTTTGCCCTCGGAGCTTCGTAGCTCGTAACATCGAGGTGACCGGTCTTGAGGATCCGTGCGCACGATAATCCCGGGCAGGAAGCTCAGTCGTTCCTCGCAGCAAGGTTTCCTCGCGCCTTGCGTACTTCGTCCTCCGTCAGGACAGGTCCCGCGTGGCCCCAGCTATTGCGGATATAAGTCGCGACGGCCGCGACCTGCGCATCGGTCAATTGCCAGCCAAACGAGGGCATGGCAGGACCTGTCGGCTCATCTTTCGTGGCAACGGTTTGCGCGCCGCGCAGAACGACCCGAATGAGTGTCGTGGGCTCCCGTGAGGCTGCAGTGGATGACGTCGCAAGATCAGGAATCAGATAAGGCACGCCATGTCCGTCTCCCCGGTGGCAGGCGGAACACAGGTCCTGATAGATCGCCGCGCCCGCCACCATCATCGGATCGTTGACTGCAACGCTGCTTGCCGCGAGTGTTTGTCCAGAACGCGCCTTGAGATAGGTTGCGATGGCGTTCAGGTCCGCCTCAGTCATCTGGGAACTTGAATCCGCGACCTCCTCCCCCATCGGCCCAGATGCGCCTGCGATGCGGTTGTGGCCCTTCTTCATGTACTCAGCGACGTCGGCATTCGACCAGCGGCCGAGGCCATGCGCCTCATCGTTCGTGATGTTGGGAGCGAACCAGCCCTGAATGGAATAGCCTTGAAATTGCAGCCGGGTTTTATCGCCGCCCAAGAAGGTTTTGGGCGTGTGGCAAGCGCCACAGTGTCCTGGGCCTTCGACGAGATAGGCACCGCGGTTCCATATGTCCGATTGCGCTGGATCGGCTTTGAAGGATCCGGGACTGAAATAAAGCGCATCCCAGAGCCACATCGCGGAGCGGATGTTGAACGGGAACGGCAGTTGGTTGGAGTCCACATCGTTATGAACCGGCGGCAGCGTATTGAGGTAGGCCCGGATGGCGAGCACATCCTCTCGGCTCATCTTCGTGTAGTAGGGATAGGGCATCGCGGGATACAGGCGTTTGCCGTCGGGCAACTTACCTTGCCGCACGGCGGTATCGAATTGCCGGTCCGTCCAGCCGCCGATTCCCGTATCGCGATCGGGCGTGATGTTCGCCGCGAGCACGACACCGAACGGCGTCTCGATCGGGCGGCCGCCGGCGAATGCGGTACTCTGATGCGGATCCGTGTGGCAGGCCGCGCAATCGGCGGCCACCGTCAGATAGCGGCCGCGCTCGATGATCGCGAAATTCTCGCGGCTCCCGGGATGGTTGGCTGCAAGCAGGGGAAGAGCAAGCGCCAGCGCCGCCGCGCCGGCGGCCAGTGCCGCAGCACGCTTGCGTAACGCTTCACGCATGGAGAAGCGGACCGGGGTTTTTGAGATACCTCGAGCGGATTGCCTCAGCGGACCAATACGCAAGCGCGGCGAGAGTCCCCGTCGGGTTGTAGCCCGCGTTCTGCGGAAAGCCGCTGGCACCCATGACAAAGAGGTTCGGCACATCCCAGCTTTGCAGATAGCGGTTGATGGCGCTCGTCTTGGGGTCCGTGCCCATCACCGCACCACCGCACAGATGCGTCGTCTGATAAGCCGTGACGTCGTACGGCCCTTTGCGATATTCCTTCACGACCTGACGTGCGCCCATGGCCTGAAAGACTTCCGCAAACTTGTCGGTGAGAAAGGCATTTTGCTTCAACTCGTTCTCGTGAAAGTCCATGGTGATGCGCATCAGCGGGCGCTTGAAGCGATCCTGGTACGTCGGGTCAAGATCCAGATACACGTCGCGATAGCTGTACATGCTGCCGTGCACGCCCGTTCCGGGCTTGAGCGCGCTTTGGTAGCTCTCCCGCACTGCCTGCTTCCACTTGGCACCCCACTTGGGCGTGCCCGGCGGCGTGGGTGTCGTTTCGATGGGCCGGCCGTTGGTCTGCACCTGTCCCATATAGCCGCCGCCGACGAAGCCGTGCGGGCCATGATCGAAGTTATCGCCGTTGAACTCATCAATGCACATGCCGATGGAGCCGGAGGCGATGAAGGGATTGAAGATGAATTTCGCAGGATCGAAGAAGCTCGTGACGTCGGAAATCGTTTGATGCGTGAAATTGCGTCCGATCACGCCCTGGTTCGCCACCGGGTCATAGGCCTTGCCGATGCCGGAGAGGAGCAGGAGCTGCACGTTGAAAACCGTATAGGCCGAGAGGATCACAAGATCGGCCGGTTGCTCCCACTCCGTACCGCTCGTGTCCACAAAGGTGACACCGGTCGCCCGTTTGCCGGATGAATCCAGGTTGATCCGCGTGACTTCAGATTGATCGCGCACCAGGAAATTCGGCTTGCGCACGAGCACCGGCAGGATGGTCGTCTGGGGACTGGCCTTCGAGTAGTTCGCACAGCCAAACCATTCGCAGAACCCGCAATAGGTGCAGGGGCCAAGCCGCACGCCCAGCGGATTGGTATAAGCCTGGGACATGTTGCCGGAGGGCTGCGGAAAGGGCTTGTAGCCCAGCTCCCGCGCCGCTTTGGCAAAGAGCGCATGGCTGAACGGCTGCTGCTGCGCGGGGTTCGGATAGGGCCGCGAACGCGGTCCTTCAAACGGGTTGCCGCCTTCTTGAATCTTGCCTTTGAGATTGCCGGCCGTGCCCGAGGTACCGCACAGGTATTCGAACCGGTCGTAGTAGGGCTCGAGCTCATCGAAGGTGATGCCCCAATCCTGGATCGTCATGTCGGCGGGCAGAAAGCGCGCGCCGTAGCGCTGCGTCAAATGCGTGCGCAGCACGAAGTCGGAAGGCAGGAATCGCCAGGTCTCGGCATTCCAGTGCACGCCGCCGCCGCCGACGCCGTTGGGCGGCATGAAGGCGCCCCAGCTGCGGATGGGCAGCGCCGTCTGGTCCATCTTGTTGCGAAAGGTGAAGGTCGTCTGCTCGGGCTGAAGGAATAGCTCGTGCCGGATGCGATAGCGCAGCTCGTCCTGAACATAGTTGGGCGGGTAGTCGGTCGCGGTGTTCCGCCAGGGCCCGCGCTCGATCGCGACGACATCGAGTCCCTCCTCCGTCAGCTCGTTCGCCATGATCGAGCCTGTCCAGCCCAGGCCGACGATGACGACATCTTTCTTGGGCAGCTTGCGTGTCATGGAGCAGCCTTCAGGTCTTTTTCGGAGTCCAATCGGGCCGGCCGGCGATGCTGACGGGCGGATAGGGGTAGCGCTCGTTGTGGCGGCCCACCCAGTCGCGGTAGTCGTAACGCGCTCCGGGAAAGCCAATCATTTTCCATGCGCACATGTCGCGGTTACCGCCGTAAATCGGATCGGCGAAGAAACCCTCCTGCATGTCCTTTAAGAGAGTCTCGAAGAAGCTCTTCGTATCGATGCCTTCGAGCTCGACCGTGCCGCTCTCCACTGCGTGCAGTAGCTCATCCTGCCGCTCGCCCGGAAGCTCAATCCAGGATTTACCGCCCTCCTTGGATTTACAGTACCGATCAAGCGCTGCCAAAGCCGCTCGGTAGGTCTCGGCCGGGTTCTGCGCAGATTGCGGCCCCTGTTCCTTGATGCCCTTCACGAAAGGCCCACGCGTGTAGAGACCCTGCCGGTGGCCGTAGGCCCCGGCAAGCTGGCGGTCGATGAAAACCGCACACCCCGCATCCTTGCCGCCCGGGGTCTGCGGGTCAGGCGGAATGATGCGGTCCGCCAGCGCTTCGACAGCGGCAGCTTCCTGCTCGGTGAAGAACTGCCAGGCGCCGGGTCGGACTGCCTCCGGAGGCGATCCCGCATCGGGGTGCCAGGGCAGCTGGCCGGAGACGACGCCCGCGCGCGCGACTGTCTCGCTGACAATGACGAGGGCTGTCGCTGCCAGAAGGTCGCGTCGGCTTAGATTTGTCATGCTTTGCCGTCGAGCGGAAAACCAAAGAACGAAACGAGAACGCAAAAGGTTCCCAGGACGTGAGCTTCGCGCTGCCGCGATCCGCCGACAAGAGGCCTTGACTAATAAGTGAATAGCCGAGGCGTGTTTCGGCTGGGGTGCATGCAGAAATTGCGCAATTCGCTGGCGCGTTGCAACATCCTGTCGCTTCGTTGAAATGACGCTCCCGCTAATATCCTGCGCCTGCGAGCCGCGCGCCCATCGGAATATTCGCCATGACTTATGAGCTTTATTACTGGCCCGGCATCCAGGGCCGCGGTGAATTCGTGCGCCTCGCGCTCGAGGAAGCCGGCGCGTCCTACCGCGACCTGGCGCTCGTGCCGGAGGCGAAGCGCGGCGGAGCGGCTGCGGTCGTGAAGGTGCTCAATGCCAGGAGCAATCGGCGTCCGCCGTTCGCGCCGCCGATCCTAAAGGCTGGCCGGCAATTCATCGCGCAGACGCCGAACATCCTGCTGTATCTGGGGGGTCACTTACCGCTCGCCCCGCGGGATGAGGCAGGCAAGCTCTGGACGCATCAACTGCAGCTCACGATCTCGGATTTGTACCTTGAGATCTTCAGCACGCATCATCCGCTCGGCGACGCCTATGGCTACGAGGAACAGAAATCCGCGGCCAAACGGCGCACCAAGGATTTTCTTTCGACGCGCCTGCCGAAGTTCCTCGGCTATTTCGAGCGCGTGCTCGAGCGCAATCGCGCGCGCGGGCCGTGGCTGGTCGGGACACGGCTGAGCTATGCGGACCTCTCGATGGCGCAGGTAATCGCGGGCCTGCGGTACGCTTTCCCAACAGCCACCGGCAAAGCACTGGGCAGCCGCCCGCGCCTGCGCTCGCTCTACGATCGCGTGTTCGAACGGCCACGCATTGCCCTCTATGCGGCCTCAGGCCGACGACTTGCATTCAATAACGAGGATCTGTTTCGCCACTACCCGGAACTGGATCGATAATGCAGCGAATCCAGTCCTGACACTCGCCTCAGAGCCTTACGAATTTGACCGCGCAACGCCTGAACCGAAAAACGGCTGTGCACGCGGCAGCGTGCTAGCCTACGTATCGAGGATACGTAGCTTCTTTGCGCTAAGGAGCGTCACCATGCGAGCGTGCGTTTGAACTGTTTGTTCTGCCGCGGCCGGCGCCCCGGTCTTGGGTGCTGCCCGCGCGGCGGACACGGACAAGTCCGCCTCACTCGGCGACGCGCTGGCCGTCTTGCAATCGCACCATTGCGTCGAGCTTACCCACGCTTTCGCTTCGGATATCCCGCACTGGAAGGGTGCATCGGATGAGACGGTCAAGGCGCTCAACAGGGTTGAGAAGGATGGCTTTTGGATCAATGAGTACTGCCACGTCGGGCAGTGGGACGCGCATGTGGATGCCCCGGCACATTTTCATGCAGCCCTGCACACTGTCGACGCCATCGATCGCGTCTTTGCGATCGCGCCGTGAGCGCGGCCGCGATACCGATCGAGTACGCCGACGCTTCGCGCGAAGTGCGCGCGGTGTACGACGACATCATGGCGACGCGCAAGACCGACTGGATCAACAACTTCTGGAAGGTGCTCGCGCACGACCCTGCGACTCTGCGGCGGATGTGGGCCAACGTGAAAGAAGTCATGGCCCCCGGAGCGCTCGATCCCATGACGAAGGAGCTCATCTACATTGCCGTTAGCGTGACGAACGGCTGCCGCTACTGCATCGCTTCGCACGGTGCCGGCGCCACCGCCAAGGGTATGACGCCGGCGCAGCATGCCGAGCTTCTGGCCGTCATTGGACTTGCCAATGAGACGAATCGCTTTGCCGTCGCGCTTGATATGCCAATCGACGAGCGGTTTCGCTGAAGATAAGGAGAGATCAATATGGCCATGACACCCGCGAACACCCCGCGCACCTCGCCACAGGACACGCCCATGATCGACCTCGATCCCGAAGGCGCCCATCACTACCGCTGGGATGATCTGCCCAAAGAGCCGTTGAAAGGCACCATTTCGCGCCGTCTCATCACGGGCGAGCGCACGATGATCGCGCAGATCTTCCTCCAGAAGGGCGACGACGTGCCGCGGCATTCGCATGAAAATGAGCAGGTGACCTACGTCTTGAAGGGCGCTTTGCAGTTCTGGCTGGGGGCAAACGATGAGCGCGAGCTCATCGTCCGGGCGGGTGAAGTGCTCGTAATCCCGTCGCATCTTCCGCACCGGGCGCTGGCGCTCGAGGACACTCTTGACGTCGACGTCTTCTGTCCGCCACGGCAGGACTGGCTCGCGGGCACCGACTCTTATCTAAGAAGCTGAAGTGGCGGCGTATGACGTTGCGCCGGGGGTTGCCGCGGCGCTGCAGAATTTCACGCTTCCGGAGCGGCTCGGTTTCGGGCTCGTGCCTGCCCCGCTCATGTTCACAGCCGAATGGTCGGACGGCGTTTGGACTCGCGGGACCCTCCAGCCGTTCGGCCCGATTGAAATTCTCCCCGGTGCCCGCGCGCTGCAATACGCGGAGCTTGTGTTCGAGGGTTTGAAGGCCTACTGCGTCGGCCGTTCCTGGCCCAACCTCTTTCGTCCGCGGGAAAATTGGCAACGCTTCAAGCGCTCGGCTGAGCGGCTTTCCATGCCTCCTGTCACCGAGGGTCTCTTTTTTGAAGCCATTGACGCGGTCGCCGGCTCCTGTCGCGCCTTTATCCCGCGCGAATCGGGACGCGCGCTCTACCTGCGGCCATTCCTGTACGGCGTCGAGGATGGCTATCTGTTGCGCAATTCCAACCGCTTTCGCTTCACCCTCATCGCAAACCCCGTGGAGAGCTATGCCGTGGGCCCGATGCGCGTTGCCCTCGAGCGTGTCGATGTGCGCGCGGCTGTGGGCGGCGTGGGAGCCGCGAAGGCGGCGGCAAACTATGCGGCGTCGCTGCGCGCATCCAACGCGGCAGTGGCACGCGGCTACACGGTCGCCCTGTGGCTCGATGCGCGCGAACAGCGCTTCATCCAGGAACTCTCGGGCATGAATCTCTTCGCCGTCATAGACGGCGAACTGCACACTCCGGAACTCGACGGCACCATCCTGCCCGGCATCACTCGTGACTCGCTGCTCATCCTGGGCAGATATTTGGGCTACCGGGTGATCGAGCGACCGATAGCGATCGATGACCTCCTGGTGCAGGTTGCCGCCGGCGAGTGCAGCGAACTCTTCGCCTGCGGCACTGCGGCGATTGTCTGCCCCATCAGTGTATTGGCGGACTCGAATTCACGGGAGCACGTTCCTAAGGAGCTCGACGTTGTGGCGTCGCGGCTGCGGGAGGCGCTGCTTGCAATCCAGGAGCGCCGCGCCAATGATCCATTTGGCTGGACGCGTGACGTGGGACCGCTGCCGCAGAACTGCGATTGGGTTTCGGCTGCAAACCTGGACCTGCGGCGCGGGGTCGGATAATGCAGCAGGATCCCATGCCTGCCGGCTTCACCGCCGGTGCGCTGTGGAGGGAAATCATGCAAGCCTTGGGCGATCTTGAGTGAATTTCCAATAAGGGTCCCAAGGTCGGGAACAGGACTTGCTTAGTCACTTCAACGCTTTAAAAAACTGTAAGGAGTACCGCAATGGCAGACCGCAAACCCTGGCAACCAAGTCTTGACACCGAACCGGAGGCAAATGCCTTCGCCAACCGGACCCAAGGCGACGGCTCATTCAAGAAGAAGATCCGCGATCCGGAGGCAGACACCTCGCCCCTGGAGGGATCCAAAGATATCTCCGATGACGATTCGCTGCTCGACGTGGTCGCTGATGAGAGCAGAGACCCAGCAGCGAAAAGATAGCCCCGGCCGAGATCGATTGGCGCAGCGCTGATCGTAGACGCAGATGCTCGATCACTTCGGTATGACGGTCGCGGACTTCGACCGATCCAAGGCGTTTTACCAGAAAGCGCTCGCGCCACTGTCGATTACGTTGATAAAAGAGCTGACCGCGGCAGACACCGGCGGCCACGCACATGCAGGATTCGGAAGCGACGGTAAACCTTACTTCTGGATCGGGGACGCAGGCCGACCTTCCGGCACGGTGCACATTGCCTTCGCAGCGCCGAGCCGCGACCATGTCCACACGTTCTATCGCGCGGCCCTTGCCGCGGGCGGCAGGGACAACGGCACTCGGGGCCCGCGTCCGCACTACCACGCCAACTATTTTGGCGCGTTCGTCCTCGATCCCGACGGCAACAACATCGAGGCCGTGTGCCACAGGCCTGAGTAGCTGCGTTTAACCTAATTACTGTCCTCGAACGCACGGCGGCTAGCTCGAGATCCGTCGTCGTCGCGCCGCAGCAATTCTTGCCCAGTTCACGCTGCTGCTGCATACTCGATCGATAATCAATAACATACGCGGCTCTCTTACGAGCTTCAGTACCAAGTAGCGACGCGTCGGTCGCCGCGGCCGGCTGAAGCTTGGGGACATCTCGCGTTTGTTGCCAACACATGATATTCAACTCGACCATGTCCGCTTTTAATCTTCAGTCCGCTGCTCGACCAGGCGGCACCCACGCATTGGATATTGCGCATGACTAGACTGTCTGTCGTGCCGACGCCGATGTCGACTCTCGATGATGACGCCTGGGATGACCTTCTGAGCTTCATCGAGGAGCGCCGCGTGATTCCAATCGTGGGACCGGAGCTCCTGCAGGTCGCAACCGACCGCGGCCCGCGCCTCCTGTACGACTGGCTCGCCGAGAAACTCGCCGTCCGGCTCAATGTCGATGTCGCCTCACTGCCGCAGCCCTATACGCTGAACGACGTAGTCTGCTGGTTTCTTGCCGCCCGCGGCCGCCGCGAAGAAGCGTATGTGCGAGTGCGCAGCATCCTGAAGGATGCGAACTTCGAACCGCCGCAGGCGTTGCGTCATCTGGCCGCGATTACGGACTTCGACCTGTTCGTTTCCACGACATTCGATCCGTTGCTTGAAGGGGCAATCAACCTGCAGCGCTTCGGCGGAGCGCCGACAGCCGAAGTACTCTCCTACTCTCCGAACCGCGTCACCGATCTGCCCTCAGAGCGCGACCGTCTGCAGCGACCGGTGGTCTACCATCTCTTCGGCCGGGTTTCCGCCTCGCCGACCTACGTGATCTCCGATGAGGACCTGCTGGAATTCATCTGCGCGCTGCAGAGCGAGCACCTGGCGCCGGAGAAGCTCTTTCACGAGCTCGAACACAATCATCTCCTCTTCATCGGCAGCAATTTCACGAACTGGCTCGCGCGCTTGTTCCTGCGCATGGCGAAGCGCCAGCGCCTGTCAGATCCGCGCGACGTGGGCGAAGTGCTGGCGGATGACCACTCCAGCGAGGATGACCGGCTCATGGCCTTTCTGCAGCAGGTGAGCGTGCGCACGCGCATCTACATGGGCGCCGAACGCTTCGTCGAGGAGCTGCACTCCCGCTGGCAGGCGCGCCGCAAGCCTGCGGCGTCCGCCGCAGGGCCTGGAGCGACCGCGCGCTTCCTGCCGCCGGCGCGAGAAATGCCGGACAACGCGGTGTTCATAAGCTACGCGCGCGAGGACCTGGCGGCAGTGCAGCTCATCAAGGCCGGGCTCGAGGCGGCCGGCATCACCACCTGGTTCGACTTCGATCGGCTGGAAGTGGGCGACGACTACGATCGCAAGATCCAGCGCAACATCGCCCGCTGCTCGTATTTCATTCCGGTGGTGTCGGTGACCACGCAGCGCCGCCTCGAGGGGTACTTCCGTCGCGAGTGGAGTTACGCCATCGATCGGGTGCGCAACATGGCCGACGGTGCGCTCTTCATCCTCCCCGTTACCATCGATGCGACGAGCGCGGCGGAGGCACTGGTGCCGGATAAGTTCAAGGCGCTGCATTTCACGCATCTGCCCGGTGGCGAGGTGCAGGCAGACTTCGCGCAGCGTCTGACCGACTTCATGCAAGCGCGCCAGCAATGAACGCATTGCCCGAAAACGCGGCTGCCCACTCCCCTACTCTCGAGGCGCCCAACGTCGATGAGCGCAATCCCTGGCTGGGCCTCGCGTCCTTCACGGAGGAGACGCGCGCCTACTTTTATGGCCGCGAGGAGGAGGTCGCTGAGCTTGCTCGGCGCGTGCAGCGCAAACTCCTGACCGTGCTCTTCGGCCAATCGGGTCTCGGCAAGACTTCCATCCTGCGCGCCGGGCTCGTCCCGCGACTGCGCTCACAGGGCTATTGCCCGGTCTATGTGCGCATCGATTACGCGCGCGAGGCCCCTGAGCCGGCGGTGCAGATCAAGCAGGCGATTGCCCAGACTGCGCGGCGCTCGGGGCAGTGGACTCAGGCGGGTGTCGCGGTCGAGGGGGAGTCGCTGTGGGAGTTCCTGCATCATCGCGATGATGTGCTGCACGATGAGTTCGGCGCGACGCTCATTCCGCTACTGATCTTCGATCAATTCGAGGAAATCTTCACGCTCGCGCAAAGCGACGACTTCGGGCGCGCACGCGCGGCGCGCTTCATCGCGGATCTTGCGGACCTTGTCGAAAATCGTCCGCCGAAGGAGCTCGAGACCAAGCTCGAGGAAGACGAGTCGGCCGCCGAGCGCTTCGATTTCGCACGCAGCGACTATCGCGTGTTGATTGCCCTGCGCGAGGACTATCTCGCCCCGATTGAAGGCCTGAAGTCCGCGATGCCGAGCATCACGCAGAACCGTTTGCGGCTCGCTCCGATGACCGGACAGCAGGCGCTGGCCGCGGTCATGCGCCCCGGTAAGCGCTTGGTCTCCGAGGAGGTTGCAGCCGCCATCGTGCGTTTCGTCGCCGGCGGCGCCGAGATCGCCAACGCCGAGGTGGAACCCTCGCTCCTGAGCCTCATCTGCCGCGAGCTGAATGACACCCGCATCGCCCAGGAACGCAACGAGATCTCGCTTGATCTTCTGGCGGGCTCGCACGCCAGCATCCTGAGCAACTTCTACGAGCGCTCACTCGCCGACCAACCGCCGGCCGTACGCCACATCATCGAGGATGAGCTGCTCACCGCCTCCGGTTTTCGCGAAAACGTCGCCGAGGAGCGCTTGCTGAGCAGCTTCGCAGCCGCCGGCGCCGCCCCCGATACGCTCGCGGTGCTGGTCAACCGCCGTCTGCTGCGGATCGAAGAGCGCCTTGACATCCGCCGCGTCGAACTCACGCACGACGTGCTCTGCAGCGTCGTGCGCAGCAGCCGCGATCTGCGCCACGAGCGCGAGGCGCGCGATGCCACCGAGCGGCTGCTCGCCGAGCAGCGCGAGCGCGAACTCGCAGCACGCCGCTCGCTGGTGCGTGCGCGGCAGGTCGCCGTCGTGTGTACGGCGCTCGCCATCGGCGCGCTCGCCGCCGCGGTTCTGGCCTATATCAGTAACGAGCGTGCCCATCGCGCCGAGCGCCAGGCGGAGCAGACGCGCGTCGCAGCCGAACAGGCGCGCGGTCAGGCCGAACATCTCCTTGCTTACCTGGCGGATGACTTCGCGCGCGAGCTGGAAAGTTTCGGCCGGCTGGATGTGGTTGCGGAACTGTCCAAACGTCAGGTCGATTACTTCAAGGCGCTGCCGGCGGAATTGAAGGGCCCGGAAACCACGCGCAACGGTGCGCTTGCGCTGGTGCACTACGCAAAGGCGATGCGCACACTGGGGAATATGCCCGCGGCGGGCCCCGCATCGGCGGAGGCATTGCAGCTGCTTGAGCAGTTGCAGCACGACGGTGACACGTCCGAGGCGACGACCATTGCGCTCGCGAGTGCCATGACGGTCGAGGCCAGGGTCCTCAATAACCAGCAGAACTCGGCGGCCCTGCCCACCGCAATGCGCGCGGTGGCGCTGCTGAAGCCACTCGCCGAAGCGCCGAATGCCTCGGTCGCCGTACGCAGCGCGTATGTTGAGGCACTCGTGCATGCAGGCTTCGAGCAGGCGAACTCCGTGAGCCTGATCAAGGACGCAGTCGCGACGCTACAGCTTGCCATGCGCACCGCCGCAGCGCTCGGCGCCCGGGATCTCACGAATATCCAGATGGCAGCCCAATACGCGGAGGCCGGAGCCTGGCAGACCGGCGCGCTGGGTAATCTCGGGCGCGTTGAGGACGCCCGACGCGTCGGCGCGGACGCGGGCGCCGTGGTGGAAAAAGTGCTCGACCTGCGCCCCGGGTATCTTCTCGCTCTGCATGCGCAGCAGGTCATGACAGACTCTCTCGGCGGCCTTGCGATTATTGATATGCGTCCAGCGGAGGCGGTGGAACTCGAAAAGCGCAGCGTGGCAATCTCGCACACCCTCATCAAGCTCGATTCCAAGAACACCGTCTCATACAACAATTTGGCGGTAGCTTTAAACGAGCAGGGCTGGGCGAGCTGGCAGGCGGGGCGGCCTCGAGAGTCGCTGGATTATTCGCGCCAGGCCCTGGAGGCCATTGGTCATGCGTCAAAAGCCGGCGCGTCGTTTGTGCTCAACAATACCGTCTATCCCACGGTGATCAGGGCCACGCAGCAGGCTGATATCGGAGACACCGCCGCGGCCGCCGCCTCGCTCACCGCAGCCACGCGGGAACTGGACAGCGTGCGCCAGAGCGAACCTAACAGCCGGTTTATGCCGGTCTATGGCCAGTGCCTGCTCAAATTCGGTGAAGGCACCCTAGCCATGTGGCGTGGCGACTTTGCCGGGGCCCGGCGCGCAGAGACAGAAGCCGTGGGCCTCATGCAGGCCTCCACTGCGCATGGAGCCACAGAGGAATTCTGGAAGACCGCGTGCGTTGCCTTTGGCGTCGAACAGGCGGGCCAGGCCGAGTACATGCTCGGCGATGCTGCCGCAGCCGAGAAGAGCATGCGCGCGGCGCTGGACTCGCATAAGCACTGGCCCACGCATAATGACCTTGACCGGCGCGATGACGCGCGCATGGCGACGCTGCTCGCCGTGGCGCTTGCGCGTGAGGGACGCTTGGCTGATGCCGAGCATGTGATCACTCCAGTGGTGAAGTTTCATCGCGAGCTCGCGGCCCGCAATCACGGCGACGAATGGCAGCATGTGGAATTCGCGAGTGCGCTTTACGCGCAGGCGCTTGCCGACAAGCGGCAGCGCCCGGCACTCTTGAAGGAGGCCACTGCGCTCATCTCTGCCGTACCTGCGGAAATGCGCGATTTGCACAGCGTACGCCTGTGGCGCGATCGCATTCGCGAGGAACTGCACGCCCGCACCGCCGCAGTGGCGCGCGGCGCGGCGGAGCGGGGCGCCGGGTGAGTCCCGCGGCGCCGCCGCCGCTTTTTCATTCAAGCGGACAGCCCGGCTTCTCGAAGGTCGTCAGCACGGATCCGCGCCACGTCGCGGCGCGCAAGTTTGAGCGCGAGATCCACGTGCGTTTCGCGCCTGAAGCCTGCACGGTACACACTCCCGAAGGCCTCGTGCATGCCAGGGCCGGCGATGCGATCGTGACGGGCACCGCCGGAGAGACGTGGCGCGTCTCGCAGGCGCGGTTCCTCCACAAATACCGGCCGGTGCCACCCGTATTGGCGGGAGAGGCAGGCGCTTACATGAGCCTGCCCAATCGCATCCTTGCGCTGCAGATGCAGGAGCCCTTCGAAGTGGTGCTGGCGGATGGCATATCGCACCTCACGGGTCGCGCCGGCGATTGGCTCGTCGACTACGGCGATGGCAGCCTGGGGATCGTCACCCAACCGATCTTCGCCACGACCTACGAAATCCTCGACGAGCCTTCCTAAGATGGCACTGCATCAAGCAATCCAGCGCCTGCTGCTCCTCGGTGTGCGGCTGCACACGGTCCCCGCGCCGCCTGTACCTCGACCACCGCAAAGGCTCACACCGCTCATTGCCGCCATCGCTCC
>PLIX01000178.1 GCA_003140135.1 Gammaproteobacteria bacterium
TGACCCAGCCCACATCGGCCGTACACCAGAACACATCGTCGGCGCGCAAGTCGAAGACCCATTGCGAGGTGAGCTTTGCGCCGAGCAGGTACCCTGCGCTTGAGTGCTGAACGCCCTTGGGCTTGCCCGTCGAACCCGACGTGTAGAGCAGAAAGAGCGGATGTTCGGCATCCACCGGCTCAGGCTCGCAAATAGGCGACTGCCCCTCGACCGCATCGTGCCACCACACGTCCCGCTGCGCATCCATGTGCACCGCCTCACCCGTGCGCCGATACACGATGACGCGCTCGATCGTCGGGCAGCCGCCCGCGAGCGCCTGGTCGGCGGCGGCTTTGAGCTCGATGATGTTCCCGCCGCGCCGCCCCCCGTCGGCGGTAATGAGGAGCTTCGCTCCCGCATCCTCGATGCGATCCTTAAGCGATGCCGCCGAAAAGCCGCCGAACACCACCGAGTGGATCGCGCCGATGCGCGCGCAGGCGTGCATCGCGACCACGACCTCGGGAACGAGCGGCATGTAGATGATGACGCGGTCGCCGGAGCCCACGCCCTCGGCCTTCAGGGCATTGGCGCAACGGCACACCGCGGCGTGCAGTTCACGATAGCTCAAGCGGCGTGTATCACCGGGCTCGCCTTCAAAAATGAGAGCGGTCTGATGGCCGCGCGCCGCAAGGTGCACGTCGAGGCAGTTGTACGAGACGTTCAGGCGACCGTCGGCGAACCAGCGGAAATTGGGGGCGCTCGAGTCATCAAGCGTTTGTGTAAAGGGCCTCTGCCACACCAGCTCACGCCGGGCGAGATCCGCCCAGAATCCAAGGTAGTTGGCGGCGGCTTTCCTATAGAGGGCGTCGGCCTTCGAGCGCGTTAAGCGCACTCGCGCGACGAACTCGTCGGACGGCGGAAAAGTACGCTCCTCCAGCAAGACCGATTTGATGTCCTCGTGGGCCATAACCATTCCTTCTTCGGAGGATTCGAAACTGAGCCCATCAAGCATACCGTAGCCGCAAACTTCTTGGCCAAGCCCGCAGCGCCCATGACGCAGTCCTTGGCCCGGAACCCGGTTATGGGGTAGAAGCGGGTCACGCTTCTTGCCGCGACAGCTCGGGATAAGGCTCAGGATGGCCGCACTCACCAGCGCATGTTTGAGCCGGCCCCCATGGGCCGCTGGCGCGTTACTGGCGGCGCTCATGCTGCATGCCTGCAGCGCGCCCGAGACGCCGCCGCGGCCGATTCTGACCGAGCGCTGCGTCCCCGTGAGCACAGCGCTGCCGATCTCATTACCGGTGCTCACCCCGGGAGGCGGGACGCTGCGGGTCGCCGTACGGCAGCGCGGCATTTCATTGACCGCGCAGCTCATCGGTGACGCCGCAAGCATCGCCGCCGCGTCGCCCGTCGATCGTTATGGCGAGATAACGCTCCTTGCGGACTCTCGCCTTGCGCACCCCTACACCGTACGCATCCGTTCGCGCGACTCGCCCGAGATTACGGGGGAGGTCTGCATCGCGACCGAACTCGTTGATCCATCCGAGCGCGTAAGGCTCGCCGCTGAGCGGGCCTTTGCCGACGGCGGTGCCGCGACACGCGCGCGGCACTGGCAGGCCGCCTTTGATGATTACCTCACCGCAGCGAGGGGCTTCGATCACATCGACCGACAGCGTTCCGCCGAAGCCCGCCAGGCCATGGCGCAGCTTGCCTACCGGCAGCTGCGTCGTAGTCGCGATGGCTATGTGCTGGCACAGCGGGCCCTTACGGATTTTGGACCCAATGCCGACCCAGGTCTGCGCAGCGCCCTGACCGAACTGCAGGCGAGCATCGTCGTGGAGTCGACGGACCTTGAACCGCGCGCGCGGCGCGCGCACGCCCTGCAACTATTGGATCTCTCTACCGCCCTCGCCAGGCGAGCACATTTTGGCGCACGCGAGCTTGCGCGACTCATGATTCTGCGCGGCTTCCTGGAGTTCGCCAGCGGCGATGAGCGGGCCGCGAGCGGATTCTTCACGCACGCCGCCGCGCAGTGCCAGACCCTGGGCGATTGGGAGTGCCATGCACGCGCCCAGCAGGACGCTGCGAGTATCGCCGAGGAGAGCGGTGACAGCGCCGTGGCGGTGCGCGGGTTTGCCGACGCCTTGGAATCCTTAGACCCGGAAGTGGCGCCGGAACTGTCGGCGGACATTTGGGACAACCTTGGCCGAACGCAAGGCTACGTCGGCCTCTTCACTCTCGGCGAGCAGTCGGACCTGCAGGCCGTTCGCCTGTACGCCAGCCTCGATGATTGCGAGGGTGCACGCCGGGCGCTTTCGACTTTGGGGTCAATTCTGGTGCATGTCGGCAGCGTTGCTGACGGCGTTGTTTATCTCGGTCGCGCGCTGTCGCACAACTGCGCCGCAATGCTCGCAGGTGCAAGTGCAGACACCGCGGCTGTGGCCTCGGCGCCTGCGGCGGCGGAAACGATGCGCGATGACGCAGGCGGCACGGCCGCTGCCATTGGTGCAGCCTGTGAAGATCTGCCCGCGCCGGCGACACTCTCGGAGCAGAGCGCCAGCGCCGTGTTCCGGGCTTTGCTCGCGATCAACTACGGCGCCGCGATTGAGGCAGACACGGAAGTCGCGCAACGTTGCCTCACCGCCGCCGTGCCCTACGCCGTCACGCCGCGTCTGCAAATGCGCCTGGCCAACGCGATCGGCTTCGCCTATATCGACAAGGCAGACCCCGCGCGGGCGCGCGAGTCCTTCACACGCGCCCTGGAAGTCGCGGATCAAGCCGCGTTTGCGCCGACTCATCAAAACCGCGCGGTGGCCTATATCGGGCTTGCACGCGCGTCGCTGTTGGCAGGACACCCGGATGAGGCGCGCCGCAACAGCACGCGTGCGCTCCTCTTGGCGAGCACGCGCGCCGACGTCGATCAGGTCATCGACGCACTGCAGGTTCTCGCGATGGCTCTCACGGCGACCGGCGACCGCACCAACGCGATACAGATCCTACGGACCGCCGCAAATCTGATCGAGCAGGTGTCCATCGGGGACATCGACGCCGAAGCGCGCGCGACGTTCCTCGCGACACAACATGGCGTGTTTGAGGAGTTGACGGACGCTTTGGTTGCCGATGCTCAAGCGACAGTGGCCGGCGATGAATCGCAGCGCCGGGTCTGGGCGGCGTTCGCCGTCTCCGAACGCGGCCGCGCCCGCAGTCTGCAGTACGCCATGAGCCAGACGAGAGACAACGATCCGCTCGCCGCACATGCACATCTGGCGCGAGATTATCAGGAGGTCCTGCCGCGCGTCGCCGCCGTCGCGGCATCTAGCGCCACCGGCGCTGATTGGAGCGCCGCGGTCAGCCAGCTTGCAGGCGCGTCCCTGGATGGCGAGCACACGCACGACCCCATGACTCAAGCGCAACTGGTGCCGCAGCTCGATCGGCTCAATGCCACGCTCGTCGAATACGCGACGGGTCGCGATGCCATGTACGCATTTGTCATCGATGCGGGCACCATTCAAGTCGTGCGCCTCGGGAGCCGCAGGCGCATCACGGCGGCCGCGGCGGCTCTCTACGAGCGCTTGCATGATCCGGAAGGCGCCGCTGTGGACATCCAGCGCGCCGCGAAAAATCTGGGAGAGCTCGTGCTGTGGCCGCTGAGCGCGGGCATGAGCAGAACGCGCGTGCTCTTCATTGCGGATGATTCGCTGCACACCGTGCCTTTTGCCGTGCTGCCCTGGTCGCAGGAGCTCAAAAGCGCACTCGTCCTGCAGCATGCCGAGACTGCGGTTGTGCCCTCGGCGCTCTTCATGATGCATCACCCCGATGTGCGCACTCTCGTGGGCGCTGCGCCACGCTTTGAGCTCATCGGCGATCCCATATTTCAGGCTGCCGCATGGCGTCGTGAATGTTCTGTCCAAGGCGCCGCGCCGCCGCCGACCATTGCGGGAGC
Source organism: Gammaproteobacteria bacterium (assembly GCA_003140135.1). GTDB lineage: Bacteria > Pseudomonadota > Gammaproteobacteria > Steroidobacterales > Steroidobacteraceae > PALSA-1196. The sequence continues at coordinate 3,923 of PLIX01000178.1, forward strand.
GGCGCGCGCCGCGCCCGATTGGGCCGAATCATTGCCGCGGCTTCCCGGATCTCGAGCCGAAGTGCTCGCGATCGCGGACCTCGCACGCGCCGCATTACCGGCGAGCCGCATCGGCATGCATCTCGGGTGCATGGCAACGCCGAACGCGTTGCGCGAGGCGGCCGGCGCCGCGCCCGATGTGCTGCACATCGCAACCCACGGCTATATCGATGCGCTGCGGCCGCGCCTGTCGGCGCTCGCGCTCACCCGCGAGTCGCAGACGGATCCGGGTAGCGGCGATTTCAGCCTGCTCGACATTCTCGCCACGAAGACTGCCGCACGCCTCGTGGTGTTGAGCGCCTGCGACACCTCGCGCGGCCGGCTCCTCCCCGGCGAAGGCGTACTCGGCCCGGCGCAGGCTTTCCTCGCATCCGGAGCCACATCCGTCCTCGCCAGCTACTGGCGCATCGACGATGCAGCCACGGCGTCTTTCATGCAGACGTTCTACAGATATCTCCTGAGCGAGCGCCTGCCGGTGGCCACAGCTTTGCGCCGCGCACAGCTTGAGCACTCATCCACGGACAGCGCACATAATTGGGCAGGCTTTGCTGTATTCGGCTGGCCCGACGCCGCGCCCTAAATATAGACAGACGATGCTGAGATAAATCGGGTCCTCAGGGCAGTTAACAGCTGCGGATCATTCTTCCGCACTACCCCGAGGAGATTCCGATGCTCCGCATTGGTGCTTTATTGCTGTCTATTTCCGCGCTATCTGTCGCAGCCTTTCCTGCCGCCGCACAGACCACCGCCGTACCGGCCTACTTCTTCCAACAATGGACGGTGCAAAGCAATTGCATCGAGCAGGGATTTGATCCGGCGGAGCAAACCCAGGTCGGGCTGCAATTTGCCATCTCGCCCGCGTCGCTCGCAGCGGACGGATTGAGCTATGCGTTCCAGCCGATCAACAACGCCACTCAAGCCTGGCCCGACGGCTGGTCCGAGCTGACGCTGCAGTATCGGGCCGGAGTTCAGATGACGACCGTTCCGGCTGACTTCACCTGCATTCCCGGGCAACCCTCCAGCTCCGCACTGCTTGCGATGTCGAATTTCACCCAGTCGGCGGAGCCCTACTATGAATACGAGCACTGGTATGGCTTGGGCGCGCTCCACGGCGAGCCGCATCACTTCCTGATCTTTCCCAGAAACGTAACCGGCACTGACAGCGCCATCATCGTTCTGCTGGACGCCGGCACGGACGGCAACGTCCAGCTCGACCAGGACGGCACGATTCATACGGATAACCACTAAGTTCCGCTCCTCATAGAAAAGGCCCGGCAGGCGAGTCTCCGCAGAGGCTCGCCTCTCTTAGAATGGCGGCATGCTCCGTCATGCCCTCGCCGCTGCAGTTCTAGGGCTCACACCATGCGCCGCCGGCGCGCAGGCCGCGCGGGCTACGGACCTTGCGGCCGCCTTCGCCTGCCGCCCGCAAAGCTGCTCGACGCTCGTTCCGGCGGCTGCGGTCGATGATCCGGCGGACAACGACTGCGCCTACCGCAACGGCAATGAATGGTGGCTCGACTACGTGGCAGGCTCGCTCGCCTGGAGCGCACGCCCCAGTCAGCATCCGATCATCGTCGCCGTCTTTGACGACGGCGCCGCGATCGATCATCCCGCATTGCGCAACCGTCTTTGGACCAACGAGGCCGAGGCCCACGGCAAGCCGGGCGTAGACGACGACGGCAACGGTTATATCGATGACGTCCACGGGTGGGACTTCGTCGACAATCACCCCATCGCCCCGCCCGCGGGAGAGTGCCGGGATCGGCCGAGCCACGGCACCTTCATGGCGAGCCTCATTGCCGCGGAGCGCAACCGTGGGATCGGCATGGCCGCAGCCGGCTCGGACGGCGCGCGCGTGATGGTTCTGCGGATTGTCGGCTGTGGAGGCGACACCCGGGTCGATCCGGGTCGCTTGAAGCGAGCACTCGACTACGCCACCCGCATGGGGGCGAGGATTCTAAGCTTCAGCGCCCACTGGAATGTGAGCACACCCGAGCTCGACGCGGCTTTCCGTGAGATAGCCGACCGGCCCGATTCACCGCGGGCAGCGATCGTCGTGGCGAGCGTGCCGAACAAAGGGGAGGCGCAGGCGGGGTATCCGGCCGCTTATCCCTTCCGGCGCATCGTGCGGGCGGTCCCCGTCGGCGATGAGGACCGGATTTCCCCTGGAACGAGCTCGATTCCCGAGGGCCTGAACTTCGGCGCCCCAAGCGCCTGCGTGATCGGCGCGACCGCAGGGCCTTCCGGGTTTGCCATAGCCAACGGAAGCTCTAACTCGACCGCTATCTTGGCAGGGGTTTTGGCGGGAATCTGGGCGAATCCGCGGTATGCTAAGTTCTCGACGGACGAGTTCGTGGCACGCGTCATCAAGGGACGAATGGCGCAAAGTGCCCGGCGGTCGCGTGCAGGACTGCGAGCCCCTTACCTCAGTGGAGTCCCGCTGGCCGATGCGTGTACGCTCTCAACAGAGGGGCGATCCGCACAAGTCTGCGCCCGGCCAATGCCGGAGCAGGAAGAGCCTCGATGAGTTATAGCGACACTATTCCAGATCACACGGCCCACAGTCGCGAGGGGAGCGTTTCCCTGGTCGCCGCCATTGCCGAGCGCAGCGAATTGCAGGAGGAGCTGTACCTCAGGTTCCGGCGCCCGTTGCTGCAGGTGTTCCAGCAGCGCCGGATCGATCCCGATGCCGCCCAGGACCTGTTGCAGCGAACCTTCCTGCAGGCGATCAAGAAGATCCGCTCGGATGGCCTGCAAGACCCGAGCAACCTCGGCGGCTACCTCTATCGCACCGCGACCAAGCTTGCTGCGTCGTACTGGCGCGGGGAGCTCGCACACCAACACGACAACGACCGCGAACTCATGACGAATCTGCGCGACGAAGCGCTCTCGCTGGAAGAGCGCATCGATCACGACATCCTCGCCCGCTCCGTGCGCGAGCTCATCGAAGAGCTTCCAGGCCACCGCGACCGCGAGGTGCTGGAGCGGTTTTATCTGCGCGAGGAGGCGCGCGGCTCCATCTGCGAGTCGCTCAACCTCACAAGCCTGCAGCTCAATCAGGTGCTCTGGCGTGCACGCCAGCGATTCGGCGAGATCCTGCGTAAACATGGAATGTCGCGCGCGCCAGGCCTGGCGGCGCACGCAACGGAAGGGTAGCGGCAATCATGGATCACATGCGTTTCAAAGCGAATCTGACTGCGGCGACCTACGTCTCGCGCGGTCTTGATGAGAGCATGCAGGAAGATTTCGAACTGCATCTCATGTCATGCCCGGAATGCGTTGACGACGTCGAGTCCTGGCGCGCGATCGAGAAGCACATGCCGCGCGATGAGGGCGCGGTCGGCGCGCGCGCCGCGCCCGCACGTGCGAGACTCAATCACTGGCGCCTTGCCGCATCCCTCGTCGGCATCGGCATTGTCGGCGCTGCCAGCGGCTGGTATTGGCGCGGGCTCGCAGGGCCGGAGCTTGATAGGACCGAATTCTTCAATACGCTGCCCCTGACCCGAGGCGCGTACTGCACGCCGCTCAAGTATGGCGCAGATACGCAGCACATCCTGCTGCGGGTCGCCGGTGTAGCCAGCGACCGTAAAGTCGTCGCGTTGAGCCCCCAGGGAGAGGCGCTTGCGGCACGCAGCTACGGCGCGCGGCGTCAAACCGATGGCAGCTGGCTCCTGCAATTCACGGCCGCTTCGCTGACACCGCGGGCCATTCGCCTCGAGTCCCAAGGTGCCACCGGTGCCGGGGAGCCTTTGGGCTGCATCAGCGCACAACGCGCGCCGTAGCGGGACTGCAGCGCCATCAGCCGAGCGGGATCTGCGCCAGGCGCTCGCTCTGGCGCCGCAACAGCGGCCCAAACCCGTGATGATCGTAGAAGTTCGTGAGCGCTGAGCTATTGAGCTCGCGGCGGCGCAGGGCGCCGGCATCAACTTCCAGCGGCATGTCGCAGGCGATCATCGTGAGGCGCCGCGCGAGGAATGCCGCTTCCCGATGCAGGAGCAGCCGCTCGGGCAAAGCCGGTGCTCCGCGCAGCTTGAGGCGCGCCACGCGCTCAAGGCCCGCATACAGATCCTCCAGACATGCAAATTCCTTCATGAGCGCCGCTGCGGTTTTAGGGCCAACGCCCGGCACGCCGCGAATGTTGTCAACACTGTCGCCTGTGAGCGCCAGATAATCGGCAAAACGCTCGGGTATGACACCGAAGCGCTTTTCGATCTCGTCGTAGCCAAATCGCTCGCGGTGTCCGTAGTCCCAATAGTGGTCGCCATCGCGAATGAGCTGCGCCAAGTCCTTATCGCGCGTGATGACGACCGAGCTGACGCCCGCGCGACGCATGATGGCTACGAGAGTGCCGATGATGTCGTCCGCTTCGTATTCGGGGCTGATGAACGCGGCGACGCCCAGGTGCTGGCAAAACTCGCGGCAACGCTGGAATTGCAGCTCGAGGCCCGGCGGCGGCGGTTCGCGATTGGCCTTGTAGGCAGGATAGATGCGATTGCGGAACGAGCTTGAGAGGCGCTGATCGAACGCCACCGCAATATGCGTCGGGCGCACCTTCTCCATGAGGTCCGAGAGAAAACGCGCGAACCCGAATACCGCATGCGCAGCGTTGCCATCGCGGTCCGTCATCGCCGGCAGCTCGGAGTAGTAGGCGCGGAAGATGTAGACCGAGGCATCGACAAGATAGATCAAAACCGGCCCTCCGCGTGCGCCGGCCGCGTCGCCGCGGTTGAGCGCTTGCCGTGTGCTCGGGGCGCGCTCAAGCCGAACGCCGGCGCATCAGGACAGCCAATGCTGGATGCGGGCGTGCAGCGGGCTCGAACGCGGAAAGTGAGCGAGCAGATACTCCATTTGATCCGCCAGTACGCGCCGCCCCTTCAAGAAGATGTATTCCGCGTAGGTCGGCGTGAAGGGCACGGCGATGAGCTGCATCTTTGCCTGCTCCGGAGTGCGCGAGGCTTTCTGATTGTTGCAGCGGCGGCAGGCGGCGACGACGTTGGTCCAGACGTCCGTGCCTTTTTGGCTGAACGGACGGATGTGGTCGCGCGAGAGCTCCCGCGCCGCAAAGCGCATGCCGCAGTACATGCAGATGTAGGCATCCCTGCGGAACAGCGTCTGGTTATTGAGCGGCGGCACATAATCGTGACGCGTGTTGCCGGGGTTGCCCGTGTGTCCGATGGTCGCGACGATGGAATTCACCTCGAGCACCGTGCGCCGCCCGGTGCGCGCGTTCATGCCGCCGTAGAGCTTGTAGAGCAGCGAGCCGCAGGTGTATGCGACCTGCTCCTGATGGTAGAGCCGCGCCGACTCGCGGTAGTCGATCCACTCGAGCGGCATCCCCGAGATGTCCGTGCGCAGCACGAGCTGCGCCAGCCCGCGCGCCGCAGGGGTTGCGACGATGCGCAGATCCTCGTTAAAGCCGCCGTCGGCACGGTCCAGATCGATGCCTAACATGACCGCTGTAAGATACGGCAGAATTGTGCAAGAATTCAACGCTGCAAGATCTTAATTTCACTGAAGTTTAAAGCGGCGTGGCCACAGCGCCCAAAAATCCGCGATAAGAGATACGCATGCCTGTAATCATCGGTGCGCTGCGCGAGACAGCGCCGCACGAGAGCCGCGTCAGTCTGGTTCCGGAGGTTGCCGAGAAATTTGCCGCCAGCGGCGCGCATGTGGTGATGGAGCGCGGCGCCGGGGAGCACGCGCGCTTCATCGATTCGGCCTACAAGAACGTCGAATGGCTCGATTCAGGTGCGGCGGTACTCGCGCGTGCGGACGTGGTGCTCACGGTGCAGCCGCTCGGCGTCGAGCAGATCGGCGCAATGAAAGCGGGCTCGGTCGTCATCGGCTTCATGCAGCCGCATGCGCGCCAGACGGAGATTGCCTTGCTGCGTGAGCGGCACATCACAAGCTTCGCGATGGAGCTCGTGCCGCGGATCTCGCGCGCGCAATCGATGGATGCGCTCTCCTCGCAAGCATCGATCGCGGGCTACAAGGCGGTGCTCATTGCCGCAAATCACCTGCAGAAGTTCCTGCCCATGCTCACCACCGCCGCAGGCACCATCCGTCCATCGCAGGTGCTGGTCATTGGCGCCGGCGTTGCCGGATTGCAGGCCATTGCAACTGCACGGCGCCTGGGCGCGGTCGTCGAAGCCTATGACGTGCGCAGTGCGACCCGCGAGCAGGTGAAGTCCTTGGGTGCGAAGTTCGTCGACACGGGCGTCAGCGCCGACGGCCAGGGAGGCTACGCGCGTGAGCTCACGGAGGAGGAAAAGAAGCGCCAGCAGGAGGTGCTCGATGCGCGCATCGCCGCGGCCGATGTGGTCGTCTCGACAGCCTCAGTGCCGGGCCGGGCAGCTCCGAAAATCATCTCGCGCGCGGCGGTCGAGCGCATGCGACCCGGCGCGGTCATCGTCGACATCGCGGCCGAACAGGGCGGCAACTGCGAGCTGACGCGAGCCGGCGAGGTCGTCGATCACGGCGGTGTGACGATCGTGGGACCGGTGAACGTTGCGGCAACGCTCGCCTACAACGCGAGCGAAATGTACGCGCGCAATCTCCTGAACTTCCTGAAGCCGGCCATCGACAAGGGCGAATTGAAGATCGACTGGAACGATGAGGTCTTTGCGCAGTCGTGCCTGACTCACGACGGCGTCATCAAACACGAGGCAACCAGGCTTGCGCTCGACAAGCAGGTGCCCGCATGACCGGAATCATCGCGCTCTACATATTCATGCTCGCCGCCTTCACCGGCTACGAGGTCATTGCGCGCGTGCCGGTCATCCTGCATACGCCGCTCATGTCGGGCTCGAACTTCGTGCACGGCATCGTGCTGGTCGGCGCGATGGTTGCTCTGGGCGAGGCACACACGCCGCTGGAAAAAGTCATCGGCTTTGTCGGCGTGCTCCTGGCATCGGGCAATGCCGTCGGCGGCTACGTCGTCACCGAGCGCATGCTGGAGATGTTCAAGGCGAGCGGCGCGCGCGCGAAGAAGGACGCGAAGGAGGCGCCGTGATGAGCGCAATCGCCAGCGTCGACGTGCTCATCCAGGCGAGTTATTTCGTCACCGCAGTGCTTTTCATCATGGGCCTGAAGCGCATGAG
>PLIX01000088.1 GCA_003140135.1 Gammaproteobacteria bacterium
TTTGGGCGTGGCGGCAGGGACGCGTGCGCACGATCGGGCGCGCCTGCGATCTGGTGCTGTGCCTGCTGCCTTTCGAAACGAGTTTCTACGCAAGCCACGGCGTGCAGGCGCAATTCGTCGGACATCCGCTCGCGGATCAAATCGCGCTCGACGTTGATCGCGGCGCCGCGCGGCGCGCGCTCGAGATCTCCGCGGACGCGACCGTCATCGCACTCCTGCCGGGCAGCCGGCGCAGCGAGGTTGAGCGCTTGGGCGCAGACTTTGCCGGCGCGGCCGCCTGGATCGCCGCGCAACGACCCGCGGTGCAGTTCATTGCGCCGATGGCGACGCAGGCGGTGCGCGAGGTATTTGCGCGCCAGGCAGCCGCCGCGCTGCCGCGCATCCGCCTCACCGACGGCGGCGCCCGCGAGGTGCTTGCGGCCTGCAATGCCGCGCTCGTCGCCTCCGGCACGGCGACGCTTGAGACCTTGCTGTCGAAGCGGCCCATGGTGGTCGCCTACCGGCTCGCTGCCGCCACGGTGTTTGTGGCGCGGCGGCTCGCTCTCGTGAAGTCGTCCTACATGGCGCTGCCCAATCTTCTTGCGGGCCGCGCCCTGGTACCGGAGTTTTTTCAGGACGAGGTCACCCCCGCGGCCTTGGGGAGCGCGCTCCTGCGTGAGCTCGACGACCCAGCGCGCACCGCGGCGCTCGTTGCGGAGTTTCGCCGCATGCACCGGCAGCTGCGCTGCGGCGCAGCCGAGCGCGCCGCGAACGCGATTCTCGAATGCGCAGGCATCCGCGCATGACGCGCGCCGTGCCGACGCTGCGGCGCGTGCGCATCGCGGGCGTCGATGAGGCGGGGCGCGGGCCGCTCGCAGGACCTGTCGTCGCCGCGGCGGTCATTCTCAACGCACGGCGGCCGATTGCGGGACTTGCGGACTCGAAGACATTGGCGCCCGGGGAGCGCGCGCGGCTCGCGCTGCTGATTCGCGCACGGGCGCTCGCGTGGGGCGTCGGCTGGTCCGACTCCGAGGAGATTGACAGCCTCAATATCCTGCAGGCGACGCTGCTCGCGATGCGGCGCGCGCTCTTGTGCCTGCCGTTGTGTCCCACGCACGTGCAGGTGGACGGCGATCGCCCGCCGCGGCTGACGGATCTTCTCGCCGGCTGCACGGTGGAGACCGTGATCCGCGGCGATGCGACGGTCGACGCCATCAGCGCCGCTTCGATCCTTGCCAAGGTTTTCCGCGACGCCCTAATGGAGCGCATGGATGCGCACTATCCGGGGTTTGATCTTGCGATTCACAAAGGCTATGCGACGCCTGCGCACCTGGCGGCCCTCAAGGTTCGAGCGCCGACGCCGCTGCATCGGCGCTCCTTCGAGCCGGTGCGCGAGGCGCTCGCGGCGCTACTATTGCCGCCATGACCGCCGAGTTCGTGCATCTGCGTCTGCATACCGAGTACTCGCTCGTGGACAGTGTGGTCCGTGTCGAGGAGTTGGTGGATGCGGTGCTCGCGGCCGAGATGCCGGCGGTGGCGCTGACGGACCAGAACAATCTCTTTGGCATGGTCAAGCTGTACCGCGCGGCGCTCGCGCGCGGCATCAAGCCCATCGTCGGCGTGGATCTGCTGGTGCGCGAGAGCGGCGAGCGCGCGCCGCCGTCGCGCTTGACGCTGCTGTGCCAATCCGAGATCGGCTATCGCAACGTCACGCGCCTGCTGAGCCGCGCTTATCTTGAGGGCCAGCAGCGCGGAGTCGCCCTCATCGACCGGCGCTGGCTGAGCGAGGACACTCTGCGCGGCCTCATCGCGCTCTCCTGCGCGACCGAAGGCGATGTCGGTCGTGCGCTCGTCAACGGCCAGGACGCCGAAGCGGAGCGGGCATGCGCGTTCTGGCGCGCGCTCTTTGAGGATCGCTTCTATCTGGAATTGCAACGGGTGGGACGGCCGGGTGAGGAGGAGTACATCGCAGGGGCGGTGGCTTTGTCTGCCCGGCACTCGATTCCCGTAGTCGCCACCAACGATGTGCGTTTTCTCAAACCCGAGGATTTCGAAGCGCACGAAGCGCGGGTGTGCATTCACGAGGGCGCGCTGCTCGCCGACAGCGGGCGCGTGCGCCGCTACACGGCGCAGCAGTACCTGCGCACGCCGCGCGAGATGGCGCTCCTGTTCGCGGATGTGCCCGAGGCGCTTGCCAACTCGGTCGAAATCGCGCGCCGCGCCAGTCTCATTCTGAGATTGGGCGAGATGCATATGCCGCACTATCCGGTTCCGGACGGGTCGAGCGCTGCCGATTTTCTGCGCAGCGAGTCCGCGCGCGGTCTCGCGCGCCGGCTCGCAGCGGAGCACGACGCGGCGCGCATCGAACAGCGCCAGGCCCGGCTGCAGAGCGAGCTCGATGTCATCTGCCAGATGGGCTTCGCGAGCTATTTTCTCATCGTCGCGGACTTCATCCGCTGGGCGCGCGAAAACGCGGTTCCCGTGGGACCGGGCCGAGGCTCGGGTGCGGGCTCGCTGGTCGCCTACTGCCTGGGGATTACGGATCTGGATCCGCTCGAATACGACCTCCTCTTTGAAAGGTTCCTCAATCCGGAACGGGTGTCCATGCCCGACTTCGACGTCGACTTCTGCATGGAGGGCCGCGATCGCGTCATCGACTACGTCGCCGACAAATATGGCCGTGACCGCGTCTCGCAAATCATCACCTACGGCACGCTTGCGGCGAAGGCGGTCGTGCGCGATGTCGGGCGCGTGCTCGGCATGAGTTACGGCTTCGTCGACCGCATCGCGAAGCTCATCCCCTTCGAGCTCGGCATCACCCTCAACGACGCACTCGTCAAGGAGCCGGAGCTCGCGCGCCTCTACGAGGCCGAAGACGAGGTTCGCAATCTCATTGATCTGGCGCGCTCGCTCGAGGGACTGACGCGCAACGCCGGCACGCATGCGGGCGGCGTCGTTATCGCACCCTCGGCGTTGACGGACTTTGCACCGCTCTACTGCGAAGAAGGTGCAAGCAGCGTCCTCACCCAGTTCGACAAGGATGACGTGGAAGCGGCGGGGCTCGTGAAGTTCGACTTCCTCGGGCTGCGCACGCTCACCATCATCGACCGGGCGGTGCGCTGCATCAATCCCGTGCGCGCCGCGCGCGCGGAGGCGCCGCTCGACATCAGCTCATTGCCCATGAACGATGCGAAGACCTACGCGCTCATCAAATCGGGCCGGACTACCGCGGTTTTTCAGCTCGAGTCGCGCGGCATCAAGGATCTCATCCG
>PLIX01000008.1 GCA_003140135.1 Gammaproteobacteria bacterium
ACGAGATCGGCGCCCGCGACCGCGTGCGGCAGATTCTCGTGGACTGCGATCTCGCCGCTGCTATGGTCGGGGACCGCGAGCGCCGCTAGCACGGTTGCGGCGGCCGCGAATCCTTGGCCGGCCTTGGCGCGTTTTTCCGGGTCGGCATCGAAGGCCGTGACCTTCATGCCAGCGCGTGCCAGCGTCGCGGCAATGCCCGGCCCCATCGTGCCGAGACCGATCACAGCGACGTTCTTCATCTGTCCCTCCGGCTGCAAACGTGCTTCAGGATTTCGACTTTTGGTAGGCGGGGCGGGATGCGAACTTTTCACGCCAGGCTCTGACGCGCGGAATCGCCGGCAGCGCTACGGGGAAGCCCAGGCAACGCTCGATGATCGGTCCCAAACAGATGTCGGCAATCGAAAAATCTGCTCCCGCGATCCAGGGCTGCCCCGCAGTTCCCTTCTCCAGGATCTCCAGTTGCGCTCCCAATTCCTTGGAGTCCGCGGCGAAGCTCGCGGCGCGTTCGTTCTCTTTTTTCTTGGCCTCTCTAAAGACGCCGAGGTAGGGGCCATTCAATGAAGCAAGCTGCCAATCCATCCAGCGCTCCACCTGGGTGCGCGCCGCGGGGTCGGTGGGATACAGCCCTGTGCCGGCGGCCGACTTGTTGCACAGATAGCGCAGGATCGTATTCGATTCCCACACGGTCACATCGCCGTCGACGAGCGTCGGCACCTTGCCGGTCGGATTCAGAGCGAGGTACGCCTCGGTCTGCGTGTTGTTGAACTGCCGCCCGTAATCCTCTCGCGCGTAGGCTTGCCCCAGCTCCTCGAGCAGCCAGATGACTTTCTGCACGTTTCCCGATGTGCCGCGACCAAGAATTTTCACCATGTCTTCTCTCCGTACCCCTGCATCAACCTGGATTATCGAGATCAACCGCGCGGTTTGTAGGCGACCGCGTCCATTTCGATCTTGCATTCGATGACCGCACGTGCTTCAACCGTGGTCCGCGAGATCCGACTGTCCGGGAAATACTCGCCGAAGACCTTGTTGTAGCGTCCGAAATTGCGCGCATCGGCGAGATACACCGTGACTTTGACAACGTCGTTCAAATCCGCACCGTCGAGCAGCAGAATCCGCCGGATGCTCTCGAGCGTCCAGCGCGTTTCCTCCTCGATGTTGCCGCTCGACATGTTGCCGTTCTCGTCCTTGGCAACCTGTCCCGAGATGAAAATAAAGTCGCCGGCCCGCACGCCCGGGTAAAACGGGAGATTCGGATTGCGCTTGCCTATCGTGATGATCTTGTCGTTCACTGCGGGCTTGCCGTGCTGTTGAATTAAAGTACCGATGTTTCGATGATGTCGACACCGCGCTGCCGGTCGATCAAGTAGCAAAGACCGCGGTCGTCGATCGTGACGTCGTTCGAAGACGAAAGCGCAAATCCCTGCGGCGCGTCGGTTTCATAGTACGCCACCTCGCGCGGCGCAAACGGATCGGCGATATCCAGTATTCGCAAACCCTTCGCGAACCATGCGAACGGGATGATAGTGCCCTTGAAGCGCTCTGAAGGCTGATGACAGCCCATGAACGGCGGCTGCGGTGCGCCGTCAGGATCGAGGCCCGCGACCTGGAACGTCGAGACCGGGACGGGGCAGCGCTCGTTAGTGATGTCATAAATCCACGTGAACGCGGGCGCCGCCGGCCAGAGCTTCGCGACATCCTCGTCGGCGACCACCATGATCTTGCGTCCCTTGAGCGCCTGCGGAATCGGCAAACAGGTATGGGTCGGATGAGGAAACGCCGGGGAGGTGTTGCCGCTCGCGATGAGCTTCGGTTTCGACATGTCCGCGATGTCGAGAATGTGGTAGCCGTGATGCCAATAGCTCACATATAGCCGATCGCCCATGCGCATCGGGTGGTGGCAGCGGGGCGCCGGCCCATCGGCCCAGGGGTAGGTCTCTCCACCCGCCTCCCATTGCCCCGGAATCCACCAGCGCCCAACCTCCTCGGGCCGCCTCGGATCCTTCAGATCCAGGATCATCATGATATTGCCGACGTAGCCCTCGGCGGTCGGCGAAATGTAGGCATAGCGGCCATCGAAGTCGTAGCGGTGGACGCCTTTGCCGTGGGTCCGCCACTTGCAGAGCAGTTGCGGCTGCGCAGGGGTTGAGACATCGTATATGCCGAGACCGCCGCTGAACGACGGATCGCCGTCCTTGCCCTGGCGTTCGTGATTGACGACCATGATGCCGTTGGCGGCATGGACCTTGTGCGAGTGCCAGCCTTCCGGCATCTCGATCGTCGCCAGGATCTTCGGCGCGCGCGGATCGGAGACATCGACGATGCTGGTGCCGCTGGGATGGCGCATATGGCCGACATAGAGGATGTGGCCGTCGATCCAGACCTGGCCGCCGCCCGGGCAATCGACCGCGCCGATGCGTTTCGCGTTATGCGCGTCAGCCATGCTGCGACCCTCGATCCCGTCAGACGATGCGGACGGTGTCGCCGGCCGGGGTGCGGCCCCATTTCTTATAGAAATCGAAAGCCTTCAGCGCCGGCTCGTCGCTGGCGACGAAAAGAATCGCGGGCTCGGTCGCCGAGCCGTTGACGTGCTCGCACCATTCGCCGCCGGGAACCGCCAGCGTGTCGAACGGCTCCCAATCGAAGCGCTTGCCGCCGATGAGGCTATGGCCGCGGCCCTGGAAGGGCGCCACCAGCAGGCTCGCGGTCTGCTGCAGCGGCAGGGTGCGCTCTCCCGGCCGCAGCATCTGCGCGAAGAAGGTCATGGTCTTGAAGATGGCGCCACCCGTCGTCGGATCGACATATTCCACCATCAGCGCCTCGTAGGGATCGCCGTCATGGTCCTTGTTGCGCTCCAACACCTCGCGCATCGCCGCCCAGGGATACATATACATCGGCGAGGCGGCGCCGGTGCCGCGGTTGTGGCCGACGAAGCGCGGCAGGAACCC
>PLIX01000054.1 GCA_003140135.1 Gammaproteobacteria bacterium
GCGTGCGGGCGACGCACTTCACGTTTCTTGTCGCTCCTTAAGGTCGCAGGAATTTCCGGGGCCGCAGCGGCACGGCCGCCATTCGATAGGGATTTCGCAGCTGTCAAACGCGGACCTGCGCCTGCGGCTCGGCGGCACATCATAGCCATTGGTAGCGCCGACCGACCGCGGCGCCTGCGAGGATCTACTTTGAGTATCGAGGGCAGAGCTTGGCTTTGGTATTGCCGCATTCGATTTTGCCGCGGGTCGGTGCGGCATCCGCGCGCCCCNNGGGGCCTCAGGCCCGTTTTACGGGAGTCTCGCGCGGCGCCACGCCTGTGACAGCGGATATGCCCGGTACACGCGCGCGTCAGACTGCAATTGGCGCCACCGGGCGCTGCCAAGCCGTTACACTCGCCGCCGACACTTTCACCCTGGAGTTCAAGGACAATGCACGTGCACGCCGTAGCGCCGTCCGCTACTTTCGCGGATCTCGGACTTTCTGAGGCCGTGCTTAAGGGGCTCGCCGACGTGGGCTACGAGTCCCCCTCGCCGATCCAGGCTGCGACGATCCCCGTGCTCTTGTCCGGTGTAGACATCCTGGGCCAGGCGCAAACCGGCACGGGTAAGACCGCCGCCTTTGCGTTGCCCATCCTTTCAAAACTCGATCTTGGGCAGAAGGAGCCGCAGGCTCTCGTGCTCGTGCCGACGCGGGAGCTTGCGATTCAAGTGGCCGAGGCCTTCCAGAAATATGCAGCCCACCTGCGCGGCTTCCACGTGATGCCGATCTATGGCGGCCAGAGTTACATCCCGCAGCTGCACGCCCTGAAGAGAGGCACGCACGTCATCGTGGGAACCCCGGGACGAGTGATGGACCATCTCGATCGAGGCACGCTGTCATTGAAGGGCGTGCGCTTTGTGGTGCTCGACGAGGCGGATGAGATGTTGCAGATGGGATTCGTCGACGCGATCGATTCGATCCTGAGTCAGGCGCCCAAGGAGCGCCAGGTCGCGCTCTTCTGCGCGACGATGGCGCCGCAGATCAAGCGCATCGCGCAGCGGCATCTGCGCACGCCGCAGGAAATCACGATCAAGAGCAAGACGACCACGGCGAGCGACATCCGCCAGCGCTATTGGGTCGTAAGCGGCATGCACAAGCTCGACGCGCTGACGCGCATCCTCGAGGTGGAGAGCTTCGATGCCATGCTGGTATTTGTGCGCACCAAGCAATCCACCGTCGAGCTTGCGGAGAAACTGCAGGCCCGCGGCTTTGCGGCCGCGGCGCTGAATGGCGATCTGCAGCAGTCGCAGCGCGAACGCACCGTGGCGCAGCTGAAGGCCGGGCAGATCGATATCCTGGTCGCAACCGACGTCGCCGCGCGCGGGCTCGACGTCGAGCGCATTGGCCACGTCGTCAACTTCGACGTGCCCTATGACACCGAATCGTATGTGCACCGCATCGGCCGCACCGGCCGGGCGGGGCGCAGCGGCGAGGCGATTCTGTTCATTGCACCGCGCGAGCGCAATATGCTGCACGCGATCGAGCGCGCGACGCGCCACCCGATCGATTCGATGACCTTGCCGACGATCGACGACGTCAATGCCAAGCGCGTGGCCAAGTTCAAAGAGCGCATCGCAGGGGCCCTGACGAGCGAGGCGGCGGGCACCTACCGCGCGGTGGTTGAGGAATTCGCGCATGAGAGCGGCGCAGACATCGTCGCGGTCGCTGCGGCGCTGGCGCAGCTCGCGCAGGGTAAGACGCCGCTGCTCTTGAGCCCCAAGCGCGCGGCAGCCGAGGAGGAACGAGCGCCCGAGCGTGAGCGCGCGCACGGAAGCGAGCATGCGCCTGCGCGGCGCGGCCGCGGTTCGCGCTTCGATCCACAGGAAATGTATCGCCTGGAAGTCGGCAGCGTGCACGGCGTGCAGCCCGGCAACATCGTCGGCGCGATTGCGAATGAGGCGCGGCTTGATGGCTCGCAGATCAACGGCATCGATATTCGCGGCGATCACAGCTTCGTGCGCCTGCCCGAAGATATGCCACCCGCGGTGCTCGCGCGTCTGGAGCGCGTGCGGGTCAAGGGACAACTCCTTGCGATCAGTCGCGTCGAGCGCCGGCCGCCGCCCAACAAGGCGGCACGGCGCGCCGAGCGTGAACGCAAGGCGCGCTAGAATCGAGGCGGCAACGCGATGGCCACTTCGGTACGCGACAACGGCGCCGCGCAGCGCTACGAGATGGATATCGCGGCCAAGAGCGCATTCATTACCTACCGCCGCTCGCCCGGAGTCGTGACTCTGCTGCATGCCGAAGTCCCGCCGGAGCTTTCCGGGCAGGGCCTAGGCTCGCAGCTGGTGCGCGGAGCGCTTGAGCTCGTGCGCGCGCAGGGCTGCAAGGTGGTGCCGCACTGCCCATTCGTCGCGAACTACATGAAAAAGCACGCCGAGTTTCAGGATCTCCTCGCCGATCCGCGCTAGGGCCTAGGATTTAGCGCAGCGCTCCTCGCACAGGGCCAAATAGGCGCTTGAGACGTCAATGCCGACCGAAGATCGGCCGAGGCCGCGCGCAGCGAGCAAAGTCGTGCCGGTGCCGCAGAAGGGGTCGAGAACCATTCCGCCCTCAGGACACGTGGCGAGTATGGGAATGAGGCAAAGCTCAACGGGGTACGGAGCGAAATGCGCCGCGCGGTGATGCGTATCCTCAGGAAGGATGTTCCACACGTCGGTGGGCTTAGCTCCGCCCGGGTGGTAGCGAAGAAAGCAAAAGCCTTTGTCGCGCAGCTCCTTGGCGCGGCCTGACAACTGTTCGCTGTCCGAGTGGGTTATGCGCTGCTGACCGCGGATGAGCATGCGAAAATCCGCGAGGCGGCCGTCGGCGAGCTGCGCGAGCATCGCCGTCAATGCGTCCAGGGCCGCCAGTTTCTCCCGCGGTGTCAGTGCGGTGGAGAGTTCGATTTGGCGCTTGTAGCGCACGCCAGAGACGCCGGTGGCGGATATGACGGCACCATTCACCACGCGCGCCTGCCGGACTTTGGAGCGTATCGCGTTGGCGTCGTAGTAATAGCCCTTGGCCTGCTGCACAAAGTGAAATACATGTTCGTGGACGTTGCCGAGCCGGTCGGCGCTGTTGTCCATGCCGCTTTTGACTTTGTTCCAGATCACGCTGTTGCGCAGGATCCATCCCTGCGTGTCGGTGAGCTCGAGCGCCAGGCGCCACGGTATGCCGAGCAGCCCCTTGCGCGCATAGCTGTCGCCGATGTTGAGCCACAACGATCCTTGCGGCTTGAGCACGCGCTTGACCTCAAGAAACACGGCCGCAAGATGGCGCACGAAGTCGCGATAGTCGCTCTCGAGCCCAATGCCGCCCTGCGCGTATTCGCGTTTACCCCAGTAAGGAGGCGAGGTCATCACGCAATCGACCGATGCTTGAGGCAAGGCGGCGAGTACGGAGCGCGCCTCTCCCTCGAGCAGCAGCGGCGCAATCGAGCGCTTGCGTGCATGCTCATTGAAAGCTTCCAGGCACGCAGATATTGCCGCGCCGCGGCGCTTGGGACGCACCGCCGGTACCTGCCGTTCGCGACCGCGAATGCGCGCGTCATCCATCGAGAAAGCCCCATCCCTGATCGGAAAACTCATGGTAGCCCAGCCGCATGCGGCGCCCGTTCTTTCAGCGCTCGCAGCCAGTGCAGCGTGGGCACTGCCTCAGCTATTGTGTCGCAAGCTTATGCAAAAGCATAAACCGCGATAGACTGGCGATGCATAGAACCTCGCCATCCTCCTTTAAATTCCGCGCGCTGGAACTCGTCCCGTGGAACGAGCCGGGCGAGATCCGCCGCTCGGTTACGTAGGCCTCATTGAAAGAACTCATGCTTCGGGCATTCGGGCAGCCCTCACGGGCATCGCCGTGGAACAGCGAAGAACTGCTGCGCGAAGAACTCTTCAGCGTCGAGCGCCTGGAGCAGCACGGGCGCAGTCTAGCCGCGGCTCAGCCCGTGAGCGCCGGACGCCTGCGCGGGCGATCTCTGACTGACCGGCTAGGGGACAACGCGCGCGTCCTGCTCGCCGCCTACCGCGACATCGCGACCGCCGTGCACGCGGGCCGACCGATTACGCCCGCCGCTGAGTGGCTGCTCGACAACTACCACGTCATCGAGGAGCAGATCCGCGAGATCCGCGTCGATCTGCCGCCGGGATTCTATCGGGAGTTGCCGAAGTTCGCGGATGGCCACTTCGCGGGCTACCCGCGCGTGTTCAGTGTCGCCTGGGCGTACGTGGCACACACCGACAGCCGCTTCGACCCGGAAACGCTGCGGCGTTTCGTGCGCGCCTATCAGAGCGTGCAGCCGCTCACCATCGGTGAGCTCTGGGCGGTCGCGATCACGCTGCGGGTCGTGCTCGTGGAGAACATGCGGCGGGCGGCGCTACGCATCGTCAGCAGCCGCATCGCGCGCCAGGAGGCCGATGCGATCGCCGACCGGCTGCTCGGCGTCAACGGCCAGGTTGCCAATCCTGACGCGCTGGTGCGCGCTCGTGGCGACGCGAGCGCCGTGCCCGCGGCATTTGTCGTGCAGCTCGCACAACGTCTGCGGGATCAGGATCCGACAGTGACTCCGGCGCTCGTCTGGTTGGAGAAGCATCTCTCCGATCAGCACACCACGGTCGATGAGATCGTGCATGAGGAGCATCAGCGCCAGGGCGCATCAAACGTGACCGTGCGCAACATTATCACGAGCATGCGCCTCATATCGGATGTGGACTGGGCCGAGTTCTTCGAGAGTGTGAGTCTCGTTGACGATGCCTTGCGCTCCGGCAGCGATTTTGCGCAATTGGATTTTGCGACCCGCAATCTCTACCGCGGCGCAATCGAGAAGCTCGCGCGCGGCTCAAATCTCACGGAGGTGCAGATCGCGCAGGCCGCGGTCGCGGCCACGCAGCAGCAGGACGCGAGCGTCGAGGAGCGTGCGCGCGATCCGGGCTATCACCTGATCGCCTCCGGGCGCCGCGCCTTCGAGGCCGTGATCGCCTATCGCTCGTCAATCTGGACCCGCGCTGCGCGCTTCAATACCACGGTCGGAGCGATCGACTACGTCGGTGGTGTCGTAGTCTTGAGCTTCGTCATTCTGGTGGGGTCCCTGCTGGCGCTTGATGCGAGCACGGTGTTCGGTTCGCCGCTGCCACTGTTTGCGCTTCTCGGAGTGATTCCGGCGATCGACACGGCGGTCGCGCTCCTGAACCGTGTGGTCACGCGCCGCATCGACGCCACCATCCTGCCTGCGCTGGCGCTGCGCGACGGGGTGCCTGCAAGCCTGCGCACGATGGTCGTGGTTCCCACTCTGCTGACGGCGAAGCACGCCGTTGAGGAGGAGCTCGAACGGCTGGAGATCCATTATCTCGCCTCTCCGGAGGGCGATTTTCATTTTGCGCTCCTGTCCGATTGGACGGACTGCCCGCTGGAGAGCTCGCCAGCGGACGACGCTCTCCTCAAGGTAGCCGCCGATGGCATTGCACGCCTCAATGCCCGACACGCACCCGGTGTCGCAGGTCCGCGCTTCCTGCTGCTGCATCGACGGCGCACGTGGAGCGCGGGGCAGAAGGTGTGGATGGGATGGGAGAGAAAGCGCGGCAAGCTGCATGAGCTGAACCGGCTGTTGCGCGGTGCCACCGATACGACCTTCGTCAATGTCGGCGGTCGCGCGCCGCCGGTGCCGCCCGCCGTACGCTACGTCATCACACTCGATGCCGACACACGATTGCCGCGCGACACCGCGCGGCGCCTCGTCGGGAAGCTCGCGCACCCGCTCAACCAAGCGCGCTTCGATCCCGCGGCCGGACGGGTCGTCGAAGGGTACGCCGTGCTACAGCCGCGGGTCACTCCCTCGTTGCCCACCGGTCGCGAGGGATCGATTTTCCAGCGTGTCTTCTCCAGCGCAAGCGGCATCGATCCGTACGCCGCGGCCGTGTCGGATGTGTATCAGGATCTTCTCGGCGAAGGCTCCTACACCGGCAAGGGCATCTATGACATCGACGCGTTCGAGGCGGCGCTTGCGGGCCGCGCGCCCGACGCCACGCTTCTGAGCCACGACCTCTTCGAGGGGATCTTCGCGCGCGCCGGGCTCGCATCCGATATAGAAGTCGTCGAGGACTTCCCGTCGCGCTACGACGTGTCCGCCAATCGCCAGCATCGCTGGGCGCGCGGCGACTGGCAGCTCCTGCCCTGGATCTTTGGGCGGCGGGATGCGGCGGCGCGCAGCCCCTCGAGCAGCCGGATCCCGGTGATCGGCCGGTGGAAGATGGTGGACAATCTGCGCCGCACGCTCTCGGCGCCGGCGGCCGTTGCCGCATTGCTGGTGGGATGGACGCTGCCATTGCGCGCCGCGGTGGTGTGGACGACATTCATAGTGCTCACCATCGCCATACCGACGCTGCTCCCGGTGCTGGGTGCTCTCACGCGGCGCAATACCGGCGTGACGTGGCGCAGCCATCTGCGCGCGCTTAGCAGGGATCTCGGCCTTGCGCTCTCCCAGACTGCGCTTCTGATCGTATTCCTCGCCCACCAGGCTTCTTTGATGACCGATGCAATCCTGCGCACGTTGTATCGGTTGTTCGTAACACACCGGAATCTCTTGGAATGGGTACCCGCGGCGCAGGCCAAGGCGAGCTCCGAACTCTCCATTGCAGGCCTCTATCGGCGTATGGCCGGCGCGGTGGCCATCGGCATCCTGGCCGCGATCGCAAGCGCGCTCTTCGCGCGCAGCATTTGGTTCCTGGCGGCGCCGTTCGTCGTCGCCTGGATTGCCTCACCGGCTATCGCGTTCTGGATCAGCCGCGCGCCTTTGCTCGCCGGGATCGACTCGATTTCAACCAAGGATGCGAATGCACTGAGACGAGTCGCGCGGCGCACCTGGCGTTTCTTCGAGACCTTCGTTACTGCCGACGACAACATGCTCCCGCCGGATAATTTTCAGGAGGATCCCAATCCCATCCTCGCGCATCGCACTTCGCCTACCAACATAGGCCTGTATCTTCTTTCGGTGGTGAGCGCGCGCGACTTTGGATGGGCGGGAACCCTCGAGACTCTGCAACGGCTGGAAGCAACCATTGCAACCATGGCGCGCCTGCAGCGCTTTCGCGGACATTTCTACAATTGGTACGACAC
>PLIX01000100.1:0-396 GCA_003140135.1 Gammaproteobacteria bacterium
GCGATGGTGCACTCGGCCTGCACCTTCACCGGCAGGCACAACCACCAGTCTCCGACCGCATCCTGCGCGAAGCAACCGCCCTGCCACTTCACCCCCTCCAGGCGTTCCCGCTCGAACACCCGCAGGCACTTGCCGGCAAAACGCACACCCCGGCCTTTGCGCTTGAGACTCGCCGCCTTGAAGGGTATCCACCCGAGCGAGCGCCGGGCGCCGCGACTCACGCGCCAACGTAGTTTTAGACGCTTCGCGGTCTGGCGCTTCTGGGCGTAGTGCGTGCACACCGATTGAATCGTATCGGCGCCGATCTTCTCAAAGTACTGCGAGGCGCCGGCCGTCAGGTTGCACAGGTCAAAGCCCGTGAGCCAATTACGTTCTAAATCCGTGCGGGTGGCGGCT
>PLIX01000100.1:459-35488 GCA_003140135.1 Gammaproteobacteria bacterium
CAAGCCCGGATGCGCATCAGATCGACGAGCTTTATGGATTGGAGCCCGTCTACGATCCGGCGGCGCAGCGCGCCGGTATCGCAGCTGAGCAGTTCGTCGCTGCCCACTGTCCCTACTGCGGCGAGCGCTTCGAGGCGCGCATCGAGGTGAGTGCGGGTGCGCAGGAGTACATCGAGGACTGCCAGGTGTGCTGCCGCCCGATGGCGCTCAGCATCGAGGTTGAAGACAGCGGCGCGCTGCACGCGCTGCGAGTGCAGCGCCTGGACTAGGCCGACGAGTCTCGCGCCGCGGCGGCACCTTGGATTTTGAGGGACGCGCTTATTTGAGGGCGACGACGAGCTTTGCTGAGTGGCTGCGCCAGTTGATAGGAATGACGAATGAGCGCCTGCCGGGAACGACGCTGACGTCGGCGCTCTCGCCGTGGACCACGTTCGGCGCCGAGAACACGAAATCGCGCCCGCAACCGCGGCGTGCACTGCTGCAGATCGTATTGGCCACCTCGCTCACGAGGTCACACATGTTCTCGTGGCTGAAGTCGTTCTCCTGCATCTTCATGAGCAGCACCGTCAGCATGGCGCGCGGAGCTGTGAAGTAGACGACGCCTTCGCGCTTGCCCGATATGTTGATGACACCGGTATAGTCGAGTGTCGCCGGGACACCGCTCACGAGGTAAGGGGAGCCGATCGAGGCGGGTTGTTGCACGGCGACTTCGAAGTACTGGGTTGTGCCGTCGACGAAGGTCTTCAACTCCCGCTCCTGCAGCATCTAAGCGTTCCTCATGAATTCCGCGCGCGCCTCATGCGGCGGCTGGGTTCGACGGCCATGATCACTTTGCGCTCGCTCGTCCTAGGCGACGGCGCTCTTCGCCGACTGCAAGAGCGGCAGCGCAATTTTGACGCGCGTGAACTTGCCACGATCCGTGCTCAGGACAATCTTGCCGCCCAGCGCCGCGATCCGGCGCGCCACCATCTCCATTCCTACGCCGCGGCCGGCGTCCATCGTGACTCGTTCGCAGGTGGACACGCCCCCGCGAAAGATCAACCCCATGGCGGCGCGCGTATCCATGCGCGCAGCTTCAGCGGCCGTCGTCAGGTGCTTCCTGATCGCGGCAGTCTTCAGCTTCTCGAGTGCGAGACCCGCCCCGTCGTCCTCGAAAACGAGCTCATAGTCTTCGTCGTTGGCGCGGAACTCGGCGCGCACCAGCCCCGTTTCGGACTTCCCCCGCGTGCGGCGCACGTCCGCCGGCTCAATGCCGTGTACGGCGGAGTTGCGCAGCAGTTGAATCAGCAGATCGCGCACCGTCGCGCGATATTCAAGCGGAATCTGCGCCAATCCATGCAGCGAGAGGCGGAATTTTTTCTCCTGGTCGTGCCGGAGGCGCAATGCGAGCCCCTGCAGCGTCGTCGCGAGATCTTCGGCCGGGAGCGCGGAGCGCTCGTGGGCCATCTGCAGGGCATGCATCCCCGGCGCGCCGGCCGCTGCGCCATCACGCAGCGCCGCGACGCGCACGGTGAGCTCGCGCATGCTGCGCAGGTGTGCGAGCAGCTCGTCGAGCCTGAGAACGAGCGGCAGGAAGTCGACTCCAGAGAGCTCAGAGCGCTCCTTGAGTTCGCAGAGGAGATCGTCAAATCGATGGGCGCGCTCGGCCACGCCCGATATGCCGAGCGCGGACGCATCGCCCTTGATCGCATGCAGTTCGCGTATGAGCCTATCAAGCTTCACCCTGAATTCACCGTCGGTACGCGCGGACTCCTTCAGGACGGCGTTGACGAGCTGCAGCCCCGCCTCGGTCGCATCGAGGAAAGCCGCAAGCTGCAGCGGATCGATTTGCATCACGCCGAGCAGCATGTCCACCTGCGAGTCGGCGTTCTTCTGTGCTTCGATGAGCTCGCGCGCCAGGAGCACGCTTGCAGTCACATCGGCGACGCTTACGAGCACGTGCTTGACGCCGCTCGCGCCCACGACCCGATGGAAGTTGAACTGCAGGTGGCGCGTGTCGCGATCGCCACGTCCATTGTCGACCTGGATCTGAAGTTCGCCGAAGGGATCGATGCTCTTGATCGAATTCTCCGGCGCCGGCTCATCCCACAGGAGCTTGATGTCCTTGGCGGCCGTTGCAAGTTGGGCCGGCGGCAGGAGTCCCTGCAGCAGCTCCTCAAAGGCAAGTCCGGCGAAGTCCTCGCGGCCGAACATGCGCGTCAAGGCCGCAGAGGACGCCGCGCCGATGCGCAAGTTGACGTCGAGCCAGAAGAAGCCTTCCTGCGCCGTCTGCAGAATGCCGTGCGCGTGCCCGCGCGCCTCGCGGGCGGCGCGTTCGTGGCGTGCGCGCGCGATCTGCAGGTACACGGCGAGCGCCGCGAACGCGAACATTGCGAGCGCGCCGGCGAGGAAGAGCAAGCGCAGATCCGCCGCATTCGCGGCGGGTGCACGCTGTGTGGCCGCGGCGGCCTGCGCAACGAGCGTCTGCTGCTGCGGCGCATTTTCGTGCGCGCGCGCGACGCGCGCGCCAAAGATCAACACGGCAGCCATGATCCCCGTCAGCGCAAGGACGAGCGCGCCCGTGACGACTTTTTGAGTGCGCGATGCGCCGCGGATTTTCATAGGCTGACAGTCTCGGCCGCGGTCTATTGCGGCGTGAAGCGGATCGTTGTACGGGTCGCTGCGGCCACGGCGGCGTTGTCGACCATCACGGGCGCGTAGCGCCAGCGTCTTACAGCATTGACGGCATCATGATTGAAGATCCCCGCGGGCTCTGCCGAAACCACACGCACATGGCGTGTGGCGCCCAGCGCATCCACCGTGTATGCGACGACGACGCTGCCTGCCAAATTGCGCGCGCGCGCGGCGGCGGGATATTCAGGTGCGACGTAATGAATGAGCTTGAGGTCAGCCTGCGGTGGAGACGGCCGAGCGGCGCTCGGCGTTGGGCTTGCGGCCTGCGACGTGGCGGCGGCCGTTTGGGAGGCGCTGGCGGCGGCCTTTTCCTGCGCAGTCTTGGCTGCGGCGAGCGCGGCATCGGCGGGGCCATTGAGGTGCGTCGCCGGCGCTGCGGAAATGCTGAGCTTTGATGCGGCCGCGCCGGGGACTGTGATCTCTTTGTCCCGGGCGATGAACCAGGCGCATGCGACCACCAGCACCGCGACGGCTGCGCCGAGTCCCCAGCGGTCGTTGCTGGGCGTCATAGACGCCGTTGGGACGCTGGGCGCGGTTGCAATGCGAGCAGGCGCTGTAGGATTTTTGGCGAGGGCGTCAGTCAGGGCGTCGGCGAAAACGAGCGCGGTCCTCGCCGAGTCCATGGGGAGCGGCAGGACTGCAAACACCTTTGAGCCCTTGAACGTCCGGCGCAGGGTCTCTTCGTCTGTTGCATGAGCAAACAGCACAATGGCGGCAGCCGGCGCGCGCGCGTACGCGCGGCCGACGGAGTTGCGCAGGTCGGCCATGCCGCGCGTGTCGAAAACGAGAATGCGTGCACGCCGCGATGCGCCCATCTGCTCAAGCGCCAAGGTGAGCGACTCGACCCGATGCACCGCGGCCTGAGTTCCGAGCACCGCACCCAATTCAAGGAGTAAATCATCCTGGGTCGTGATCGCAATGATGTCAGCCGCCACGTGCGCTGCAGACGCGGGGGCCGCACCCGATGCCGCCGGCTGCGCGCCATCGCCCGTGGGCTGAGTTGCTTTCGATGCGGAACTGGCCAACGCGTCAACTCCCTCAAGTTTGGGTCATCTGCCTGCCCCGGTGCCCCGATCGCCCGCATAGGCCATGCGCCGTGCCCCGTCCGACACCGGGCAGGGATGAGGATAAATAGCCGCTTCTCCAACGCGTTGCGGCAGTTCACATTAATCGCCCCGAAGGGACGATTCGCCCATGATTTGGGGCCTGGCCGGGTCTTGGCGCCCGCAAACCGCATGGGGTGTAAGATCGGACCGGGACAAGCTTATGCATGAGCCTGGATCGGCGATCGGACATGGGCCCGCTACGGGCCAGCGGCGCGTTATTGCCGCAGCCTTGGGGCTGGCTCTAACGGCATGGGTTTTGGCGGGTTCGGCCGGTACTACAGGCGGTACTACAGGGCGCACTCCGGTGCCGACGATGCTGTTGCCTCAACCTATCGAGGCTCCGACGCGGCCGCTCGACCTGGCCCCACATGACCTGTCTGGCAAAGCTGACTATGACGCTGGAACGCGATCCGATCAGATCGGTCGGATCATCGTTAACGTCATGGTGAACAAGCAGGGACCGTTTCAGTTCGCCTTGGATACCGGCGCCAATCGCACCGTGCTCACGCCGCGCCTCATCACGGCACTCGGCCTGCATACCGACGGCGACGATGTCACGCTGAACGGTGTCACCGGATCGGCCGCCGTTCCGACGGCACTCATCGAACTGCTTGCGGCCGGTGATCTTTCGATCAAGAGCCAGCGCCTGCCGGTAGCGGATGCTCTTACCAGCGGGATCGATGGCATTCTCGGGGTGGACGGATTGAACTCCAAGCGCGTCACGGTCGACTTTGCGAAGAATCGGATCGAGATCCGCAATGCGCGCTACGAAGGCCCTCTTGAGGGTGCCATGCGAATCCCTGCACAGATGCGCTTCGGGCGCCTGATTGTCATCAGCGCCTATGTCAATGGCGTGCACGTCAAGGGCGTGATCGACACCGGCAGCGAATACACCCTCGGCAATGATGCGCTGCGCGCTGCACTGTCAGCGCACGCACCAGCGCGACGCGAAAATCCGAAGATCGATGTGGTTGGCGAGACCTTGAAGACGCAGGAAGGCGAGCGCGTGCGCGTTCAGAACATCCGAGTGGGCGACGTACAGGCTGCTAACCTCGATGTCGTGTTCGGCGAGTTCTATGTCTTCAAGCTGTGGAGCCTGGATACCCAGCCTGCGCTGGTGATCGGCATGGATATCATCGGCAATCTCGACTCGATGGTGATTGACTACCAGCGTTGTGAAGTGCAGTTGTTTGCACGACAGCGGCAGGCTGCGGCCTCCCAGCCCTGGGGACCCTGGGGAAACGGCCGCAAGAATCTGTGAGAGGTGCTGCGCCGATGGGGCTGTTCTAGTTCTTCTCCGCGATTCTGTGGGTTGAGAGACCCCCGCCCGTCAGTGCGCTCAATCAGGTGCGGGCGCCCGCACCAGCGTGGCCGCAATGGTTTTTTTCGCGCGAAGTGCCGGGGCGCGCGGGCAGCGGTGACCCGTCGCTCCCGGCGAAAGTTTATACTTCACGCCCGACTGATTGGGATCTGACTGGATGGGCGATGTTCCTGCCGCTTTAGGACCATCTCACCGCAGCAGAAGTGCGCAAGGTTCAAAGATGTTCTGGACCCATTTGATCCCGGGGACGCGCCGCGGCGATGACGCTGACGGGCTGCGCAACAATATCGGGGTGCACGAGCTGTCTCGGGGGGCGATGTTCATGGCCTCGGCGACCCATATTCTGGCGCGCGATCTCGGTTTTCTGCAGTCGGCCGAAACGGAAGCGGCCGCCCTCGGCAATGGCGAGCCCATTCCGCTGATGTCGTATGGCTTTATCGAATACGTGTCGGGATTGGCCCTGCAGACCTTCGATTGCCTGGAGCTCGGTGGCGGACGCTCGACCGCGTTCTGGGCCACGCGTATGCGCAGGGTTTTGACTCTCGAGACCGACTCCGAAATTGCCCGGCAGCTCAGCCTCGATAAGCCCGCCAACTTGGAGATATCTCATGTCGAGGAGGCCCGGCTCCCGGCTGCGGCCGGTCAATTCGGGCCGTTCGATGCGGTGATCATCGACGCCGCCGCAAACCGGGTGGCGTGTGCGCAATCGGCCCTGGGCATTCTCAAACCGGGCGGCTTCATCGTGCTCGACAATTCCGACTGGTTTCCCAACACCGCCAGCATTCTAAGAGACGGCGATCTTATCCAGGTTGATTTCCACGACTTCAGGCCCTCGCATCATTACCGGTGCGCCACCTCCATGTTTCTGCACCGTGAGTTTCGTCCCGCACCGCGGGCCGGGCGGCTGCCGCTTCAACCGCTCGGCGGCAAGACGCCGCTCGAACCGAACCGCTGGGACATTCCTTGAGGGACCCTCAAGGAGTGCGGGGGCGGGCAGGCCCGGCCCGCAGACGAACTGATTTAAGGGCGAAGCGGCTCACCGGCCCAGCGGGGATGATGGCAGCGAAGGGCTCATGCACGGTAACCGGGCTGATGAAGGTCTGATTCGGCATTGTCGGGTGCGCGTTGCGGCGCAGCGCGTCACCGGTGCGGCGACGAGCGATCGCCTTGCGCACGGTGCGCCCTCGGGGAATCCATAATGAAGGCTGCAGCGCCCGCCTGCCCCGACGGCGATCATGCGGGGTGCGACATCGCGGGGCATCTGAGCATCTTTTGAATATGGAAGCCACTTTCGCCAACGGCCATTCTTACGGGCGAGCGACGCTCGTCGCGGCGATCATCGTGGTTTTGGAAGGGTTGGGGTGCCCGTGCGTGCAAGCCGGCGAACCCGCCACTCGGGATACCGGTCCCGCACTGCTGCCGGCGCCGGCACCGGGGAGCACGCCTGCGGATGCACCGGCAAAACCCGATTACGAGGCGGCGACCAGCCCTGATCAGATCGGCCGGATCATCGTCCCCGTCATGGTGAACAGCAAGGGCCCGTTTTCGTTTGCGCTGGACACGGGCGCCAATCGCACCGTTCTCTCGCCGCGTCTGGCGCAGGCGCTCGGCCTTGATGTCGTCGCCGACAACAGGGTGACCATGAACGGCACAACGGGCTCTGCGATCGTGCCAACGGCGCTCGTCGAACGGGTCGCAGCCGGCGATGTGACGCTCATCGGACAACAGCTGCCGGTTGCGAATGCCCTGACGAACGACATCGACGGCGTACTCGGCGTCGATGGTTTGGCAGGCAAACGCGTCATGGTGGACTTCAAGACGGGCCGGATCGAGATCCGCAACTCGCGTTATGAGAAACCGCTCGACGGTACCGCGCGCATTCCTGCGCAACTGCGTTTCGGCCGTCTGATGGTGGTCGACGCCTACGTGGAGCGAGTGCGCGTGAAGGCCGTGATCGACACGGGAAGTGAATACACCCTCGGCAATGCGGCGTTGTACGCAGCCTTGCAGGATCCTTCGCGCGCGAACGTGCCCTATCCGGCAGTCGAGGTGCGTGGCGAAACTCTGGCGCTGCAGCCTGGAGAGCGCTGGCCGGTGATCGCCATCAAGGTGGGCGACGTACACGCGGTGCATTTCAGCATCGTATTCGGGCGGTTTTATATCTTTCAGTTATGGAATCTGCAGAGCGCGCCCGCCGTCGTCATCGGAATGGATCTCATCGGCAGACTGGATACGCTGGTCCTCGACTATCAGCGCCGTGAAGTGCAGATGCTCGCGCACCCGAAGCACAGCGACTTGTTCGTCCAGTAGTCCCGCCCGCGGGCGCCAGAGAGGAGCCTCCCCTGTCTGATCCCGGATAGGTGCCGTCGAACCCGCCAGCACCGCGTCGCTCGCCGCGGACCCTGCAACATGCAACTTGCACAGGGCGCGCCGTCGCGGGCAAAAAAAAGGCGGCAGGCCTGAAGCCTGCCGCCTCTATTTCTCAGACCTCGCTAGGCTAGAACTGTGCCGTCAGCTCGGCGAACAGGAAGCGCCCTAACGAGTCGTAATACCCCGGGAAGGTATTGCCGTTGCCTGTCGGTGGTGCCGCGATATTCGTCGCGCCGACAAGCGGCGGATCCTTGTCGAGGAGGTTATTGCAGCCCAATCGCAGCTGGACCTTGTCGGCCACCTTGATCGCAGCGGTCAGATCAAGGTAGCTGACGGCCGGCAGGGACGAGTCGGTGTTGGAGATTGCACCGCTTGCGATCGTGCCCCCGTTCGGCGCCGCCAGATTCGGATTGCTGCTCAAGGACTCAAGCTTCACGCCGGTGTAGTAGCGCCACGCCAGCGACACTTCGGCAGCCTGCCACGGTGTCTGCCAGGTGGCGGTAAACCGATGNNCCGTAGAGGCCGGCGCAGTTGAACTCCAAGGCCGAGTCGGTCTGGATCGGCGATTCATCGTATGAGTTGATGTACGTGCCCTGTAAGCCGAGGAGGATCTTCCCCATGGCATTCAGGTCGACGCGGTAGCCCAAGTCGACGTCGACGCCCTTCTCTTCCAGGATTCCGGAGTTCTGCAGGGTGTCGGTGATGAAGCCATTGGGCGTCGCCCACAGAGTGCCCGTGCCGGGTGCACGATTGATGAGGTTGCAGTCCGTGCCGGAGGTTGCGCACTCGGTCAGGATGATCCCGCCACCAATCGACTGAATTACGTTCTCGATCTTGATGTCGTAGTAATCAAACTGCGCCCTGAAGTTCGGCAGGAACGACGGGGTGAGGCCGATACCGAACGAGGTGGTGAGCGCTGTCTCCGGATTCAGGGTCGGATTGCCGCCCAGCAAACCGTTGTACTGTCCCGCCGGGTTCGGAGCAATATGTCCGTACTGGGCGGCCGAGACGCCTGTTTTCTCGCATTGCGCGAGCGAGTATTGGGGCGTCGGGCCCGAGCAGGGGTCCGCGGCATAGGTGCCGTCCAGTCCGACCGCCGAAGGCGCAAACAGCTCCACGACGTTCGGCGCGCGCACGGCACGTGCGAAGCTGCCGCGCAGCCGGATATCCTGTATCGGTGCCCAGTCGATACCGATCTTGTAAGTGTTGGTCTTGAATCCCAGGTCGTAACTCGAGTAGCGGTAGCCTGCCTCTAGGTTCAGTGCCTCTGCGCCGGGCATGTCCTCCACCAGCGGCATGCGTCCCTCGATGAAGCCTTCCTTGGAGATGAGTCCGCCGGACACCGGGACCGTCGGTCCGCCGACGCCCGCCAGATCGGCGGTTTGCAGCTCCTCGTCGGGCTGTGTCGCGGCCCGCGAATCTCGGTACTCCGCACCGACGTTGACCGCCAGGCCCGACTTCGCGGTCGGAAGTTTGATCCCGTATTTCTCCATGTCTCCCGTGAAGTTCAGCTGCGCGTCGGTCTGCGAAATCCGCCCCGTCTCGATTCCAATCGAGTAGAGGTAGTTGAGCATCGCCGGGGTGACCTTGCCGGGCGTGAAAATGTTGTAGGGCACGCAGGCGGCGCCCGTAGTTATGGTGATCGTGCAGGTTGGTACGCCCCCCACGCTGACCACGTTGAAGGCATTATTGAGCTTGGTGTCGGAGAAGTAGTTGTCGATCGAGGAGGTCAGGTCGACAAGGCTGTACTGCCAGCTCGCGTCGTATCTCCAGACGTCGTCGATCTTGCCCTTGATGCCGAGCACCTCGCGAAAGTCCATGTGCTCAAGCTCGCTCAGGCGGTCACCGCCCTCAACGTCGCGGCGCAGGATCAGGATGTTAGGATTCGTAAGCCCTGCAGTGCCGCCGCCGGCGCAACCGAAGTAGCTGCGCTCGCTCGCGCTTAGGAAGGGATTGGCGCAGTCGAACGAGCCGTTATTGGCGAAGTCACCGGATGGTGCAATCTGCGCGACCGTGAAGTCATCCATGAACATGGTGTTCGCGTAGACGGTGGCGTGCTCGTTGAACTCGTAGTGCAGGAACGCACCGGCGGTGTAGCGCTCGTCCGGACGCGAGAAGTAGTTGAGCGCGCCATAGTTGAAGAGCTGCAGAGTGTTCGGCANNTAAATTTACCGCCGGAATTATAGGGACCGGCGACAAAACCCGACGACAGCGTACACGCGCTGTAGGAATACTTGGCCTCGATCACCGGCAGTGAATTGCGGTAGGTCGCGTAGAAAGTCGCATTGCCGTTGCCGTCGGGCGTATTCACGCCCATGATGAGGGCGAGGGATCTCTGCGCTCCGGTGTAGACGTTGTTGGGCGCTTGAGTGAACCCCGAGGCGGTGATCGCCTCCTTCACACCTTCCGGGTCGTCGTTGCTGTGCTGATAGATGCCCAGGTCGGCGACCAGCTTCACGCCTTCGAAGTGATCGTTCAATTTGAAGTTCACGACGCCCGCCACCGCGTCCGCGCCGTACACCGATGATGCACCGCCAGTCAATATTTCGATGCTGTCGACCATTTCGACAGGAATCATATTGATGTCGGACTGCCCACCGGTCGTCGGGTCGCCAGGGCCGAGACGGTCGCCATTGACGAGGACGAGAGTGCGCTTGGCGTTCAAGCCGCGCAGGTTGACCGACGCGGTGCCATCCGCGGCGTTCGAAGCGGTGGAGGTCATATCGGCAAAGACCTGGGGCAACTGGTTGAGCAGATCCTCAATCCTGGTCACACCCGTCTGTTGGATAGTCTCCGCGGACACGAAGGTGACCGGGCTGATGGACGTCTGATTCGGCACCGCGATGCGCGATCCCGTCACCACGACCTCTTCGGGCGCGCTCGGGGTGGCCGCAGCTTGCGGCGGCGGCGCTGTCTGCGCGTTCGCGACACCATAGGAGGCGGCGAGCGTGCCGCCGGTCAGGGCCAGGCGCACGGCCATCCGCAACCGTGAATTCCCGCAATTCTCTTGAGGCATTTTGTGGCTCCCTAATAGCTGTTCGTGCCAAAACCAGACGGATGAGGCATACCTGAGAGGAGGGCGCCCGAGGGTGAACCATGCAACGCGCACACCAAATGGCCGAGAGCCCGTAGCTCCCCGCGCATCTCGATGGTGGTTACTGGTCCCATTCGGACGTTAAGCGCCTCTAGGTATAATTCACCGATGGCCGCGAATATAGCACAGTGTCGGAAGCGCGCAACAGGTAAGCCTGAACCGCCTCTTCGAGCGCCTCCCTCAAGGGCTCATGTCTTGCGCATGGAGCGTAGCGACGCTGATTCCAGACGTATTCGGACACTGTGGCAGGGGCCGTTCGCGCGTGCCGAACGGCCTGTTGCCTAGGCGCAACGATAGTGTGATGACGGCCGTAATGACTGGACGGCGCTCCTGGGCGCCTCGATGATGCGCGGTCCATTCTCGGGGCGCACCTGGACCGATGAGCAGCCGCACTTTGCCTGAATTTGAGCGCGAGATCAGCGAGCGCATGCAGCGCCGCGACTGGCCGGGGGCTACCGCCGCGGCGGCGGCGTGCCGTGCGGCGTGGCCGGATCAGCCGACCGGCTGGCTGCTCGGGAGCATCGTCGCACTGCTCGCCGATCAGAAGGAGGCGGCGCTGGGACTCGTTGAAAAGTACCTCGCAACCCACCCGGGCCTTGTGCAGTGTCTGCTCCAAAAAGCCGAGTGCCTGTGGGCACTCGGACAACGCTCGGCGGCCCTTGCAGCCGCTGCAGAGGCCGGCACCGGTGCCGCCGAAACCCCGGCGGCGCTCGACGCCGTCGGGGAGTTCCTCGTGTACGCGAACGACCATCGCGGCGCGCTTGCGATTTACGATCGCGCCGTCGCCGCGGCATCCGCCGACCCGTCCCTACGCGCCAAGCGCGCAAGCTTGCACCGCTTCCTCGGCGAGTTCGAACTCGCCGCGGAGGACTGCGAAGCGGTGTTAAAGATGTCACCGGGAAACGCCGAGGCTCTGAATGAGCTCGTCGAGCTGCGCCACCAGTCGCGCGAGAGCAATTGCATCGCAGCGATGCAAGCTGCGCTCGCCGCAGCCGGCGCCGATTCGCCCGCTGCCGCGACGCTGCATTTCGGGCTCGCGAAGGCCTACGAGGACCTGGGCGAGTACGCCTCGAGCTGGCGCGAGCTCAGCGCCGGCAATGGGCTCGAACGCACCCGCATTCAGTACGACCCCTTGCAGGACCAGGCTGTCATCGCCCGCATCATCGAGGGTTTTTCGGGCGTCGAAGCTGTGACCTCGGACGCGACGGGTGAGAGTCCCACCTTCATTGTGGGGCTGCCGCGCACCGGCACTACACTGGTCGACCGGATCCTGGGCAGTCACTCCACGGTACATTCCGCCGGCGAGTTGTCGGCGCTGTCGGACGCGATTGGAGCCGTCGTCGAGCGCACCGCCCCGCCCGGGTCGGCCAGCTGGCAAAGCTACGCCGCGACCTTCGGGAGCCTCGATGGCGGATCGATCGCCCGCGAGTACCTGGCGCGCTCACGTGTTCATCGCGGCGAGCGGCCGCGATTTACAGACAAGCATCCGGCGAACTTCTTCTATTGCGCTCTCATCTTTCGTGCGTTCCCGAATGCGCGCATCGTGCACCTCACGCGCCATCCGCTTGCGGCGTGCTACGCCATCTACAAGACCCGCTTCCGCAAGGCTTATCCGTTTGCCTACGACTTGGCGGAGCTCGGCGCCTTCTACATCGGCTATCGGCGCCTGATGGCGCATTGGCACCGAGTCCTGCCGGGTCGCATCCTCGATATCGCGTACGAGGACATGGTCACCGCGCAGGAGCCGACGACCCGGCGGCTGCTCGAGTACCTCGAACTGCCGTTCGAGGAGGCGTGTCTTGAATTCCATACGAACCCGAGCGCGATCACAACGGCAAGCTCGGTGCAGGTGCGGCAACCCCTCTACGATGACTCGCTGCACCAATGGCAGAACTTTGCACTGCAGCTCGCCCCGCTCGCCGCGCAGCTCGAGGCCGCCGGAATCCGGGTCGATTGAACGGCTGCTCGGGCCCTTAGGACGATCTGCGCAGCGCTCAAATCACCACACCGGACAGTGTGCCCTCAGGTTCGTAATATTCTGCCAGCGCCGTCATCGTCTCGCGCACGAGGTCGCGCTCGAGCGCCGTGAGCTCCGGGTTCCACACGTCAAAGATCAGGATGGCGCGCGGCGCGTCCGAATCGTTCCACGCCTCATGCTCGATGGTGTCGTCAAAGACCCATGCGGTGCCGGCACGGAACTCACGCGTTTCGCCACCCACCCGAAATCTGCAGCCCGGCGGCACAATCAGCGGCAAATGCACGGTCAGGCGCGTGTTGGTCACGCCGCTGTGCGGCGGAATTCTCGTGCGAGCATCCAATATCGAGAAGAAAGCGGTCGGGCCGCGGCCGGGAATGTCAACCTGCGGAACCGCCGCGAGCATTGCCGCGGTACGCGGACAGCGTTCCAGGTGCGATTCCTCGCGCCGTCCTTGATTCCACAGGAAATAGGCGCCCCAGCGTCGTGAGTGGTTGAGGTCCTGCCATTGCCGCAGCGGCAAACCCGCGCCGAAGTCGATATAGGGTTGGATTCCCTGCTGGTCGGCGCTGAGTACGGCGAGGAGCTCCTCGCGTATCGACTCGGTTGCGGCGTCGACGGCGGCGAGCCAAGGGAAGGAGTCGCGGTCGAAGAACTCAAAGTTTCTAAGGTACGGGAACAGCATGAACGTCGGTTCGGGCGTGTAGATGCGCCGGCGCCCGAGTATCCGCTCGAGGCAGCGGTCGAAGCGCGCGTGCGACGCGCCGGAGCGTCCGGCCTGCCGCAGCTCCCCAAGGCGCGCATCGATCAGCTCCCCCAGGTGAGCTGCATTTTCTCTCACCCGCTTCTCGGCATGCCGAACATGCGCCTCGACGGCCGGCGGCAGGGGCGTGCCCGTGGCCAGCGACTGCAGCGCATGACCGTAGACGGCCGCCGCCGAGCGCGGCTTATTCATGAGATCAAGGAGTGCCCCTTTCTGCAGCAGCACGACCAGGTGCGTAGGGTCGAGTGCCAGCGCGCGCTCGAGCGCCTGCAGCTCTTCTTCACGGCGCGCAAGCGAGCGCAGGGCTGCCGCAAGGCTCAGCCAGAACGGCAGCTGCTGCGGGGCGAGCGCAACCAGCTGTTCCAGGAGCGTGCAGGCAGCCGCCGGATCGCCACCAACAAGGAATCGGCGCGCACGCTCGTGCAGCACGAGGGGATGATTGGGAAGAATCGCCTGCGCCTCGCGCCACAGTCGCTGTGCATCCGCGTCACGGCGCTCGGCCACGAGACGTTCAACGTTTGCCATGAGCGCCGCCACTTTCTGCTCTTCGGCGACAGACCCCGGCTCTACCGGTCGCACGTTCATGTGTAAAGTATACCTATCCCGCTCGGTGGATGATTCGGAGGAGCGAGTATGCCGGCGCCGGAAGTGGTCAACATGTTTGCCGTCCCATTTGCATTCAGCCGGCATCCGGAGCACACGCGACTCAATGCGGCGCTCAAGCGCTACATCCTTGCGGCGGAAGGGGCCGCAGGATCGGCCAATCCTCGGCCGCTTGCTCAACGTAATGCCGCGGTGTTCGAGAGCCACTTCAACCTGTTTCGCGAGAGCGATGCAGCGATCCAGGAGTTGAAGACGTTTTGCTGGGACCAGCTACTTGCGGTGATCGGGCGGCTCAACCGCTATGACCTGCCAACGCTCAACCGCCTGCAGATTTTCAACGACTGCTGGTTCCACGTGACCCGGCGCGGTGGGTTCTTTGGTGTCCACAATCATCCCAACGCATCCTGGAGTGGTGTCTACTGTGTCGACCCCGGACTGCCCGAACCCGGTGCCAAGAACAGCGGCCTCTTGAGCTTCATCAACCCAATGATCATGAGCGCCATGCATTTGGATGCCGGTACCGCCGACATGCAATTGCCGTACGGATATCAGATTGCCAAAATCTTTCTCGAAGCCGGACATCTCGTCATATTCCCATCGTGGGTGCTGCACGACGTCAAGCCCTTCGAGGCCGATGGTGAGCGCATCACGATTGCATTCAACTGCTGGTTCACTCTGCCGGATGCTGCGTGAAAAAGTGATTCGCGCCGCACGTCACTCGCGCCGGGTGGGCGCAGTGCGGCTCGAGCCCGGCTTCATCCGATTGCCCCTAAAGATCACCGCAGGCGCGTGACTTTGCAGCCACGCCCCGATTTCATCTGCAGCCAATAAGAGCCGAGCAAACCGTGTGAGATCGTCACAGCGTCCCCCTGCCTTGCCAGAAGATCTCCTTCTGCAGACAGTTGTCTCCAGACCTGCTCATTATCGAGCGTGAACGCGAAGCGTCCGTCGGCTTCGGGTGCGACCCGTGCGATGTGCGCCTCAATCTTTATTGCGCCAGTGGCGCGCGTACCGGCCGTCCCTTCCCGCTCGGCGATGGTGTGCTCGGACAATCCGAACTTCTGCTGCGCATCAAGCGCCGGATGGGCAGTTGTTGAGGCGGCCGTTGATGGAGCGGCTGCTGATGGGGCGGTTGCCGGTGAAGCGGCAGCCGATGGACCAGGCGCTTTCGGCGCTGGCGCAAGCGCGGCGGATTCGCGGTCGTAGCAGGCAAGCCTTGACGTCGCATCTGCAAGATCTCGACAGGCGAGGAGGCCCGCCAGCGATCCGGCGGCGCTGCATGGCGCAGTCCACGCAAGACAACCGAGCACCCCACAGGCTACCCACCCACAGCATCGATTCATATTCGCTCCGCCCCCCGGTGCCAATGTACATCCCCTGGATACGCTGGACCCTTCAACCGAATCTGCCAAGGTTCGCGTCAGCCGCCACGGCTTTCCACCCAAAAGCTAAGCGCTGGACGGTTACTGCCGAGCCGCAGCGCCCGCTTGGCGCTCGATGGCGTGCCGTTCACGCTGGCGCTCGACGGCTATCGAATTGAGTTCACTTCCGGTAGCATTTGCCTCCCACCATGTCAAGGTTTCAGACGAGCTGCTTCTTGCGATGATCTTGGCTGGCGGTGTCCGGTAGTGGCAGCACGTCAATCGCGCACGCCACACCAACGAGGCGTCCCATAGATCGGGAGATACCCCCATTACATACTCAATCAAATTTCGTTCTCTCATGCTGATCAGCATGATGGGAGTCGCAGGTTCTGCGGGTGCGCAGCAGTCGCCAAGCGCAGCTCCGACGCAGCAGCCCGCTGCCCCCGCCGCGACCGCCACTGCGCCGGCATCGACGTCGACCGCCGCGCCCGCTGCGCCCGCTGCGCCGGCACAGCCGCAGGGTCCATCGGCTGACGTCATCAAGCAGGCGAGGCAGGCCGGGTACCACATGAGGACGAGCCGCGGCAACTATTACTTCTGCAAGGAGGACGCCGACCTCGGCAGCCGCCTCGCGACGGAAAAATGTATTGACTCGGACACGCTTGCGATGACGCTCGAGCGGCAGCGGATGGACAAGGAGCAGATAAAAACTATGGGTATCGGCGCAAGTTCGAAGTAAATCGCGTCCGGCGTCGTCCGTGAACGCGCGCATCACGGCGGCAAAACTTCAGCCAAAGTGTCAGCGGGCCGGCGTCAGCGCTAAGCTCGTCCCGGTGACATCGGCGCAGCACGCGTCAAGCCTGCGCAAGCGTCGCTGAGCGCTCGCTATTGGGGATCGTAATAAAAGCGCCTCACCCACGGCTCGAGCATCGCCTGGACGGGAGCCAACTGCGTCTCGTAGCGGCGCCATTGACCCAGCCCCTCCGTGCTGAGCCCGCGCACCAGCTGTGCCGTGCTCGGCGTCAGCACGGCGCGGTTCTGCGTGCGCAGAGCGAAGTCTCCCATGGCCGGCGCCCATTCGAGACCCAGAAACTCACAGATGCGTTTCATCTCGCGGACGAACTCGCTCACCAGGTCTTCGTGCCGGATGAGACAGGTGTCGAGCGTCAATGCGCCCATCAGGCGAATGAGGAGCTGCATGACGGCGTCGTAGTAGGTTGCCGCACCCTCGATTGACAAAAGTTCATAGATCGGTGCGCTCATTTGAAATCGATGGCGAAAACACGACAGCACGATGTCGCGCGGATCGCGGCATGCGAACAGAATTTTTGCATCCGGAAACAATCGTGCAATCAAAGGCAGCTTCAGCGTATTGAGCGGATGCTTGTCGACGAACATCTTGCCCGCCACGTCAACCCCTGCATCCGCGGCGAGTCGCCAGTAGGCCGACCGCGCCGCTTCGAGCGTTGCCGGAGTCGCATGGACCAGGCGCTCGAGGTCTTCGGGCCGTCGCATGAACTCCCGCACGGAGTCGATCAACAACTCCTTCTCCTCGAGACTGACAACGTTGGGATGCCCCTCGAGGATGACCTCGAGCAGCGTCGTGCCCGAGCGCGGGAAGCCGAGCACAAAGACATGCCCGCGCGCGCCGGAGAAATCCACGCCCGTGGGCGCGCGTGATTTCCAGCCTTGAGGCCGGACGCGCTCGAAATAGCGAATCATTGAGCGCACATATTCGAGCGCATTGGCCTCTTGACCATAGCGATCCGCATACAGGCGCCGCAATTCCTCGTTGCAGGCCGTGTACGCGCTGAAAGCCTCCGTCGGATGCTGCTGCGCATCGAGTATGTCACCAAGGAGCCCGTTCGCGTACGCGCGCTCGCGGGCAACGAGGCGGCTGTCGTTCAGCAGGCCCCGGATCCGCGCCTCAGCCTGGGGCGCCTTGCGCTCGCGCAATTCCGCCGCGGCGAGACTCATCACCGCATCGGGAAACCCCGGCACGAGCGCGAGCGCCTGTTCGGCCCATTCCCGCGCCGCAGGATAGGCGCCCCGGCTGGCTGCGATATGAGCAAGACCCGCCAAGGCTGCGCATTGATTGGAGTCGATGGCGAGCGCGCGCCGGTAACTGGCCTCTGCGTCCGTGATGGCGCCGAGCGCGAGTAACGCATTGCCGTGACTCGAGTGGGCGAAGGGCAAGGAGGGATTCAATTCGAGGAGCGCCGCAAATTGTTCGAGCGCCTCTGCGGGCCGTTCGAGCTGCAGCAGACACAGCCCGAGCGCATTGCGCGAACCTAAGTCGTTGGGAGCGATCTCTACGGCTCGCTCGAGCAGGCGCAACGCATCGGCTGCACGTCCCTCCTGCTCGAGCTTGAGGGCCGCCACGTTCAAGAGGAGCGGATGTTCGAACCCGCTCGCGAGCGCCGCCTCCGCCAGCAAGCCCGCTTGCGCATGGTTGCCGCTCTGCGCCGCTGCGTGGACGGCGCGCAGGCTCGCATGATCGGCTTCCAGATCGCGTGCCATGTACGCTGTGCTCAAAGGCGCGCGACTATTTCGACCACATTCGGTGCAGGTTCTGAATCACGTAATCCAACTGAATCCGATTGCGCCAGTCCATCTTCAGCCCCTCGAGCGCACGAACCTCGCCGAGCGCATGGAGCATGTCGCGCTGCAATTGATCAGGAATCTGGCTCTCGATGAATGTGATGATGACGAGGCGTTCGCCCGAACTCACCGGCACCACCTGATGCACGGTGGTGGACGGATAGAACACCGCGGAACCCGCTTTGCCTTTGATCCGCACGATTTCCGAGCCGAGGTGAGCCACGAGCTCACCCCCCTGATAATCGCTGGGATTGGTGATGAAGATGGTGCAAGAGACATCGGAGCGCAGCGGCTGCGTTCCAACTGGCAGGTACGCGGCGTCAATGTGCGCGCCATACTTCATGCCGACGTCGTAGCGGCATAAGGAGGGCAGGGCCATCCGCTGCGGAAAGACGAAGTTTCTCACTTCCTCGTTGCGCTGCAGAGCGGCAAGGGCGATTTGCGAAGCTTTCTGCGCCATCGGATCGTTTGGATCTCCGATCGCACTGTCCTTCGTGGTGTTGTGCGGATTGGAGCGCCTGCCGTCGATGAATTTTGCCTGCCGAGCAGTTTCTGCAACAGACTGCACTTCGGCGGCCGTGAGGAAGTTTTCAATCTGAAGAAACATCATCCATCCTGTGGGTCCTTGCCCGCCACGGTTGGCGCGGCCGAATTGAGCGCAGGCGCGAAGTCTATGCAGAGGCTGATCACCATCAATTATAGCGCCCGCCCGCTGAGCTTTACTGCTACCAGGAAAAGCCGGGCATGACCAGCCGCACGCGGGTCGCTCTCGATGGAACCTGATCTGGTGGATGGGTTCCCAGAAATTTTAGGACGCTCGCCGGAGCTATTCCCCCATGAGCTGGATGTGCGTAACGACAGCGTTGCGTTTATTCGTCTGAGCCAGGCGGACTATGCCCAAGCGAGCTTTCTCGACGCCCGCATCCTGACCCCGCACACCATCGGGCAGCGGGTGGCTTGGCGGCAGGTGGCCGCCTCGATAGCAGCGGCCAGTCTCCCGGAGCGCTGCTATTTCATCCTCCATATCGGCCACGTCGGCTCGACCCTGCTCTCGCGCCTCACGGGCGCCCATCCGCGCGTGTTCGCGCTGCGCGAGCCCATGATCCTGCGCACCCTCGCGCAGATTCAAAGCGCGCCCGAGATCCCCCCGCATGCGTGGAGCGGGGGCGATTTCGAGGCCCGCCTCGGCGGCTGCTTGAAACTATTGTCCCGCACCTTCGACGCGCAACAGCGCGCAGTGGTCAAGGCGACAAGTTTCGTGTCAGAGCTGGCGGCGGAACTTTTGTCGCGCGCCTCGGCACCGAAGGCGCTGATGATGTATGTCGCGCCGGAGAGCTATCTGGCCACTGTGCTCGGCGGACCGAACTCGCGGCAGGAGGCGAAAATACTGACCCCGAGTCGCCTGCGCCGTCTGCATCGGCGTATCGGCCGGGAAGAGTGGCGGTTGGGGTCACTCAGCGAGGGCGAGGCGCTGGCGCTCGGCTGGGCCTGCGAGATGTCGGCGCTCGCGCACGCGGCTCGCGCGGCAGGTGCGCGTGTATTGCGTGTCGATTTTGATAGATTTCTCGCCGCTCCATCCGCCCACCTCGCGGCCGCCTTGCGCCATTTCGACATCGACGCAACGCCAAGCCAAGTGCACGCGATTCTCCAGGGGCCGGACATGCGCCGCTACTCGAAGGCCCCGGAGCACGCCTATGATGCGGCGCTGCGGCTCGAGGTTTTGAACGCCGCGCGCGCGACGCACGGCGCGCAGATCAGAGGCGGACTCGCCTGGCTTGAGCGCGCCGCAGCGCAATTCCCGCCGGTGCGCGACGCGCTGCTGTTGGCCGAATCCGCCGCCCCATAACGGGCTTTCTGGATCAGCTCTTAGCTTGCGGCCAAGATACCGTGTCGCCGATGCGGATGCCGCGGCGTTGTGCCTCGCCCCCCTTGATTTCGAGCACGGCGATGACGGGCGC
Source organism: Gammaproteobacteria bacterium (assembly GCA_003140135.1). GTDB lineage: Bacteria > Pseudomonadota > Gammaproteobacteria > Steroidobacterales > Steroidobacteraceae > PALSA-1196. The sequence goes on from PLIX01000100.1 coordinate 20,288, forward strand.
ACCGGAATCAATGGTGGCGAGCGAGAGCGGGGGCGCTTTTGCGGCAATCTTCACGATGCGGTGATCCGGGCCGATGAAGACGAGGTCGAGTTCGATATAGGTGTTTTTCATCCAAAAGGAAGTCGGCCGCGGTTGAGGCTCGGGAAACAGCATGCCGCGGCCCGGGGGCAGATCGCGCACGAACATCAGTCCCTGCGTCTGTCGCTCCGGGGTATCGGCGATCCACACATCGAAGTGCTGACGATGAGGACCGGTGCCGACATCGACCGAGCTTTGCGCAAAAGTGGCAAGGTCGAGTAACGGACCCTCCTGAGCGATCGAGCCCGCCGTGACGCCGAAGGTCAACAGCACGGTGGCGCACCATCCGCACAGAGTCGCTCGAATGCTCATTTAGGATCCTCCGTTCCTGGGTGAGGGCTTGGGTCATCAAAGTTGACACGGCCGGCAAAGTCGAAACGCGTCACCAGAATGCGCTCATCCCGATCGAGCGCGGTCGCCGGCAACGTACAGAAGCCGCGCGCGATGACGCGATAGGAGCGCATCGTAGGTCCGAGCGCCCCGACCCGTTCCTCTCTCAATTCATCGACCGTGCAGCGGTCTTCGCCGCGCGTGCTGTAGAGGCGCTGTTCGCCTTCGAAGATGATCGTGAGATTGGTGGGCAGTGCGCGTCCGGGTGCGCCTTCTGCCGCGGACGCGACGCCAAACACCATGCGCAGGCGTCGGCCGCCAGAGCGCATCGGCCCGGCAAAACTTAAGCGAATTCCATGGCCGTCGGGTCGTTCGCTGCCGTCGCACTCAAGCTCGGCATTCTTCCAATTGATATCGAGGTTCAACGCCCCGCGAATGCGCGCGCGCAGAAAACCGTTACCCGATGCCAGACAACCTGGCGCTGCCGCCGCGGTTGCGGGCACAGTGGATTCGGTGCTGTCTGCAAGTGGCGCAGCCGCCAGACACGCAAAGACAACCAGCGATTTGCCCCACGCGCGCTCACGCAGCCGCCCAGTGTAGCTGCGAATGCCAACGCTCTCAGCGCGGCGTGGGGCCATGATGTGCAAAAGGAAGTGGGGGCGCATCTGCTCCCCCACAGCCAGGCATCAAATCCGTCAAAAGCGGTAGGTCACGCCGGCCAGGAAGAATCGGCCGACGGCGCCGTCCTGCTCGAGCGTGGTATATCGGTAGAAGGCGCCGCCACCGTAGGTCTCCAAGTCAACCGGCGGATTCGTGTTGAACAAGTTCGTGATCGAACCGTGTACGGACAGATGATCGGTGACCGCGTACTTGGCATAAAGATTCACGTCAGTGAAGTGATGGACCGAGCAGTATTGGTCCCACGCGGCTGGCAGCGTCGTGACCCCCGGAGTAATCGCCGCTCCGTAACTATCCCCGGAATCCTGCATTGCTACCAGGCAGGTGTTCCAACCGTCCAAGGGATCCGTAAGGGTGAATGCTCCGATGTAGTTTACGGTCAGGGTAGCCGTCGCCGGTCCCTCATCCCAGGTGAGCGATGCCACGGCGCGCTGCCGGGGATTGCCGGTGTCGCCGGAGATTTCCGCCGGCCCGTGAGTTCCCGCCTCATCGTAGGTGACGCCGGCAACTACGAGCTCGTACTGGGAAATATAGGTGTAGTTCAGCTCCGCAGTGAGCGTGCCGAAAGCGCCTACATCGAAACGGCTGCGCAGGTCGACGTCGATTCCCGAAGTCTTGGTGGTACCCGCATTCTCGTACGGGAAACTACTGTAAATCGGATAGCCGACGGGCGTGAGCACATTGGCGGTCGTGCACGGAGTGCCATTGGTCGTCGTGTTGGTACACACCGGCAGTACCACCTGCCCGCCGCGGACAACGGAAGTGAAACTGCCCAAACCGGTCTCGGATGCCGAGATGATGTCGTTGTTCAGTTGGATCCGGTACCAATCCACCGAGGCGCTGAACTGCCGGATCGGCTCGAAGATGATGCCAAAGGTCGCGTTGGTCGACGTGACGGCCTTCAGATTGGGATTGGGCGGATCGACGCCCACTACTGGATACGAGCATAGAGCATTGTAAGAGCCCTTCGCATTAGTACCATTCGCGCAGAGCACGGAGTCAGCACCGTTGCCCTCGCCGAACGCTATCCCCGACGTGGCGGATTCGGAGATGGATGGCGCGCGAAATCCCTTACCCCACGTGCCGCGCAGCGTCACCATGTCAATCGGACTGTATTTGACGCCGAACTTCGGGGTCGCCGAGCCACCATACGTATCGTAATGGTCATAGCGCACGGCGGCGTTCACCTCGAGCTGTTTGATGGGCTTGCCATCGAGTTCAAGGAAGCCCGCCGTATCATCCTGCGAGCCGACCGTGAAGTTGGTGATGCCTTCTTGTGTCCCGTTGGCGACTGACGGCGGATCCTGGTCGTTCTGCGCCTTGTGGAAGTACTGAACCCCGGCGCCCAGCTGCAGCGGCCCGCCAGGCATCTGGAAGAGCTCACGCGAACCGTGGAAATCGATGAGATCGAGAGTGCTCGAAGGGCTCGTACCCACCGAAGGCGCGAACAGGGAAGCGCCGTTTGTGGAGACTCCCGGAGTGTAGGCGCCGCTATTCAAAGCCGCCTGCGCGGCGCCGGGCAAGATTCCGCCGGAGAAATCCAACTGCATCTTTGCATACATGGCCCCCGCAGAAAAATCCAGGTCCCAACCGGCGGCCGTGCCGTGCAAATCCGCAAACAGGCGGTAGGTATTCGTTTGCGTGTTGATCACCCAGGGGCCGACATCCGGGAAGCTGTAGACCAGGTTCGCGCGGGCGCCGTACGGGTTTAACGGAGAGTTACCTGGCAGCGACAGCACCGGATAAATGTTGGTCGACAACGCCTGTCCGGGACCCCAGGCAATGAGGGGAATGGAACCCTGTTCCTGGCCGGTGTTGTTGAGAAGATGGCCAAAGGCGGGCTCCGTCGGCGGCGCAACCTGCTCCGCGACGCTGTCGAACAGCGACGCCGTGACGGTGATTTTCCAGTCGTTAGACAGCGCCTTCGTAAACTTGCTGAGGAAGTTCGTCTGCTCGGAGGGCGGCTGAATCAAACCGGGAAACGAGAACGTGCACTTGTCAGCGGCCTGGAGGGCCGCGGTGCAGCCGGGCAGGAAAGATTCCGCCGGCATACCATTCGGATACACACCGGCAGCATTGGGCTTCGTAGGATTGATCAGATAGCCGGTGGTGCTATCCGGATAGACAAGACCGGTCGCGCCGATGGCGCCTGGATTGGTGTTCTGGCCGCCGGGGAGCCCGCTCCAATTAAGGTTCGTAAATGCGCCGCTGCGGCTGCTGCCCAGAATCTGATCCTGACGGTGCCAGTCGATGGCCATGTAGACGTTGTAGCCATCATTTGCCAGATCGCCCCAGCCGAGGATCCCGGCCGCGTGCATAGTCGAGCCGTCGCCGTGCTGGCTGGTGCCGCCTTCTGCTGTGAGCTCTGTACCGACGTAGGTCTGCTTCAATTTGATATTGACCACACCGGCGATCGCGTCGGCACCGTACAGTGCTGATGCGCCGTCCTTGAGTACTTCGACGCTTTCGATGGCATTGAACGGAATCGCGGTGACGTCGACGAAGCTGCGCTCGCCATCGTCGCTCAACGGATAGGCGACCATGCGTTCGCTGTCGATCAGCGTGAGCGTGTCGCCCACCGTCAGACCGCGCAGGGCAATGCCTGAGCCACCCGAGGCGAAGGCCTGCCCGAAGCCCTGACTGAGCGCGCCCTGGCCGTTGGCTGAGATGTTGCGCAGCACGTCCGAAACGTTCGTATAGCCGCTGTCGAGGAGTTCCTTCTCACTGATGACCTGCACCGGGCTGGGCGTTTCCGTATCGGTGCGCTTGATCAGCGAGCCAGTGACGACGATGGTGGTGAGCTCGCTGGAACTCTGTGCCGGCGCGGTCTGAGCCATCGCGGATTGCGCGCAGGCTGTGGCTACGGCGCTCCACAGGACTGGGCGGAGGTATTGATTAACGGTCATGTTCCTTAAACTCCCCGGTTACCCAGTCATGCATTTCGTGTTTCAGCGGCCGAACAGCGCAGGCATCGCAGCGCTCGTGCGTGCCCGTAAGTTCACAGATGGCGCGAATGGATCGCCGCGCCGTAAGAAGCCGATCGTATGACAATAATCAAGCCACCAACAAGACAGGTAGGCTAATTTTAATGCATTTACGCGATTAGTTGTTTTGCAGCAACAACTAAATTGGAAGGAGTTCAGCCTCGGTAGGACGCTAAAAATATTCGCGAACGCGCTTCGCCGCCGGCGGCGTTTCGGATGCCAACTGGCCATGGGCTCGAAGGCAATTCCATTGGCGATTTTCGGTGAGACTCGAGCACGCGGGACCGCGTCGGCGTCGCGCGGCAGGTGAATTCTCTTTAGCCCGGCGTTACGAGCAGTCGCTTTGCAATTCGCGCATGGACGCGCGCAATGCCGCGAGCTGCATGCATCAATGCGGTCAGGCCGATGATTCCCAGGATGTTCAGCGCGATGAGCACCGGCGCGGTTGCAAGCCAGGCGGGCTGGAGCGACGCGCCGATCACATCAAAGTGGTGCAGCACCTCTATCGGGATTGCGAGCGTGAATGTGAGCCCGAAGGCAAGGCCGGCCGTTGCGATCACGAAATAGATGATGCCGAGCGGCAGCATCAGGATGAAGTAGGCGAGTGTCGTCCAGGTGCGGCTGTCCTTGAGCATCGCGCCAATGCCCGCCCAGAGGCCGAGCTTCGGACCCGGATGCACGGGCCGGCGCGGCATGCGCTCTCCGCTCATGGCTTCAATCAGGCGTCCTTCGCCCAGCGAGATCACGCGCACGATCGAGATGAAGGCCAGGAAAACCGGAATCCCGATGATCAAAGCGGCGAGCCCCAGCGACAGCGCAATGCCGGTCACTGCGATCACGAAATACAAGATGCCGGTTGCCAGTGCCAGGAGCATGAAGAAGACCGAGGTATAGGCGCGCGGGTCACGGTACACGCTGAAGAAGCGCCGCAGCGCGCTCGGCACGTGCGCGGCGGGGCGCGGCGGCGATTGCAGGGCGGCCTTCACTTTGGCCTCGGTCTCGCGATACGCCGCCGCGACTTCTTCCGGCGCACCGTAGGTGCTGGCAATGAGCTCCAGCACGTCCGCCTCGGACTTGTCCGGGTGAGCGGCAATCTCGGCGCGCAAATACTCTTCCGCGTCGTAGGCCGCGTCCTGGATGAGCGCGGGGTCCTGATCCGCGAGCGCATCCCGCAATTGTTTCAGATAGGCGTCAATAGATGGGAATTATATACTTGACTCCCTGGCTTTTTTGGGAGTAGAATAGCGGCCGTAAGTCGAGGATTACGGTCATGAAAGTCACAATAAGCCACTACGAATTTCTTCAGAAATTTCCCAACGAAACCGCCGCCCGCACCTACCTTGAGGATCGCCGGTGGCACGGTACCCCGGTTTGCCCGCACTGCAACAAGCCCGAGCGGGTGCAGGTCCGAAAGGTCGCCGGGTACTTCCGCTGCCTGTCCTGCAAAGAGGACTTCACCGTGCGCACGGGGACCATCATGGAGCGGTCCCATATCCCCCTCGATAAGTGGCTGTACGCCATGTATCTCATGACGACCGCCCGCAAGGGCGTCTCCTCCATGCAGATTTCTAAGGAACTCGGGATCACCCAGAAGTCCGCATGGTTCATGCTGAGCCGCATTCGTGAAGCGTGCGGCAAGGGCGGTATTTACAACGGGCCGCTCTCTGGAATCGTTGAGGCCGACGAAACCTTTCTCGGTGGTAAGGAAGCCAACAAGCACGCGAACAAGCGGCTGCATCTTGGGCACGGGGGCATCGGTAAGGCCGCGATCTTGGGGATGCGTCAGCGGGGCGGCGAAACCCGCGCGGTTGTTCTGGATCAGGACACGACGTCGCGGCGCATCGGCTCTGAAGTGCGCGCCAACGTCAAGCGGGGATCGGTCCTCTGCACTGACGACGCGGCGCACTATAACGGATTGACCACCTACAAGCGCCTCACGGTCAACCACAGCGCCAAGCAGTACGTCAATGGTATGGCATCCACCAACGGTATCGAAAGCGTCTGGGCGGTCCTTAAGCGCGGCTACTACGGCACTTACCATCACTTCACGATCAAGCATATGCAGCGCTACGTCGATGAGTTCGCATTCCGGCTGAATGAAGGTAATTGCAAGGCGCACACGATGACGCGTATTGATGCACTTGTGGACAAGACCATCGATGTGCGGCTGACTTACAAGAAGCTGGTTGCTCGGCAATGAGCGATCTTTTCGAGCGCATCGTTGATCGGGTCTTGGCCTACAAGCCCGCAAAGGCCGAGAAGCGTGCGAATAAGCGCAAGAAGAAGCGCAAAGCGAAATCCGCGAAGAAGAAGGCAAAAAAGAGCGCATAAGAAATGGGATTTTTCGAGAAACTAGTTGCCCTACTATCAATTCCCAAAATACTGGAGAATTTGACTTGCGCCATACGCACCGCACAAAAAAGCGATCCAACACAGAGCGATAGAGAGATACGCGTTAGGGCAGAAGTCAGGTTTACAGATACAGAAATAGCCGAGCGAAATTCCAATCAGAAAGAACAGACATCCATACAGCGCTCGATACGGAATGCGGCTTGGTTCGCGTCCGCCGCTGGCATCACGTATGCCGGTATTTCCTGCAATCAATGGGTCGAGATGAAAAAACAGACCGTTGCGGCCAATCGTGCTTGGATATCTCCATTTGCTGCCAATCTGGCCGCAGATCCTCAGATAAAGCGCCTCCAGGTTGAAGTTCTGTATCTGAATGTAGGGAAAAGTCCCGCGCAGTTCTTGAACTGGAGAGCTAAGATTAAAGTTGTTCCGACCCCAGCAGACGGGGACTTGTCGAAAATTAAGATCGTTAATTCTTACTGTGACGATTTGATGCCTAACGATAAGACTGGCGGTGTCAACTACCCCGGAACGAGCCGCAGCGATGCCTTTCTTAAAGAATTTCCAAGTGACCCCCCAATTTTTGTAGATGACAATTTGGTGCAGGGGAAAACCACCCCGTATATTTATGGATGTGTTGCCTATCGCACTCTGAACATAGTCGGCAGATCTGGATTCTGTTTTCTTTTTTCCAAGAGAAAGCCAGACGGCGGTCCGGAGGGAGTAACCGCGCAATGCCCAATTGGGGATCGCGCTGAATGATGTGTATGGGGAGACCCCCATTACGAGGCTAACCAGCAAAGCGAATAAACCGGCCTGTCGCCTTAATCTTGAGCTTGGCCCCGCTAGGGAGTCAAGTATATAATTCCCCAATAGATCGGGGCGCGGCGGGTGTCATAGGGTGATTCCTGCCTCAATGAAACGATCGACGAAATCTCGGGTTTGCCGCCACACATCGCGGTACTGGTTGAACGTCGTGCGGCCTTCGTCGGTGATGCGGTAATAGCGCCGCGGGGGACCGGAGTACGAGGGAACGATGCGGCTCGTCAGGAGTCCTGCGGCGCTCAGGGCGCGTAGCACCGGGTACACGGTCCCCTCCTTGAAGAGAGCCTCGCCTTCATTCGCTTTCTGCAGTCGCTTCGCGATTTCGTAGCCATAGAGGTCTTCTTGACTCGCCGCGAGCACCGCCAGGAGGACGAGTGCCACGAGGCCGCCGTTAAGATCTTTCTGAAACTTGCGTACCTGGCTGTCGTCCATTGCGCTATTATCCGCTAGTTAGTATTATATAATTACTAATACTAGATAACAACTAGTATTCTACGTTCGTAATAGGGCCGCCTCGCGTCTTTTTACATTGTGCAGCTGGTGAGACGTAATAAGCAGCAACTAGACTTCCCGTCCTTTAACGTCCGCCCCGATATGCGAAACCCATTGCTCGAAGTCGCCCCCGTCGTGCCGCGCGCCCTTGCGAGGCTGCCGGAGCTCGCGGCCAATCTCTTCTTCAGCTGGCACCGCCCCACTCGAGCCCTTTTCGAGGATCTTGACCGCGAGCTGTGGAAGCAGGCCAGCGGGAACGGGCGACTGATGCTGCGTTGCATGAGTCAGGACGCTCTCGATGCGGGCGCGCGCGACGCAGGCTACCTTGCCCGCTACGCGCAGGTGCTGGAGACCTTCGACTCCTATCTGCGCGCCCCGCCGATACGCGCGGACGCGCCGCTGGTCGGATATTTTTGCGCCGAGTACGGTTTTCACGAGAGCTTCCCCATTTACTCCGGGGGCTTGGGCGTACTCGCGGGCGATCACTGCAAGGCGGCCAGCGACGAGCGGATGAATTTCGTGGCCGTGGGACTTCTGTACGGCCAGGGTTTCTTTACGCAGAGCGTCGACAACGACGGCGTGCAGTGCGCGCAGTATCGCGAGCACGATCCGCGCGACCTGCCGGTGGAGCCGCTGCGCCAGACGAACGGGCTTTGGCTGACCGTCAGCGTGCGCATCACCGGCCGCGATGTCGTGGCACGGGTATGGAAGGCCGAGGTCGGGCGCGTGCCGGTCTACCTGCTCGACACGAACTGTCCGGAGAATGCGGCCGGGGACCGCGATATCACCCATCGGCTCTACGGTGGGGACGAGTCGACGCGGATCCGTCAGGAAATCATGCTCGGCGTCGGCGGGATGCGCGCGGTGCGCGCACTGGGCCTGGCACCTGCCGTGTGGCACTTAAATGAAGGGCACGCCGCTTTCTTGATCGTGGAGCTGCTGCGCGAACACATGGCGCGCGGACTGCCGTTCGATACCGCGCTGGAAGCGGTGGCGGCGGGGTGCGTGTTCACGACCCACACGCCGGTCGCGGCCGGCCATGACGTGTTTGGCCATGACCTTCTCATCGCGCATTTCGGCGATTTCATCCGTGAGCTTGGCGTGCCGATCGAGCGCTTTCTCGAGCTTGCGCACGCGCCTTCGCTGCCGGGGCTCTTCAACATGACGCGCCTGGCGTTGAATGGGACGCGGCACGTCAACGGCGTCAGCCGCATCCATGGCGCCGTGTCGGCGCGCCTGTGCGCTGATCAATGGCCGCAGATTCCGCCGGCGGAAAATCCCGTCGGCTTCGTGACGAATGGCGTGCATGTCCCGACTTTCCTGCACCAGACCTGGGCGGACTTCTTCGACGACGCGCTGCCGGCGGACTGGCGCGAGCGCCTGCGCGACACAGATTTCTGGCGCCTCATCGAAGCGCTACCCGATGACCGCTATTGGGAAACCTCGCAGGCGGTCAAGTCGCAGATGCTCGCGAGCGTGCGCGAGCGCGTGCAGCGCGAATACGTGCGCAAGGGCCTGAGCTCCGCACAGTGTCGGCACGTCACGCGTCTCCTGGATCCCTTGCGTCCCGACGTGCTCACGATCGGTTTCGCGCGCCGCTTCGCCACCTACAAGCGCGCCGCCCTCCTGCTGCGCGACCGGGCGCGGCTTGCGCGGCTGCTGCACGATGCGGGCCGGCCGCTACTCTTCTTGTTCGCAGGCAAGGCGCACCCGGCTGACGAGCCGGGCAAGGCCGTGCTGCGTGAGATCAAACAGTTGATGTTGCTCCCGGAGTTTGTCGGCCGAGTGGTGTTTCTCGAGGACTACGACATGCACCTCGCGCGCTCGCTCGTCTCCGGCGTCGATGTCTGGCTCAACAATCCGATCGCGCCGCTCGAGGCGAGCGGCACCTCGGGGATGAAGGCGGCGGTGAACGGGCGCCTCAACTTAAGCGTGCTGGATGGCTGGTGGGGCGAGGCCTGTGCCGCCGACAACGGCTGGGGAATACCGCCCGTCAACGCACGCGATCCGGAGCGGCGCGATGCGCTCGAGGCGGACCTCATCTTTGAGACTCTGGAGCAGGAAGTGGTGCCTCTTTATTATGCGCGCGACGCTCACGGGCGCTCCCCGGAGTGGGTGCGGCGCAGCAAGCGCGCCATGACAAGCGTGATTCCGCGCTTCAATACGCGGCGCATGGTGTACGACTACGCGCAGGGAATCTACGGCCCCGCTGCCGGTCAGTACGCAAAACTTGCCGACAGCAACTTCGCGGGGGCGCAAACTCTGGCCGATTGGAAGCAGCGCGTGCGCCAGGCGTGGCCGCGGGTGCTGCTGCGACTCTTGAGCGATGCGCCCGCTGACATGGCGCGCGGCGAGCGTCTGCGGCTGCGCGTCGCAGCGGCGCTTGCAGGACTGCAAGCGACGGATGTGCGCGTGGAATTTGTCGCGCGCCGTCTCCTGCCGGAGAGCACCTTCGAGGTACCCGCACTGTCATCCTATACGGATGGCGCGCGCGATGGTGTGTGGAGCGCGATGCTCGCCCCGACGGCTGAGCTCGACACCGACGGCGCCGCGGTGTTTGCGCTTGATGCGCAGCCCATCGAGTGCGGTCAATTCCAGACTCAAATCCGCATCTATCCCTGGCACGAGCTCTTGTCGCATCGCTTTGAACTCGGTCTCATGAAGGAGCTGTAGTCATGGCTGCGCGCCAATACCGTGAGCGCCGGTGGCGGCAGCGCTGCCGTGCGCTGCCAGGAAGCCCCGTCGCGGCGAATGCCGCCCGGCAGCAAAGACGTGCCGTCCCTGTTCTGAGGCAGTAAGCCGATGGGCGGGCGCTGCAGAGCCTCGTCGAGAGCCATTGACTCACCGACGGTCGGACGTGTAGACAGAACTTGCCGGAACAAAAAGCGTCTGAGCTAACTATGCCCCGACACCCCGCGCGCACATCCTCCGGTCGCTATGTCAGTCGCCTGACTGGCGGCACGCTCGCGGTGATCATGGCCGGGGGCCGCGGCGAGCGCCTGAAGGCGCTGACTGAACACCGCTGCAAGCCCGCAAGCCCCTTTGGCGGCAAATTCCGCATCATCGACTTCGTGCTGTCGAACTGCGTGAACTCGGGTATTCGCCAGATTGCAATCCTGACGCAGTACAAGGCGCAGTCACTGATTCAGCACGTCGAGCGCGGCTGGAGCTATCTGCGCGGGGAATTCGGCGAGTTCATCGAAGTGATCCCGGCGCAGCAGCAGATCGGGGAGCTGTGGTACCGCGGCACCGCCGATGCCGTCTATCAGAACATGGAACTCATCCTGTCACACCGGCCCAAGCATGTGTTGGTGCTCGCCGGCGACCATATCTACAAGATGGATTATGGTCCGATGATCGCGTACCACGTGGAGAAGGGCGCGGACATTACCGTGGGTGTGGTCGAAGTGCCGCGCGATCAGTCGCGTCATTTCGGAGTCCTCACCGCCACCGAATGGAACCGCGTGACGCAGTTCGCGGAGAAGCCGGCGGTGCCCGATACGATGCCGGGCAAGCCGGAATCGATCCTGGCGTCGATGGGCATCTATGTCTTCAATACGCGCCTCCTCGAGAAGCTGCTGGCCGAGGACACCAACGATGCGGCGTCGTCCCACGATTTCGGCAGAAACATCCTGCCCAAGGCGATCGACCAGCTGCAGACATTCGCCTATCCGTTCCAGGACGTGAAGACGCGCGCGCAGAGTTACTGGCGCGACGTCGGCACGCTCGATGCCTACTACGAGGCGAACATCGAATTGGTGCACGTGCGGCCCGAGCTCAACATCTACGATGAGGACTGGCCCATTTGGACCTATCAGGTGCATCAGCCGCCCGCGAAGTTCATCCTCGACGAGGACGGACGGCGCGGCATGGCGATCAATTCCATGGTCTCCGGCGGCTGCATCATCTCCGGCGCCATCGTGCGCGAATCGCTGCTGTTTTCGGATGTGCGCGTCGATGAGCGCTCGCGCATCGAGCGCTCGGTCATTCTGCCGCACGTGGAGATCGGCAAGGGCTGCAGCGTCATCGGCGCCATCGTCGATGAGGGCTGCGTGATTACCGACGGCATGCAGATCGGCGTTGACCGCGGCGCCGATGCACACCGCTTTGACGTGACCGACAAGGGCGTAGTGCTGGTCACGGCCGGCATGCTGCGGCGTCCGGAGGGCGCTGCAAGATGAGTGCAGCTGTGCGGTTGCCCGTCGTGCTCTTGTGGCACATGCACCAACCGCAGTACCGCGATGCCCTCACGGGTCAATACGTACTGCCCTGGACGTATCTGCACGCGATTAAGGACTACGTGGATATGGCGGCGCATCTGGAGGCTGCGCCGGCCGCGCGCGCCGTCGTCAACTTCACGCCGGTGCTCATAGAGCAGCTCGAGGAGCTTGCCGTGCGCATTGTGCAGCACCTCGATTCGGGCGCGGCGCTGCCGGACCCGGTGCTTGCGCTGCTGGGTCCTGGCGTCGTGCCGCAGGCGGGCGCCGAGCGGCTCGAGCTTTTGCGCGCCTGCCTGCGTGCGCAGCGCAAGAACATGATCGAGCGTTTCCCCGCGTACCTTGAGCTGGCCACTCTTGCGGAGAGCTTTGCCACCCCCGAGCGCATCGGCTATGCCTCCGATCAGTTCATGCACGACCTCGCGGTCTGGTATCACCTCGCCTGGCTCGGCGAAACGGTGCGCCGCACCGATGCGCTCGTTGCGGCGCTGAGCGCACAAGGCCGCGCCTTCACATTGACAAACAGACGTGAACTCCTGGCGCTCATCGGCCGTCTGGTCGGCAGCATCATCCCGCGCTTTCGCGCCTTGAGCGAGGCGGGGCGCTGCGAGCTTTCACTCACGCCGTATGCACACCCGATCGTACCGTTGCTGATTGATTTTGCGGCCGCGCGCCAGGCGCAGCCGACGGCCGCGCTCCCGCGGTATGGATCTTATCCGGGCGGCGCGGAGCGGGCGGCATGGCATATGCGCGAGGGTATCCGCGTCTTTACGGAAGCCTTCGGCAAACGCCCCGTGGGCTGCTGGCCTTCAGAAGGCGCGATCAGCCGGGAGACGCTTGAGCTGATTGAGAAGTTCGAGTTTCGCTGGACGGCGTCGAGCACGAATGTGCTGCGCGCAAGCCTCCTGCTCTCGAGCGATCCGTCGCGCAGCTGCGAGGAGCGTGACTTCAACCGTCCGTACCGTCTGGATAAGGCGAACTTGAATTGTTTTTTCCGTGACGATGAGCTGTCGGACCTCATTGGATTCAGCTACGCCACGTGGCGCGGCGACGACGCCGCGGCCAATCTCGTGCAGGCGTTGGTCGCCCGCGCGCGCCAGCTCGACGGCGCGCCCGGACACGCGGTGCTGATTGCACTCGATGGCGAAAATGCCTGGGAGCACTACCCTTTCAACGGCTATTTCTTCCTGAGCGCACTGTACGCGGCGCTGGCGGCGCATCCCGCCTTGGAGCTGACGACATTGTCGCAGTGTACGGCGCGGGGTTTCACGCCTGCGACGCTTGGGCGGATCGTCGCCGGCAGCTGGGTGCACGGCACGCTTGCGACGTGGATGGGGGATGCGGCGAAGAACGCCGCGTGGGATCTGTTGTGCGAGGCGAAGCGCGCATTTGACGAAGCCGCGTTCGACGGGGATGCCGGTCCGGCGCAGCGCAGCGCCGCCGAGCGGCAGCTCGCCTTATGCGAGAGCTCGGATTGGTTCTGGTGGTTCGGCGACTACAATCCGGAGGACGCGGTGACGCAGTTTGACCACCTCTATCGTCGGCAGCTCGTCAATCTGTATCGCATCTTGAAGCTTCCGCCGCCGGAAAATCTGTCGCGCCCTTTATCACACGGCCATGGCGCTCCAGAGCACGGTGGTGCCATGCGACGCGCGACGGCGGGCTAGACGGGCGTGGGAGGCGAAGTCCTGCCGGTGTTTGACCGGCGGCGCTCCGGGGTGCTCCTGCACTTGAGCTCGCTCGACGCCGCGCTCGGCCGCGGGGGTCGGGCCTTCATCGATTGGCTCGCCACGGCAGGCTTCAGCGTATGGCAGTTCCTGCCGCTTGGGCCCACGGGTGCGGCGCGCTCGCCCTACTGGGTACGCTCGGACTTTGCCGGCAATACGGAGTTCATCGACAGCGCCGAGCGGCCGAGCGCCGAGGGCGAACCCTATCGCGCCTTCCTCGAGGACTCGAGATCCTGGCTCGAGGATTATGCGGCCTTCGAGGTGCTCAGTGGCCTGCATGGCGGGCAGCCGTGGTGGCAGTGGCCGGCCGAGTACCGCGACCGCGAGAGCGCCGCACTCGAGCGGCTGCACCGCGAGCACGCCCATGAGCTGTCGCGATTGAGGATGGAGCAGTTCGTGTTCGCGTCGCAGTGGCAGGCCCTGCGCTCCTATGCGCATGCGCGCGGCGTGCGGCTCCTCGGGGATGTGCCGTTCTACGTGGCTCCCGATTCCGCGGAAGTCTGGACGCACCGCGCTCAATTTCAGCTCGATGCTGCAGGCTTGCCGCGTGCCGTGGCCGGCGTCCCGCCGGACTACTTTTCTCAATTCGGGCAGCTCTGGGGCAATCCGCTTTACGACTGGTCGCGCATGCGTAAGGACGGTTTCCAGTTCTGGCGTGCGCGGGTGCGCTGTCAGCTCGAGCGCGTGGATGTCCTGCGCATCGATCACTTTCGCGCGCTGTCCGCGCACTGGGCCGTGCCCGCCGGCGCACCCGATGCGCGCGGCGGCTCCTGGCAGCGCACTCCTGGGCGCGCCCTCTTGAAGGCTCTGCAGGAGGAATTGACGGTGTTGCCGTTCGTCGCCGAGGATCTGGGATTCATCACGCCGGACGTCGAAGCGCTGCGCAGGCGATTTCGCCTGCCCGGCATGCGCGTGCTGCAGTTTGGCTTCGACGGCGATCCCTATAATCCGCATCTGCCGCATATGCATCGGCACAACAGCGTCGTCTACACCGGCACGCATGACAACGACACGAGCGCCGGATGGTTCGCAAGTTTAGACCGTGAGACGCAGCGCCGGGTTGAGTCGTACCTCGCCGCGGATGCACGCGTCATTCCCGAGGCCCTCATCCGCGCAGCCTGCGCATCGGTCGCCGCGCTTGCGGTGGTGCCGCTGCAGGATCTGCTGGAACTCGGTGCCGAGGCGCGGCTCAATACTCCCGGGACCACGCACGGCAACTGGAGCTGGAGGATGCCGCAGGATGCGCTCACCCCTGAGATTGCGCAGCGCTACGCTGCCTTGAACCGGCTGTATGCGCGCTCTTGAGCGGCGGGCGCTTTGTTATCATGAGCCTATGAAATCCGTTGCGCTCTTCCTCGTCACGTGGGCGCTCGCCGGCTGCTCGGTATTCGTGCCGAAGCTGCAAAGTCCGCATCTCTCGATTGTCAATGTGGAGCATTTGAGCAGCACTTTATGGGAGCAGCGCCTGCGGGTGCACATTCGCGTGGAAAATCCCAATGACCGCGTGTTGCCGGTGTCGGC
>PLIX01000282.1 GCA_003140135.1 Gammaproteobacteria bacterium
TTACTTAAGACGCTGTGTTTAGAGTTGGCGTTTCACGTTAAGGCAATTCTGGGCGGGACAATGGAATGGTCTTGCGGCCATGGCGCCGGTAGATATGGAAGTCGGAGTCTAACGACAGAACAAGACACCGCTCGTAGAGTTCGGCCATCCGGACCAGACAGACATCCGCGAGCGCCCCGGGTACGTGGTCGTAGCGGTCAAGCAGCTTCCTGACTGCTGCGGCTTCATCAGCCAGGTTCAATCCGATTTGCACGGCGCCCGACTCAAGCAACGCCAAGACGCTGCTCGCGCCGCCAGAAAACTTGCGCAGCAGGAAACATGCTTCGGATATCACCGCTTCGCATGTTAGGAACGGTGCCGGAAGAGCTGCAAATTGCGACTTTGCCCAGGCATGCGCCTGGTCGTTGCGACTGAGAGCCGCAACCAACGGCCCGGTATCCAGCAACACGACTGGCCGGTTACCCGCCGAAGTCATTCAAGTAATCGGGGTTCGAGGCAAGATCGGCTGGGCAATTGCGAACTCTTCCAATCAAGGCGCCGGCCAGGTCCAATGCTGACCGATATTTGCGCGCCTTATCGGCCTGCGCGACGTACTTGATCATTGCGCGCCGTACCAATTCGGACTTTGTTATGCGCTCACCACGGGCGACGGCAACAATGTCTCGCCCAAGTTCTGCGGGAATCTTGACGGTGAGCGTGGTCATGGCGCTTCGGTAATATCTAGTGTCAGACGATAATACCATAGCGGCTCAGCCGCTGCCAATCGCCCGTGTCTGGTTCTTTTTCTCACTTTTTGGACGAGAGCCGATAACGCCGATATCTACTTCTCAATTAGCGGGCTCACTACGCGGCCATGAGCAGCCGCTATCGCCGTGCTGATCTGCAGCTTTAACGAGACACCAAGGACCGCAGAGGTTTGTCAGGAAGCGACCTTTTGCGCGGTGCGGGCAAGCGTCTCAGTGCGGGGGCATGACCGGTCCGTCAGTTCCATTAAATGGGTGCCACAAATCTGACGCTCGGAGATGGTCCTGCGCGGGTTCGCCGCGAGGCTCGGAGCTTTCCGATTATTGGCCTACAACGCACGGTTTCGCGTCGCACATAGCGTCAACCGTAGGGCCAATGCAGACATTGGAAGGCATCTTCTTTTTGATTCGATGGCTCATTTCGTCATTACGCCTATGAGCCCCGCAGCTTCGAGGCCTCTGCAATTGTGTTCTCCGGCGAATCCACCGGACATGCGCGGATTGCTCTGCAATTCAAGTATCACCGGATTGTGGGCGCCAAAGCGCAACCACGTCGGCCTTTGCTCGCCGTTTGGATCGCCGGTCCGCGCAAAGGCCGCCCAGTAGCCGCGAATAGTTATCGAAAGAGTCTCTCCACGCCCTGACAACGGCGCGTAGCCGTCGTCGCTGTCGAAAACATAGGATTCCTCCGATGTGTGATAGGGAGCGTTGGGCAACTCCGTGATTGAGGGCAGAGGCTCCTTTTGAACTGGGTCCGGTTCGGAGAACTCGTAGCCGTATACCTGTGTAAACCTACCCAAATAACGTCGCGCAAGATCGGCCGGACAAGCGAAACCCAGGTCGGTTACAAGGCGACTGTCGGCAGCTGCTGGACTCGAAAAACGCTCTACTGGGTAGAGTTCAAGAACTTTCGCGGGATTTGGCCAATGTGCCGTGACATCGGCGCGGTAGTCGTCGGCGTTGAGACGACGGCCCAGCGATTTCTCCAAACGTGCCGACATGAAATGCCCTTCTTCTGCATTCGACCCGATCAGCACTGGAACGCGATTGAAGTGGCCTGATTGGAATGCGTCGAAGGGATCTTGGGGAAGCAGCCCCGGATTCTCGACCCGCATATAAGTATTGGAAGGACCTAGAAATGCGGAAACTGGCGCAGCGCGCAGGCAGGCCGCCACATCCTTAGCTTGGGCGCAGCCCACGGCCGGCAGCACGACGTCGTGCGTGTAATGTTGGGCGTCGGCGCGCGAAAGGAGTTGCGGCGCCGACCGCCACTCCTCATTGCCCCCGCCGTTCGGCCCAGTCGAACGCACGACAGGTTCGCCATCTCCCTCGCTCTCCACGATGGCCCGCTGGAATAGCCCCTTCGAGCGTGGCGAGGCGAGCAATGCAAGCACTGAGGCGCCGCCCGCCGATTCACCCAACACAGTAATGGTGGCCGGATCTCCGCCGAAACGCGCAATATTGCGGTTAACCCAACGCAGTGCTGCTTGCTGGTCTAGCAACCAATAATCACCTGATAGGTGTGTCCTGTCCGACGCGTCCAGCGATGTGGAAACGAGAGAGCCCAAAAGCCCGAGTCGATAATTGATGGTGACGAACACGACGCCGTTGTCGCGCGCAAGCTGAAGGCCGCCAAAGTAAGGCGAGTCTCCATAACCTGAAACTCCGCTCCCGTGGATCCACACCATCACGGGCTGCTTGCCATCGACGCGACCCGCAGGCGCCCAGATATTAAGGTATAGGCAATCCTCCTCCGCGCTCAGCTTTCCGATCGCAGAAGGCTTTGACTGCGGACATGCGGGCGATTCCCGTGTGGCGTCCAAAATTCCCGTCCATGGCGTGTGCCGCTGTGGGGGTCGGAAGCGAAGCGGACCCACCGGTGGTGCGGCGTAGGGGATTGTTGTGAAGACGGCGATTCCATCGTGCAATGTGCCTCGAACGGGTCCTGACTCGGTCTGTACAAGGGGCTGTTCTGCATTGGCTCCGCTTGGCGAAGCGGCAGAGACCGACATCGGGAATGCGCTGCCAAGCATCGCCAGCAGCGAGCCCGGCACTGCATGCCTCCAATAAATTCCGTGTTTCACGCTCAATATTTACTCCTGCGTCCTCTAGCTGGTTGACCGGCGACCTTCAGATAATAACTACCTGTGCAGTTGCACAATGATCATTGATCCGTGTCCCAAACGTCATCGAAGGCGCGCACGCCATGTCCTATTTGCTCACCACGCACGATCGGCCCAACGTCGTCGAGCTTGGGAAGATGAAATTGAACAACCGACGCGCGGAGCATTTGACCGTAGCTCAATCCGGTTCAACCGCTTGATTGAGTTGGAGTTGGCAACGCGATCATTTACCGCATTTGAGGTTATTTACCACACCTAGATCATTCGAACACGCGCAAGTATTTGATTGATATGGCCAGGGGTGGAATTGAACCACCGACACGCGGATTTTCAGTCCGGAGCTAAAATCAGCATAAAGAGTTGATTTAGATGGGTTTTCCTATCTCGAATTGTGGAATATTTCCCCCAGATTGACCGAGATAACGCGTTGAATTGCCGAGTACTGGCTAGTTGATATTCCACACTTGGTGAACGCGTCAGGCTTTAGCGCATAGCTTCATGCCGCCCCTCGGTTCGACGACTGCTCCAAGGTCACTCTTGCTTCCGCGCTCAGGAATATCGCGCTCGAGAACCACCGTTTCCAATTCGCGAAATGTTATCGGCTAGCGCTGGAACCAAGCAAACCGTGGGCGGTCGAAAAACTTCGGTCATTATAGGGAAGGTTTGTTTTTCCGTGATATCTCGATCACATTGCCGGCGTCCGGCTTGATGAGCGCGCGGGGCGCCGCGCGCTGCAGCAACTGCGGCGCCACATTCCAGCGGTGTCCATCGTCTGTGACGATGCTGACCGTCTTCTTGTTGTAGCGCGAGATCATACCGGTTACCGGCGGCCGGCCATCCGGATGGAACGTAACCCGCTGGCCAATACGAAACTCGAGCATCGACGCGTGCGCATCCACCTGCGCCAGGAAGCGCAGTCGCGCCACNNTCCAACATCTTACGCCGCAGAATGGCGTTGATCCGAGACTGGTAACCCTTACCCTGGGCCCGGAGCCAAGCGAGCACATCGGAATCGATCCGCACGGTCGTCGACGTCTTGATGGGCTTGTAGAACTTGCCGCGAGCCGCATTCTTCCAGAACTCCTCGGTCAGTGGAGGGATGTCGCTAAAATCGATCTCGCTGTCTGGCCGCGCAGCTAACGCCGCGAGCTCCGCCTTCTGTGTCTTAGTCAGGGCTGGCGGGTTAGCAAGATTGACAGTGCGCTTAACGACTTTCTTGCTCATAACATTGCCTCTCTTTCCGGTCAGCCCGTCGGGCCGAAATGATGCGGATGACTTCGATCGGCCGGCCGTCCTCTTCATCATCTCGAATCGTATGGGCTACCAGGACGAGCAGATGCCCCTCCACGGTGCGTCCACGCAGAGTATTCGGGCAGCCCAAAGCGCGACCATATGGATAGGTCGGCTGCTCGCGCATGCTGCGACGCAATGTCGATCCCGTTGTTGCAGCCAATGCGCTGCAAGGCGTTCTCATGATTGCAACCTCCCGTCACGGCATCAGGGACAGCACATGAGCGTCGGTAGTTGTATACATCAGACCCAGATAGGGCCACACTTCTAGGTTCCATTTCACACGGATAGGCCTGCCATGGAATACGGCAATCAATTGATGTTTCAAGCATTCCCCAAGCAGTCGCCCAGCCGAAGCACAGGACCAATTCGTCGAGAGCAAAAGATCCGACCCATGTATAAAAGTACTTAATCGATGAGGTAACACGATGAACGCCGTTCTCAAAGAAATCCTAACATCGAATCCAGTTGCGCAGTTTCTGGCTGCTCCTAAGAAGCTGCTGATCAACGGGAAGTGGGTCGCTGCCGCTTCCGGCAAGACCTTTGAGGTTAAGAATCCGGCCACCGGCGATGTGATCGCGCTCGCGGCTGAGGGTGACAAGGCGGACGTGGAAGCCGCGGTCATCGCCGCGCGGCGCGCCTTCGAGACCGGCGCGTGGCCATCCCTGACACCGTCTGATCGAGCCAAAATCATCTGGCGAATTGGTGACCTGATCACTAAGTACGCAGACGAACTCGCGGAACTTGAGTCCCTAGACAACGGCAAGCCGATTGGGGTTGCGAGAGCAGCCGACGTGCCACTCGCTGCGGACATTTTTCAGTATATGGCCGGCTGGTGCACCAAGATCGAGGGCAAGGCCATCCCACTTTCGGTCTTGTACACGCCCGGAGTGAATTATCACTCTTACACGCGACCGGAGCCGATTGGCGTCGTTGGACAGATCATTCCGTGGAACTTCCCGCTGCTGATGGCTGCCTGGAAACTCGCTCCAGCGCTCGCTACGGGCTGCACGGTGGTGCTCAAGGTGGCGGAGGAAACGCCTCTGTCGGCATTGCGCCTGGGCGAGATTCTGCTGGAGGCCGGCCTGCCTGCGGGCGTCGTGAACATCATCACCGGCTTCGGCGAAACGGCGGGCGCGGCGCTGGCCAGCCACCCACGCGTGGACAAAGTCGCCTTCACGGGATCGACGGAGGTCGGCAAGCTCATCGTGAAGGCGGCCGCTCACGACTTGAAGCATGTGTCACTCGAACTTGGCGGTAAGTCGCCNNTGCTGCGCGGGCTCGCGCCTCTATGTGCAACAGAGCGTTTTCGACCAGGTCGTCGAAGGCGTGGCGGCAGCGGCCCGAGCTGTCAAGCTCGGCCCCGGGCTCGATCCCACCACGGAGATGGGTCCCATGGTCTCCGAGACACAGCTAAAACGGGTCTGCGGCTATCTGGAGGCCGGCAAGAAGGAGGGCGCCCGGGCAGTTGCTGGCGGCAAAGCGCGCGAAGGCGCCGGATATTTCGTCGAGCCGACGGTGTTCGTAGACACGAAGCCGAACATGAAGATCGTGAAGGAGGAAATTTTCGGGCCCGTCGTGACGGTGACGCCATTCACGGAGATGAATGAGGCTCTGGTTCGTGAGGCCAATGACAGCATTTACGGTCTGGCAGCTGGTATCTGGACGCGCGATGTGAGCAAGGCGCACGCCCTTGCGGCGCAGCTCAAGGCCGGGACCGTGTGGATCAACTGCTACAACATCTTCGATGCCGCACTGCCGTTCGGCGGCTACAAACAGTCCGGCTGGGGGCGCGAGATGGGCGAAGCCGTATTGGACAATTATCTCAGCACGAAGGCGGTGACGATCCGTCTCTAATTTCCTCCAGCAAGGTGAGCGGCGACCCCGCCGCGGTGGGGGTCGCCCTTTTAAGGGTTTGCGGATCTTCATCGGTCCGCGGCGGGCTTGCCGCCGAGCGTCGAACCTACGAGAGGAGATCGGCATGCAAAGGGTGCGCATGAATCGCGACCGACATGGCGTTGATCGCGTCCACCGGGACGGCACACGGGCAAAACACACCGAAGCAGTCGCTCTAGACGCAAGACCTCTGATTCGACGTTACATTGAGAAGCGTACCGCGCGACCCTGGACGCCGCCGGAAGAAGCACCGAACCGCAAGCTGAGCAACAGCGCGTGGCGAGCGGCGCCGAGGCGCGCGTAGGAGCGGCGTGCCCGACCCGTGAAGATTCCCGAAATTCTGCAGGTCGAGACGCCTCATTCTCCGGGATGTCTTGCTAGCGTGCTCAACGTGATTGCACAGGCCGGACTCGTTTTGGAGCATGTCAGCAGTGTGCGGCGCGACCAAGACCGGACACTCTGGGAAATCACCGTTGAGATCGACGCTGACGCGCACGTCGGGCTTGTCGAGCGATTGAACGCCTTGCCGACTGCACGTTTCGTCGGCTGGTCGGACCGCGTTTTCGAGCGGCATCACGGCGGCAAAATCGAGATGCGCTCGCGGGTTTCGATATCCACGCAGCAAATCCTGCGCGACGTCTACACACCCGGTGTAGCGCGCGTGTGCTTGGCGATCCGCGCGGCACCGGAAAAGGTGTTCGATTTTACCTATCTTGGCCGTGCGGTGGCGATCGTCACGGACGGATCGGCCATTTTAGGCTTGGGAAACATCGGGCCGCGGGCGGGGCTGCCGGTGATCGAAGGGAAGGCGGCGCTCTTTGCCTCGCTGGTCGGGATCAGCGGCATTCCAATTCTGATCGAGAGTGGCGCAATCGATCACTTCGTCGACGTCGTCTGCTCGATCGCCCCTTCCTTTGGTGCGATTCAGCTCGAGGATATNNCTCGCCGCGTTGTTGAACGCGACTCGGCAGACGGGTGCGTCGCTCGGTGCGCTCACCGTCGGCGTTGTGGGCCTGGGTGCCGCAGGTCTTGGCATCGCGCGTCTGCTCCATGCGCACGGTGTTAAGCTGCTTCTTGGGACGGACCTGCGCGCCGAGGCGACGGGGCGCTTGGTGCAGCTGGGCGGCCACCGCGAGAGCCTCAAGGGAATCCTGGCGCGCGCGGATGCCGTCGTCTGCGCCACCGGCGCAAAGCAACTAATTGCGCCAGAGCAAATCCGCTCCGGCCAGATCATCTTTGCCCTATCCAATCCGGATCCTGAAATCGAACCGTACGCTGCGCTTGCTGCCGGTGCGGCTGTCGCCGCCGATGGCAAAAGCATCAACAATGTGCTGTGTTTCCCGGGCCTGTTCGATGGAGTGCTGCGCACGCGTGCGCGCGAGTTCACCGATGCAATGCTGGTCGCCGCCGCCCGGGCCCTCGCCGCGGCGGCGCCCGCCAAACAGCTCTTGCCGGATCCGTTGGATATCGCGGTTCATGAGCGCGTCTCGCAGGCGGTACAGGCGGTGGTTGCCACCGCAAGGGCGAATGTAATCGCAGCGAACGGCAGTCCGCAGGACAAGGCGCCATGATCCGGCATCGAATGACGCAAGTCGGCAGGTGCGCGAGTCGGCCATTTGATTTCTTGCACGTCATCTGGCGAACACCCAGCATGGCCAATGGGTTGTATTTACGTAGGAGGAAAATGGGCCCGCGAACATCTATCGCGTATCGTTCAGAACTTCTGCGATAAACCGAGATACCCCTGCACCTGCGGGGTGGCTGCATTCAGCCCGCGGTTCACACCGCCATCGACCTGCAGGTAATCGGTCAGACCGAAAGCCAGCGCCAAGTCGGCGGAACATTGTCGAATCGTTCTGGCCGGATCGAGGTTCCAGTCCGCCCAGAGCTCAGTATAAAGCGTGAGGTTTCGTGGCAAATTAAACGCCAACGTGAACACTTCTGAGGTATTGAGGTGTTGACCAGCGCCCACTGAATTCGGGTAGGCGTCGGCCTCCGGCATCAGGGTTAGCGTCAGCAGCGGGTTCGGCTCATAGTTGATCGGTAATAGCAAGCCTCCCTCGACCGTGCCGTCGCCAATGCCTGCGCGACCTGTCGGTGCCTTCAGGTAGGGAATGATCGCCGCTTGCACCACCTTCGGCAGATTTATAAATTCATACTTTACCCGCAGGTACAGGTCACTCACTCCCATCAGCGTAGCCCTCGTACCGGGTGTGTCTTGGGTGCGCAAGATCTCAAGCGCCGTCATATTCGCCTCGACATCGACGTTGTCAGTTAGACCATATTTGAGAGTGGGATTGAGAATTAACCAGGTCGTGGTCGCCTTATCGCCTTGCCGCAGCGAGCTCGCGTTGACGAGGTCAGACTCGTATTGAAAGTGCCCCGCGTCGACCGTGCAGGCGTAGTTCGATTTGCTAGGGCGGTCGGTACAAATGGGAGTCAGCGTCGCAGAGTCGGGTTGGGTCGCTGACACGCTTGACGGGGATGCCGGCATCGGAGCGGATGGCAGCTCCTGGGCATCGAGCTGGGCGCTCCCAGCGAGAAATGCCGCGATGCCCGCACGCAGCGGCAATTCGAATCCCCGCGTCTGGACGGCAAGCTTCGAGTAACGCGGGCCCGGCGGCGTTGTGAATTGCGCCATCGACTCCATCCCGCCTAAAGAGAGGAATTTGCGGCGTTTAAAATAGCATCGAGCGTTAAGGCCGTAATGTCCCCGTGAACTGCTCGAACCTTGTCTGCGAGATCCATCATCGTTCGCCTTGAACTACCGCAGCAGGCATTTTGCCTTCCGAATAGCCGCCAGTCACGGATGTCTCCGACGGGTCAAGGGCGGTCTCGGCGTCAACGTCCTATCTCGATTGGGGCTACAATGAATATCTGTTGCCCGCCCGGCCAAACATTCGAAAGTGGATTGCATGCATCGTTCGCGCATCAATGGTCTGCTGATCGATTGCAAGACCGATGATATCGACACCGCCGCGCAATTTTGGGCGGCGGCGCTGGGTCGTCCGGTCGATATGAAGCATCCGGGAACCCGGGGCAATTACCGCATGCTGGAAACGCCCCCCGACGAGCTCAGCGTGCAGATTCAGCGCGTGGACCACGAAAGCCGCGTGCACATTGATATCGAGACCGACGACATTCCGGCCGAAGTTGCGAGGCTCGAAAAACTGGGTGCCAAGGTAGACGAACGCAAGGAGCGCTGGGTAATCATGCGCGCGCCGACGGGGCAGCGTGTCTGCATCGTTCGCGTACAGCGCACGAATTGGCCGAAAAACGCGAGTCAGTGGGACTGAAGTGCGATTGCGGATTCCGGCTTTCCCATAGCCGCCATCCGCCGTGTTTGCTGAGGGTCAGCATGGCCCATTCGGATCGTCTCCCGCCATGTGTGGCCAGATCCGTGATCGGATGCTTACTGCACATCGATGCGAAACAATACCTGCAGTGGATAACCTACGGCACCTTCAAAAAACGCACGGTCCAGAGCCAGATGCTCCTCGGATACCTTCAGTTCGATTATTTTGGGGAGTGTTTGGAACCCGGCAGCGGCCAAGGCGTTGAAATAATCGGCAAAAGTCTTGTGCATGTAACTTACGGGAACGGCCTTGCCGTCCCGTCTCCAGATGCACCCTTCATAGGACTCATCGACACCGGCAAAGTAGTCTCGTCCTTTTGAGTCGAAGTAAACGGGCTTCTCCAGAGGGCGGATATAGGGCAGAAATGGGTGCGGTACCGTGAAAATGAAACGACCGCCCGGAGCCAGGTGCGAACGCAGTGTCCGGAATACCGTGGTCATTTCAGCGCAGGTCAAATAGCTGACCATAAACACGGCGATCACCCGGTCGAATTGTTCGCGCGGAAAATCCTGAAAATTCGTGGCATTGCCGCTCTCGAAAGTCATCGGGCACGGTGCACCGCTCGCGGCAGCCTGTTGTGCACGCCCGACCATCTCGCTGGAGATATCGATGCCGAATACCGACTCGGCGCCTGCTTGCGCTACCAGACGGGCAACGTATCCTTCTCCACACCCCATATCCAGCACATGCTTGCCTGTCACGGGGGCGAGTTCCTGCAATACGATCGGTCTGGCCGTGAAATCCGAGAGGATCATGGGCTCTTGCCGGGCCCATTGATCTGCGTTCCGATCGAACATTCCAGCGAAAGAATCAGCCTGCATGACATCGGCCCCTAAACAACGATATAACCGGAGATGTTCTCTATCGCGGCGTGCTCACTTACCGAGTCGACTGGCACACTTGGCGTCAACCCTCTGCGTCGTGGCGATGCCCGTCATCTGCCGCCGATCTGATAATTGTACACACTGCCCTGTCCCGGGTTTTTCATTGTGGGTGAGCGCAGGAAAATTTATGCTGTCTGATACCGGTCGTTCATCAAGGGCCGCTATAAAGGGTCAACATCGGAAGTGCTGGTGGACCGGCGACCTTCAGAAAAAAATCTACCTACGCATTTGCACATTGATCCGTGTCCCGCACTTCGTCGAAAGCGCACAGGCCAGGTGCTATTTGCTCACCACCACAATCGGCCCAACGTCGTCGAGTTCGCGAGGACAAAATTGAACAACCGACGCGCGGAGCATTTGACCGCAGCTCAATCCGGTTCAACCGCTTGATTGAGTTGGATTTGGCAACGCGACCATTTACCGCATTTGACGTTATTTGCCACACGTCGATCATTCGACCACGCGCAAGTATTTGATTGATATGGCCAGGGGTGGAATTGAACCACCGACACGCGGATTTTCAGTCATTTGTCGGTAGTTTCAGGGGCTTATGAATCAACCGCTTGCATCGCCTGCCAGCCCCGTCCTCAGGCGCACCAAGGCACAATTACGGCACACCCAATCTGAACTCGACACATTCTTGGCATAGTGCGCTCTTTGGACGCTGTCGGAACGCCAGGGCTGCTACGCCACGAGTTCCCCATTCTCCCAGATATAGAGTGGTGTGCCGTGAGCGCTGCACGCGCAGCGAGACGCAATCCTCGGCTTACGCTGGCGGCAAAGCTTTCAGGCTTTTGGTTGTGTCGAGTGGACTTTATCATGCCCACTGTTCCGGGTGATATTCCAATGAGCAAGGGAAATAGCGCGCGATTGTGGGCAAAGATTTGCTTAGAGTGAGTGAGCCAGCGCGCCTGGGCCCGCGCGGTCTCCTGCTCATGTTTGAAGTGCTTCGGCGTGTCGGGGGGCTTCTCCGCCGAGTGGCCAACACCATGGTTCCCTTACGTGAGCACGCGAAAAGCACTTCAGACACTGAACCGCTCAAGAAATCGCGGCGTGAGATGGCCAATGCGCTCATCCTACAATTGCAGAGTTTGGCGGACGTCTACGTGGGACGCGCCGGACGACGGCGATAGACGATCCACAGCAGCACGAACATCACGGCGAAGACCGGCAGAGCCAGGACACTGCCCTCGGGCCCAGCATCGCCGCCGCTGAGCCACGCCGGCCCGGTGAGCCGGCTGATCAACAGGTGCCCGGTATATACGGCGCCGCTGTCAGGCACCGAGAAGACGAGGTCCTCCGCGAGCACAATGCCCGCATGGATACCGACCGAGAGCCACAAGTTGCCGGTCAGCCAGATGGTAGTGGCAAATATCACACCGATCAGAAAGACCGAGGCTATGCCGAGCGGGTTTTCGCCGGGATTGCCCAGATGCGCGGCGGCGAACAGGACGGCCACAAGGAGGCTCGCCGGAACCCAGCCCGTGTCGCTGGCGAGGCGGAACAGGGGATAGCCCATCACGGCCAGGTTCTCGGCCAGGCCGTTGAGCATCGCCACCGCCAGCCAGAGCGGCACGTAGTAGACCAGGGGCGCCCCCGACAGCGCGATGCCGCTCACTCGATAGCCACCAAAACAAGCAATTGCTCCGAGCGTTGCGGCCACCCCAGCGAGTCCCCACAACACGCCTTGCAGCAGGTGCGCCGCCGCCGAGGCGCGAAGCGGCAGGATCGGATCCAGCCTATCGCGGCCGATGTGTGCAGTGATGAGCCAAGCGAGGACGGCCGCGAGCAGCAGCCGTGCCTGGCCGAGTCCCACAGCTTCCGCTGGCTTGAGGACCGGTGATTGCGCGAAATGCACGCCTAGACCATGCATTACCCGGCCATATGCCACGGAAAAGATCCTCACCGCGGCGACCAGCACGGCGAAATAGACCGCCAGTCGCCAGACCAGGCCGACGAAGCACTGGGCAAAGTGTCTTAGGGCTGCTCGCATGCGGTTGCTCCGTCGGCGGGCTCGGGAGCACGAGTCCCGGTGCCGTGAAGTCTAAAGGTCGGGCTGCGCAGCATCCGCGCTTTCAGGGGTGGCTGACGCAGGATTCCTGCGTCATCATTGAGATATGACCATGGCTCTGGATAACCGCGACCAACAAATCCTCGCTCTTTTGCGGGCCGACGCCTGGCTGAGCTATAGGGCGGTAAGCCGCAGGGTGAACCTGTCTGCCAGCGCGGTCCAGCGCCGGGTCGAGCGAATGATCGCCTCGGGTGTCATTCTCGGCGCACGGGCGGAGGTGGCGGTCCAAGAAGGACAAGCCCCGCTGACCCTCTTCATGCTGGCCGAGCTCGCGGAAGAATCCCGCGCCGCACTCGAGCGCTTCTCCAAGCGGGTCGCGAATCATCCTGCCGTGGTCGAAGCCCACTATGTCGCGGGTGAAGCCGACGTGCTGCTAAAGCTTCGCCTGCCGGATTTAGCCGCCTACGACCGCTTCATCGAGACCCACATCAACGCGTCCGCTTTGGTGCGCCGGTTCAAGACCTTCGCAGCCCTGCGCTCTTTGGCGCCGACAAAGGCCGGCTGATGTAGCGGCCGAGGTCAACCGGGTAGGTCAGCAATCGCTCCGAGCTGCCGCTCGCGAACCGCAGCTTTTCGAGAAACGCCCTGCGCTACGCAGTCGGTCGAAGTGGGCACCCTGTCATGGCTTCAGCGGTCGTTGGTGCGACACATCCTCCAGACCATCCTTGGCGTAGTGCAGCAGCTGCTTGAAGCAGCGCTACCCTGCCTTGGGCCTCAGAGTCGCGGACGTAAGTTCCTCAATATCCTGAGATGACAGATTGCTGTTTGGCGCTCGCCGTGCGATCGCGCCGGCGACTTCCCTTCGGGTTCCAAATGCGGGTAACGCACCCATGAAGGGGGCGAGATCCGCGTAGACATGAGCGGAATTTTCGATCACACCGCGCGACTAATGGACGTCGAGTGCGTTACGCGTTTGATTTTTGTGCATTCGGGCACATGGGTTACTTGGCCTCAATGGGTCATCGAAACACTTGAGCCGAGAATATACGCTGGTGTTTTCCAGTTGAGTGTTTCTCGAGGGCGGGTATTCAGCTTCTTTGCCACTGCATCGAGCTGGGCTTGAGTCACCGCTGAAAGATCGGCCCCTTTTGGATAGTACTGCCGCAGCAGACCATTCGTATTTTCATTGCTCGCCCGTTATCACGGGCTCGAGGGATCACAGAAATAGACCTGCACATCGGTTGTGACAGTGAATGCGGCATGGCTGGCGAGCTCTGCTCCACTATCCCACGTCAGAGATTTACGCAAGGCGGTGGGCAGCTTGCGTACTGCCTTGATGAGAGCATCCACGACCGCCTCTGTGCCCTTTTCTGAGAGTTTGACGAGTACGACAAACCGCGACTGCCGCTCCACCAAGGTGGCGATGTAGGTGCCGCGGGAGCCTTCCACTAGATCACCCTCCCAGTGGCCCGGGACCGCACGGTCTTCCACCTCTGCCGGTCTGTCGCGTATGGAGACGGCGTCAATGATCGCCCCGCGACCCTGGCCTCGATAGGTTGCGTGGCGAGATCGGCGAAACCGCCGTTTTGCACGCAGGTGGCCGACGAGTTCCTTTTTTAAGGCGCCGCGCGCCTGCACAAGAAGGCTTCGATAGATCGTCTCGTGTGACACCCACATCTCCGGATGACCGGGATAGTGGTCTCTGAGCCAGCCTGCAATCTGCTGCGGAGAGACCAGTCCTGCTCCAGTGAGACGTCCTCTCCCAATCGTCAGGTCAGGCCTCAAAGACCTGCGTAGCGAGATACCGCAACCGGCTATTCAGCCGCACGTCCCCCGGATAGAGCTGACGCGTCGCGTGCGCCGCAGCCGGCCGTTCGCCGACCGCCGGCCCAGGTCACTCCGGAGGAGATTTTCCTGGCACTTTTTCAGGAGCAACCCACTAGATAACGGCTTTGGGTGGCGCAGTGAGTGAGTGTTAAGACCTCTCTGTATCGTGTTAGCGTTAAAGGCAACTCGCCAGGAGCGGCTATTGGCCTTCTGAAAATCACCGCCGCAAAGCGGCCGCTCACTGCGCGTAGCACCCCGCCGGCGCTGCCGGCAATGCGGGAGGGAGCGCGCCGCTGTGGGGCGTCGCAGGCGGAGGGCGGTGCGCTCTTGGTACATCGAGCACGTTGACCCGTGCAATGGGACCACGAATACTCAAGATGAACTAACCGGCTCCCATGATCGAATCTACGAAAGCCATTTTTCTCAGCTACGCCTCCCAGGACGCGGAAATGGCACGGCGCGTCGCCGACGCACTGCGCGAGGCAGAACTTGCAGTATGGTTCGACCAGAACGAGCTACGTGGCGGCGACGCCTGGGACGCCACAATCCGCACGAGGATCAAGGAATGCGTCTTGTTCGTGCCGTTCATTTCGAAGAACACTGAGTCGCGCAGCGAAGGCTACTTTCGGCTGGAATGGAAACTCGCAGTTGACCGGTCGCACCTGATGGCCGACGACCAGGCATTCCTCATGCCTGTGGTAATCGACGACATAAGTGAAGCGAAGGCTCGCGTGCCGGACCGATTTCGCGAACGACAATGGTCACGGCTGTCCGACGCCGCCGCGTTTGCTGCATTTGCAGAACGCGTAGTCCAGGCGATCTCAAGACAGAGCAATAGCGACGTGAAACGAGCGCCACCGGACCAGCCGAGGGGCACGTCGGCGCGGAAGGCTATAGCGGTCCTGCCGCTGGCCAACATGAGCGCCGATCCGGAGAACGAGTACTTCAGTGACGGCATAACCGAGGACATCATCAATGCCCTGGCCAAGGTGCCAGGCATCCAAGTCGCGTCCCGCACCTCGTCCTTCGCGTTCAAGGACAAGAACGTCGACTTGCGCCAGATCGGCGAGAAGCTTGGCGTGACGTCCGTGCTCTCGGGCAGCGTGCGCAAGGTCGGGAACAGGATCCGCATTGTGGTGCAGTTCGTGAACGTCGAGAGCGGCTACCACATCTGGTCCGAGACCTACGACCGGCAGCTCGAGGACGTCTTCGCCATCCAGGATGAGATCTCGCGGGCGATCGTCGATGCGCTCAAGCTCCAACTGGTCGACACCCGGGCCGACCTAGTCGTGCCGACAACGGACATCGAGGCCTACAATCTCTACCTAAAGGGTCGGTTCTTCTTCAACAAGTACACCGAGTCCGGCCTGCGCAGGGGACTCGACTTCTTCCAGCAGGCGCTGATGCGGGATACCGGATTTGCGCGGGCGTTCGCGGGGATCGCGGACTGCTGGGCGGACCTCGGTGACGATTGGGTCGCTCCCGACGATGCCTATCCTCGAGCGAAGGCTGCGGCAGCCCGCGCGCTTGAATACGACCCGAACCTCGCTGACGCGATGACCTCGCTGGGCAAGGTGCTGTGCTGGTACGAGTGGGACTTCGCGGCCGCCGCGCGCCAACTGGAACGGGCCGTCAGCGTCAATCCAAGCTATGCCGAGGCGCATTACGTGCTTGGGACCACCTTGCCGGCGATCGGTCGCCTGGACGAAGCGATCGAGGAGATGCGAAAGGCAATCACCCTTGACCCCTTGTCTGCTCAATTCAGCCGCTGGCTGGGCCGGTTTCTGCTGTATTCCCGTGACTACGCTGGCGCCATCGCGCAGAATCTGAAGACGCTCGACTTGGACGCAGGCTATTTCCAGGCCTACCTCGACATCGGCGCGGCTCACCTGGCGCTCGGCGATCCCGAGCAGGCGCTGACATGGTGGCACAAGGGACAGATGCTCGACTCGAGCGTCCGGTCCTATGACGCGTTCATCGTTCGCGCGCTCGCCCCGCTCAGCAGGCACGAAGAGGCTGCTGAAATTCTGGCACGGCTGGAAGAGGAATCCCAGCATAAATACTTGCGGGCCGAATCCCTCGCCATGGGCTACGCAGCAATCGGTGATGCCGATCGGGCGTTCCTCTCATTGGAGCGAGCGTTCCAGGCGCGCTCCGCGGGCCTGATCTATCTCCAGATCGATCCCGGCTACCAATCGTTGCGCAAGGACCCGCGCTTCGGCGAGTTGGCCCAGCGGATCGGGCTGAAGTAAGGGATGTTGATCAATACCGCCGTCCGTACGCGGCGAGCTCGTGGACGCCAATCGAGATGCCCGAAAGCTGTCGGTCGCGACTGTCAACTCGGGGTCAAACTCGGTGATCGCATTGCCTCCTTCCCTATGGATACTATCGTCCGAGGCAATATCCACACGAGCAACAGCTACCTCGGAGATCACTATGACAGCAAGAACGGAAGACCACGACGCGATCGTTCGAGTTATGCGCCTCTACATCGATGCATTCAATGAAAATGATGTCAGCAAGTTAAAAGAAGCCTTTGACGACGATGCCTGGATCTTCTACATCGACGCCGACGGTAGTCTTCATAAGCATCGGATCTCGGAAGACTTTGAGAGATGGGCTGCACCACCCAGTTGGGGCGTCGTGGGTCGTTTCATCTCGGTGACTCAGGTGGGAGATGCTGCCGCGGTCCAGCTCAGCTTTGACTCAGAGGACTCCAGTGGCTGGATCGACTTCCACAATCTGCTGAGGATCAACGGCGTCTGGAAGATCACGAACAAGACGGCCACCCACAGCAGCAGATAGGCCTGTCGCGAAGAATCGACCTGGCGAATTCTCATCCCCGGAAGTTGCCTTTCACGAGCGTCCATAAGGGGTCAACTTGATCCAATGGCTGGTCGCAAAACTCACCCGAAACATAGTCTGTTTTCCGGAAATTCGTTCCTTCCTTTACAATAGAGGCCATGCAAGCTGGAATGGACAGACAAGTCGCAGTCGCACTTTACGTGGTGGCAATGGTGGCCGTCATAGTCGGTGTGGATTTCGCGTTCTTCATAAACCGATTTTGGGAACGGCTGACAGCGAACGTTTGCGTTGTCTTGGTGTTCGCAGCTTTCTATTTGAGATTCCTCAGGAGTCCATGAACAAGGCGCGACAGCGCCTTGCGTGATAGCTCGGCGAGAAACGAGCTTCAGATACCCGCTAAATCCGGGAGCTGCTCGATCTCGCTGGACAGGGCAGCGGATTCGGTGACATGGCGTTTTCGAGATCTCGTCCGTGCCCGGGCGCGGTGATCGGAATTCGTGAGTCCGCACAATTTTCCGCTCACCAATCAGGCGGCTGGCGACGTGCGCGGTCCGCGCCTTCGCTCCAACTACGTTGAACGAAGTTAAAAATGACTGAGCAGCAGCAGTACGAGAAACAGCTCCCTAGTATGGCTCCGAAGAAAAAGCATTGCTGGAACTTAGCAATAGGCGGCCGGCCGCATTTGGGTGATTCCGTCAGCCATGTTTCCAACATATTTTCGGCGAAACCTCACATGACTTTGTTGCGACTAGATGAAATACTTTGCATCGAGTGACAACTCGTCCCTAAACGACCGGAACCACACATCATGAGTTACAACAATCATGAGCAGCGATGCATCCGGTTCGGGGACCGTCACTCCCACGCGTGTTCTCGCCCGTAGAGTTTTCATTTCCAAGTGGGTGAACGAGAAGATCCCTGCATGGGATCAGATTCTCACCGCGCCTGATGTCGCACGCCTGATTCGACGTCAGCGGTGGACCGTTTCCACACTGACGACTCTAGGAAAATTCCCGCAAAAACAGCGATTTCGCGGCCGCGGGATCGGCTGGCTGCGAGACGGTGTGCTGGTTTGGATGGCAAGCCGTCCTGCTGGCGGGGCGCCTATGTTTCGGCGAAAGATCACCCGTCACCTGTACCCGCCGCACGAATGCAGCAGTTCGTGCGCAGCTCTGAAAAATCTTGGCGGATCTTCCATCCGCCGGTCTGTACGACGGTGAGCTCGGACTTACTGCCGACTACACACTTCGATCCGGATACGCTGTGAAGAGTCTCGATCTCGACGAAGCCGCTGCGTTCTTGCATATGCACCCCGAAGAGGTTCGGTCCCGGACGAAGCGCGGCCTCATTCCCGGGGCGAAGGCCGGCCGACGGTGGGTTTTTCTTGAGATCGATCTCGCCGATTTCCTGCGCTCGCTATATCCTGTGAGACGGCAAGCGCTGCAAGTGACTAACTCACAGGAGGGTGTATGTCACTTAGAAAGCGCGGGTCGGTCTGGTGGATCGACTTCGTCACGCCGAGTGGCGAGCGAGTACGACGATCTGCTAAGACCGGCAACAAGGTCCAAGCGCAAGAGCTGCACGACAAGCTGAAGGGCGAAGTCTGGCGACTCCAGAAGCTTGGGGATCGGCCAAGGCGCATCTGGCAGGATGCAGTGGTCCGTTGGCTTCGTGAACAGGCCCACAAGGCCAGTATCGAGGACGACAAAGACAAGCTGCGTTGGCTCGAGCGTTATCTGGCCAATCAGGAACTCGAGAATATCAATCGGGGTTTGATCGATGCGATCACCGAAGCGAAGCGAGCGGAAAGATGCAGCAATGCAACTGTAAACCGGATGCTCGCGCTCGTTCGGGCGATCCTGCGCAAATGTGTCCGCGACTGGGAATGGCTCGATCGTGCGCCGGCGGTACGGCTCCTCAAAGAGCCGTCGCGTCGAATTCGATTCTTGAATCGACACCAGGCACGAATACTACTGTGCGAGTTACCGCCTCATCTGCGCGACATGGCGAGCTTCACGCTCGCGACCGGCCTCCGTGCAGCGAACGTGACGGGCCTGACCTGGGATCAGGTCAATCTTTCACGCAAGCTCGCGTGGATCCATCCGGACCAGGCAAAGGCCAGGAAGGCGATCGCGGTGCCGCTCAACGACACCGCGATAGGGGTCGTGCGCGCGCAGAAAGCAAAGCATCCCACAAGGGTCTTTACTTACGAGGGCGAACCGATCAGGCAGGTCAGCACGAGAGCCTGGTACAAGGCGCTGAAGCGCGCCGGTATCGAGGACTTTCGATGGCACGACCTGCGCCACACGTGGGCCAGCTGGCATGTGCAGAGCGGCACGCCGCTCTTCGCGTTACAGGAGCTCGCCGGGTGGGAGACCGAGAAGATGGTGCGCCGTTACGCGCACCTCGCCGCAGAGCATCTGATGGTCTATGCCGGCAACATGGAAAGTCACGGCACAAATACGGCACAACCAGCGGATTTCTGCGGCACAGCCTGACTGCAAGTATTTGGGAAATAAAAAATTTGATATGGCCAGGGGTGGAATTGAACCACCGACACGCGGATTTTCAGTCCGCTGCTCTACCAACTGAGCTACCTGGCCGTCGAAGGGGAAGGCCGCTATTAGACCCGGCTGGCGCGCAAGGCGTCAAGCAACGGCTCGATTAACGCATTGATTCCTAGGGCGCGCGCCACGTTGTGTTAGCACCACGCTACTGCTCGTGGTGGCCGCGATTCCCAAACGAGCTGCCGAGTGCGCCGTCAGTCGCAAGAGCGAGCTGTGGCAGGACAGCGTCATCGTTTGCCGGTATTCATGCCATCGTCCTCACGGGTTCTATCCGTGCCTTGCGCGAGCGGGATGCTCGGCTCGGCGGAACCCGCGGGGACGAAAGCTGGTTCCCGTGGACACCGATACCTCGGCGCGACGCTGGGTGTTTCGGGTTGCATTGGCTTCCCGATCGCGCCATCCACCACGATGGCCACGCACCCGCTCTCACACGCTGCCCGTTGACGTCGTAAAGTCCGTAGTAACTTTGCGCACGAACAGGAGCGGCTGGTGT
Organism: Gammaproteobacteria bacterium; assembly: GCA_003140135.1. Classification (GTDB taxonomy): domain Bacteria; phylum Pseudomonadota; class Gammaproteobacteria; order Steroidobacterales; family Steroidobacteraceae; genus PALSA-1196. The sequence goes on from PLIX01000282.1 coordinate 19,996, forward strand.
TTCTGTCGATGCCATCTCAACATGATATCGCGCAGACGGATAGACCCATTTCCCAGTCATTTGCAGAAGCTTTGCACGTTGCGCTGGGGCACAAAATCGAATAGTGCTCGCGAGCCCGGATATTCGCACGCCGCCGCTCGCGTGACCGAGATGGCCTGAGATCTATCCTTCACTTTCGCTGGCGCTCCTGCTCCACGGGATTACGCAAGTCGCTGGCGGCTCGCAACGTCGTGTTGCTCGATTGCGGCACCCATCCGCGCATCACCGACCGGTGGCGTCGCTCCGTCTCGCGACTCATCCTCTGCGGCGCCGGCCTTCGGCAGCCCAGCGTTGATGGCAGGCGAAATGCATATGGATCATGCGCGTCACCCCGTCCGGCGCAAGCTCGACCTGGTACTCAATATCAGTCGGATGGATCCGCGCGTTGCATAAATTGCAGGTGGCGCCGGTGCCGCGGCTGGCCCAGGTCCGCAGTGGCTTCTGATAGGGCGGCGGCTGTGCGCCGCTGTCGGGCGTTGCGATACTCTCCGCGTGCGCATGCATGACGCACCTCTCTGTTGTGCCTGGGAATCCTAACGCAGCAACCTGCCGAACGGATGACACATGACGCTTTCAGCTTGCCGGAGGCTTGAAACCCTCCGGCGCTTTGGAGCCTGGACCGAAGAAAAACTTCTCCATCTCCGCCTCCAGGAATTTGCGCGCCTTAGGTTCGACCGGCGTCAACCGGTATTCGTTCATGAGCATGGTTTGATGAGTAATCCAGCGGCTCCAGGCTTCCTTGGAAACTTGCTCGTAGATTCTCTGGCCGAGCTCGCCGGGATAAGGCGCCCGGTCGAGCCCGGGCGCTTCACGCTTCAAGAGCACACATTGCACGAGACGGGACACGCTCAACTCTCCAGTCGGCCGGTCGCGGGTGCATCGAACAGCGTGGGATCTGCCAGACGATCGAGCAGGGTCTTGATCGGTGCTGGCATGCCGATGCGCGCAGGCTCATGCGTGTTATACCAGAGGCTCTGGTTCTCATCCATGACGGCCGCGGGACCGCTGCAGCGCGTCAACAAAGGCGAAATGATGAGGTCGAAATGAGTGAAGCTGTGCTGCACCATTTCGAGTGCCTGAGGCTCTTCGTTCGTACGCTGCAGCGATTGATCGGCAAAAATCCTCGCCGCGGAGAGAGTGTCGAACTCGGGCAGGCACCACAATCCCCCCCAGACGCCACTGTCCGGCCGGCGCTCGAGCAGCACTGCACGGTCTTCGCGCACGGCGACGAGCATGAATACTTGTCGGCTCCGGCGAGCACGCATGGGTCGCGGCGCCGGAATCTCATGCTGGCGTCCGGTGCGGCGCGCCACACATCCTTCGCCCAACGGACAGAAATCGCACAGCGGTTTCCTGCGCACGCACACCGTCGCTCCCAGGTCCATGATCGCCTGGGTATACACCGCAACATCCTCTTGCGGCGTGCAGCGTTCGGCCAGTTGCCACAGACGCTTATTGGCTGCGGCGTCGGTGGGAGGGCCGGTCACTCCAAAGAACCGCGTGAGCACGCGCTTGACGTTGCCGTCGAGAATAGGGATGGGTTCGCCGCGGCTGAGCGCGAGGATAGCCCCGGCCGTGGAGCGGCCAATGCCCGGCAGCGACACAAGCGCGGCAAAGCTCACGGGAAATTCGCCGCCATATTCAGCGCAGATGCGCTGCGCTGCGCGGTGCAGGTTGCGTGCCCGGGCGTAGTAGCCAAGACCCGTCCATAAATGCAGGACAGCGTCGATTGGAGCCTCGGCGAGAGTCGCGACATCCGGAAAGCGTGTGATGAAACGCTCGTAGTAGGGAATGACCGTGACCACCTGCGTCTGCTGCAGCATGACTTCCGAGATCCACACTCGATACGGCGTGCGCTCGTTCTGCCAGGGCAGATCGTGGCGGCCGCGCCGCCCATGCCACTCGATGAGCGCGGAAGTCAGGCGCGTGTAGGGGCTCTCCACACGCGAATTCTAGCAACGCCCGCGAGCCATACGTGCCCGCGCCCGAAGATCCAGGGCCTGGCGGCCACAGCTGGGAAAATGCCGGCTAAGGTTCGTCGGAAAAAAGACGCCGCCGGAATCGCGCTCGAGAGGGGGTCACGGGCATCGAACCGGCGGCGTGCGGGGTCTACCTTGGTAGGTGGACACTCGTGGACGATGAGGCGACGTCCACGACTTCGTTAATGCAACCAGTATGCCAGCGCCTGCTGCGGAACCTTATTCCGAGGCGCTTCAATGACCTAGGGCTGCATGCTGCGGAACTGCAGCGCTGCGCACGGTTTGCGAGTGATCCGTCGTGGAGCGCACTCGTGCCCGCACGCACGGACTTTGTGCATGACGCGGCAGGGGATGCCTCGCGCAAATGGAGAATTCGCAATGCCGCGCACTTCGCGCTCTACCACCTGACGAGCGGCGGCAGGCTCATGAGGTACGCCTCAGGATCCGCGTCGGTGCCAAATCCGAACTGCGTGCCCCGGTCATACACCAGGTTGAACTCGACATAACGGCCGCGCTTGACGAGGAGCTGTTCGCGAGCGGCCGCGTCAAATGGCGTGTCCTTGCGGCGCGCGACGATCTGGGGATACACGCCAAGGAATGCCTCACCCACGGCCCGTACAAACGCGAAATCCGCGCTCGGGTCGGAGCTTGCCAGCTGATCGAAAAAGATTCCGCCGACTCCGCGCGGCTCCTGCCGGTGCGGCAGATAGAAATATTTATCGCAAGCCTCCTTGAATTCGCGATAGGCGTCGGCGCGGTAGCTATCGCAGGCGCCGCGCAGGGCATCGTGGAACGCTGCAGTGTCCTCGGCGTCGGGGAAGGTCGGAGTGAGATCAGAGCCGCCTCCGAACCAGGCGCGGCTCGTGCTCAAGTAGCGCAGATTCATGTGCACGGCCGGCACGTGCGGGTTATGCATGTGAGCGACCAGTGAGATGCCGCAGGCCTGAAATTTCCCGTGCGATTCCTCAGCCCCGGGAATCTGCGTCTTGAATTGTGGTTGCAGATTGCCCCAGACGTGGCTCACGTTCACGCCCACTTTCTCGAACACACGGCCGCGCATCAGCCGCGTCTCGCCTCCGCCATGCAGGCGATGTCCCTCGGGCCTGCTCCAGGCACGGTGCGTAAATGTGCCGCTCTCCTCCAGCGCCTCGAAGGCGCTGCAGATGCGCCCCTGCAGATCCCGGAAATAAGTAGCGGCGGCGCTCGCAAGATCCCGGTCAGTCACGGGCGGTGCGCTCATGGACGTGATCGATGAGCCGCGCCACGGCATCTGGATCGGTATCCGGCCAGATGCCGTGCCCGAGATTGAAAATGTGGCCCGGAGCTCTCCCCGCATCCGCGAGCACAGCATCAGCCTGGACACGAAGCTCCGCTGGCGATGCAAAGAGCGCCGCCGGATCAAGATTCCCCTGTATGGCCTTCGACGCACCCAAAATTTGGCGATTCGCGGCCAGGGAAGTTCTCCAGTCCACGCCGACCACATCGACATCAAGCTCGGCCACGGCCTGCATCAGTGCCGAACCCTGATTGGCGTAGTAAATGATTGGAACCTCAAGATCGCGCAAGGCCGCCACCGTGCGCTGCACCGCCGGCAGTGCGAAGCGCCGATACTCCTTGAGGGCTAGAAGGCCCCCCCAGGATTCAAACAACATGAGCGCCTGTGCGCCGGAGTGCGCCTGGGCGCGCAGATACGCGGCCATGGCGTCGGCAAGATGCGTAAGCAAGCGTACGGCGGATGCGGGGTGCGAATACAAAAACGCGCGCGCTGCCGCAAACTCCTTCGACGGCCTGCCGCAGACGAGATAGCAGAAGAGCGTGAAAGGGGCGCCGGCAAAGCCGATGAGTGGAGTCATGCGCGGCGCGTTGGCGCGCACGAGGCGCACCGCTTCGAGCACGAAGGGCACGTCGCGCTCCGGCACGAGCGGCGGCAATGCGTCGATCTGCTCATCGGTGCGGATCGGGTCACGCACGATCGGGCCGGGCTCAAACTCAAGCTCGATGCCCATGCCCTGCAGCGGCGTCATGATGTCGCTGAACAGGATTCCGGCATCGAGTTCGTAGCGCCGCAGCGGCTGCAGCGTCGCTTCCGCGGCAAGCTCAGGAGTGCGCGTCAGCTTGACGAAGTCGACCTGGGCGCGCAGCTTGCGGTATTCGGGCAGGTAGCGGCCTGCCTGACGCATGATCCAGATGGGCGTATAGGCCGTCGGCCTAACGCGGCACGCATCAAGAAAGACACTCATTCGGCAAGCCAGCGGCAAACATCGGGCGCGTAATAGGTCATGATGAGGTCGGCGCCGGCGCGCAGGATGCCGGTCAGACTCTCGAAGACCGCGGCACGCTCGTCGATCCAGCCTCGTTCGGCCGCTGCCTTGATGAGGCTATATTCCCCCGACACGTGATACGCCACCACCGGCACGGTGACGGCGGCGCGCACCCGCGCGATGACATCGAGATACGGACCCGCCGGTTTCACCATGACCAGATCCGCACCTTCTTCGATATCGAGCAAAACTTCGCGCAGCGCTTCGCGGCCATTCGCAGGGTCCATCTGATACGCGCGCCGGTCGCCGAATGCCGGCGCGGACTGCGCCGCCTCTCGAAAAGGCCCGTAGTAGGCGGAGGCGTACTTCGCGGCATACGAGACAATGGGCGTGTTCAGGTAACCCGCGCCGTCGAGCAGTTTCCGGATCGCGAGCACGCGACCGTCCATCATGTCAGAGGGCGCAACGGCATCGGCGCCGGCGCGCGCGTAGTTGAGCGCGACCTTGGCAAGAGTCTCGACGGAGGAGTCGTTGTCGATCTCGCCCGTGGGAAGCACGTGCCCGCAGTGCCCGTGATCCGTCGCCCCGCACAGGCATACGTCGGCCCAGACCAGAAGCTTGGGATAGGCGTGTTTGATCGCAGCAATCGCTTCGGGCACGAGGCCCTTGGGATCGAGCGCCGCACTCGCCTGGGCATCCTTTTCAGTCGGCGCCGCAAACAGGATGAGCGCGAGCACGCCTGCCTCCACCGCCATCTTGGCCTCCTTCACCGCCTCATCGACCGAGAGCTGGCAGATCCCCGGCATGCTGACCACGGCTCGACGCACACCGCGTCCGGGCACGATAAAGAGCGGATAGATGAGCGCGTCACCCGTCAGGCGTGTCTCGCGCACCATGCGCCGCCAAATTTCCGACTGGCGCAGGCGCCGCGGTCTATGCAGGGGGTATCCCATTGCTATGGCCTCGTTTGCAGCAAACGTAGAGTCGTATTGGCAAGTCCGGACAGAGTGGCGGATTCTGCGAGCACGGCGGTCCGGCCGCGATCGGCGAGCGCACGCGCAGTCGTCGGCCCGATGGCGACGACTGCGGCCTGTGCGAGCAGCCGCGTGAAGTGGGGCGGCCCGAGCGCGCGCTCAAGCTCAATGACTGCCGACGGACTTGCAAAGGTCACCGCGCCGATCACCTCGCGGTCGATCCAGGCGCGGCAATCGTCGGCGTCGAGGACAGCCGCCTCGGTGCGATAGGCCTCGACCTGACGCACCTCGGCGCCGAGCTGCGTCAGACCCTGCGTAATCGTGGGCAGCGCACGCGAGCTTGCCGGATAGAGGATTCTTGCGCCGGCGCAGCCCTGCGCGGCAAAGGCGTCGACGAGCGCGGCCGCGCTGGCTTCATTGGGCAGAAGATCCACGGAAAAGCCCCGGCTGCGCAGCACCTGCGCGGTGGCGCGTCCGATCGCAGCGACGCGCACGCCCTCGGGTAAGTGCGGCAGCCAGCGGATGACGGCCGTGACGGCGTTCCGGCTGGCAAACACGATCCAATCAAAATCCTCGATGTGCGCAAGCGCCTGCTCGAGAGAATTCCCGGCCGCGGGCACGGTGCGCACGGCCGGCCATAGGAGCACGTTGAGTCCGAGACTGCGCAACTGCGAGCTCAACGGGCCATCGTGCGATTCCGCGCGCGTGACGACAACGGCCGCGGCTAAACCGGGAGCCGTCACGGCGCAGCCACCGCGCTGCCGCCCGCACGCACTGCGGCGATGAGGCGCCGCGCGCCCTTCGCCAGAAGCTCATGCGCCAGGCGCTCCCCTAAGCGCGCGGCATTCGTCGGCAGCGCAGGAACGGCGCCCTCGACCGTCAGCATCGATGAACCGTCGAGCGCGCATACGGCCACGTACAAATGCAGATCCTCGGCGACGAGCGTTGCAAGCGCTCCCAGAGGCACCTGACAGCCGGCTTCGACACTGGCGAGGAGGGCACGCTCCGCCGTGGTCGTCAGCCTCGCGTCGGGGTCATCCAGTGCGGCCACCCAGCGCTGCGCGTGCTGGTCATCCGCGCGCACACACACACCTATGGCGCCCTGCGAGACGGCCGGCGGAAACTCGTTCACGGGGAGGTGGCAGGTGATCTGTCCCTCAAGTCCGAGCCGCTTCAAGCCAGCGGTTGCGAGAATGACCGCGTCGTAGGCACCGGATTGCAGCCGCTCGATACGCGTCGGGACATTGCCGCGCAATTCGAGCACGACAACGTCCGTACGCGCGTGCGCGAGAAACGCCCGGCGACGCAGACTGCTGGTTCCGACACGCGCATCCGGCGGCAATTCATGCAGCAGTTCACCGCCGCGACTGACGAGCGCGTCGCGCGGATCCTCGCGCGCCAGTACGGCCGCAAGCTCGGTGCCGGGTTCGAGCAGGGTTGCGAGGTCCTTGAGAGAGTGCACCGCGACGTCGATTTCGCGCGCGAGGAGCGCGCGATCAATTTCCTTCGTGAAGAACGCCCTGCCGCCCACAGTCCACAGCGGCACGTCATTGCGCTCATCCCCTTCGGTGCTGATGTGCACGAGTTCCACCCGCGGCGCATCACTCTGCCGGGCAATCAACGCCGCCACATGGCGCGCCTGCCACAGTGCGAGCGCAGAGGCGCGGGTACCGATGCGCAGCGCGCTTGCGTGCGTCATGTTCCGCCCTCGATCAGAAACCGATAGCCGACGCCCCAGACGGTGAGGAAATGGCGAGGATTCGCCGGATCGCGCTCGAAGCGCTTCCTCAGGCGCAGGATGAAATTGTCGACGGTGCGCGTCGAGGGAAAGACGTCGTACCCCCAAACACGCTCGAGCAAATCCTCGCGCGAGACGATATCTCCGGGCCGCTCGGCCAATACTTTGAGGATCATGGCCTCCTTTTCGGTGAGCTCCTGTGCAGCTCCGTTCCACGAGCGCGCGCGAAACGCGCGGAAGTCGACCTCGTTGCCGCCGAAGCGCAGCACCGCGCTTTGCGGCGTCGCGGAGGCCTTCCGATACCATTCCCAGCGGCGCAGGATGGCCCGCACTCTTAAAAGAAACTCGTCCAGATGAAAGGGCTTGGCCAGATAGTCGTCGCCGCCCGCCTCGAGACCCAGCACGCGATCCTGAGGATCACCGCGCGCCGTGAGAAACAGGACTGGAGTGTTGTTGCCCTCTGCGCGCAGCGTGCGGCACAGCGTGAAACCGTCCATATGCGGCAGCATCACATCGAGCACGACGAGCTC
>PLIX01000131.1 GCA_003140135.1 Gammaproteobacteria bacterium
GCAGGGCAGGACGAGCGCGTTCCTCTTCATCGTATGCCTCATCCCGTTCTGGGTGAGCGAGACCGTGCGCACGTTGGGCTGGCTCATCCTGTTGCGCGAATCGGGCGTGCTGCCGGCGCTGCTCGTCAAGCTCGGCATCACCGCCGTGCCGGTGGAGCTGCTGTATCACGATGCCACCATCTTGACGGGGCTCGTATACACCTCGCTCCTCTTCATGGTCGTGCCCCTCGTGAGCAGCCTCGAAAGCCTCGACAACTCCCTCATCGAAGCGGCCTACGATCTGGGCGCCAACGGCTTGGCAATTCTGCGCGACATCGTCATTCCGCATGCCGCGCCGGGGATCACCGCAGGCTGCATCGTCGTCTTCATGCTCACGCTCGGCAATTATCTGACGCCGAATCTCCTCGGCGGCAAGAACTCGCAGTGGTTCACCGAGCTCATCTATACGCAGTTCATCGTGCGCTTCAACTGGGAGCAGGGCGCCGCGTTCGGCTTTTTGCTGCTGGCGCTGTCGACCGCCATGGTTGCGCTCGGCCTGCGCTTAAGCGGCCAGCGGTTCGTCGACGTCATGCGCCGCTCATGATCGCCTCGCTGCCCCGTTCTGTCTGGCTGCGCACCGCGACCGGCGCGTATGTCGCGGCCTTTCTGATCTTTTTATTCCTGCCGCTCGCCGTCGTCGCGGTCTTCGCCTTCAATGACGCGCCTTATCCGGCGCCGCCGTGGCGCGGCTTTACGCTCGACTGGTTCACGGGCAATGCGGCCTCGGGCCGCGTCGGACTCTTTCATGATGCGGCATTGCTCGGCAGCATCTGGACCAGCGTGGTGGTCGCAAGCTGGGTGACGGCACTGTCGGTGGCTGTGGGCACGGCCAATGCCTTTCTCATGGAGCGTTACCGCTTTCTCGGCAAGGAGGCGTTGTCGGTGCTGATGCTCGCACCGCTCGTCATTCCCGGCGTCATCCTCGGCATCTCCATCCTGTCGTTGTCGAGCCGGATCGCCGATCTGCTGCTGGCGCTCTTCGATGTCGATGTTGATTTCCTCAGGCCCGGCCTGCCGCTTGTGGTCCTCGGCCAGTTCTCCTACATCGCGACCATCAGCACGCTCATGATCAGCGCGCGCCTGCAGCGCTTCGATCGCACTCTTGAGGAGGCGGCGCTCAACCTCGGCGCCTCCCACGCCGCGGTTCTGCGCACCATCACCTTTCCCTATCTGCGCCCAGCGCTCATCGGCTCGGCGGCCATCTCTTTCCTGATGTCGTTCGAGAACTTCAACACCACCTTGATGCTGGTCGGCGCCGATCCGCCGCTCACCGTCATGATGTACGGACGCATGCGCGAAGGGGCGACGCCGGTCTTGGACGCCGTGAGCCTGTTCCTGATGCTGGCCTCGGCGCTCTTCGCGCTGACCTTGATGCGCGGTCGCTCCCGAGGCGGCGAGCCACCGCGCCCCGCGCCATAGCGCGGAGAAGCGCTCCAAGGTTCGCGAAGAATCCGAAAACGCCTATTTGACATCGCGCGCATGGTGCCTTCATGAAACTTTCGGACATCAAGACCTTCGTCGTCGGCAATCCACCGCCGCACAACGGCAGTCGCTACTTCGTGTTCGTCAAGCTCATCACGGACGGCCACGTGGAGGGGGTAGGGGAGGCGTACTGCGTGCCTTTTGACCCGCATCTCGTCGCGCGCATGCTCACGGATGTCTTCGAGCGCTACCTCAAAGACCAGGACCCGCATGACATCGAGTCGATGTGGCGGCGGGTCTATTCGGCCGGCTTCACCCAGCATCCGGACCTGACGCTGATGGGCGTCTTGAGCGCGCTCGAGATGGCCTGCTGGGACATCATCGGCAAGGAGGCGGGGCAGCCCGTCTACAAGCTCCTCGGCGGCCGCGTCCATGAGCGGCTGCGCTCTTATACTTATTTGTACGCGCGGGCGGGCGATCGCTCCGACGTCTATATGGATCCTGACCTTGCGGCGGAGCGCGCGGTTGAATACCTGGCGCAGGGCTTCACCGCGCTCAAATTTGATCCGGCCGGCCCGTACAGCGCCTTCGACGGCCGCCAGCTTGGGCTTGCCGACCTCGAACGCTGCGAGCGATTCATGCGCCAGCTGCGCGCGGCCGTCGGGATCCAGGCGGATCTGCTATTCGGGACGCACGGCCAGATGACGGCGGCGGGCGCGATCCGGCTCGCGAGGCGCCTTGAGCCCTACGATCCGCTGTGGTTCGAGGAACCGGTGCCACCGGATGCTCCCGAGGAAATGGCGAAGGTGGCGCGCGCCACCAGCATTCCGATTGCGACCGGCGAGCGGCTCACGACCAAGTACGATTTTGCGCGCCTGCTCGACGCAGGCGCCGCGGCGATCCTGCAGATGAACCTCGGGCGCGTCGGCGGCCTCCTCGAGGCGAAGAAGATTGCGGGCATGGCGGAAGTGCATCACGTGCAGATTGCCCCGCATCTCTACTGCGGCCCGGTGGTGGGCGCGGCCAACATCCAGCTCGCCACCTGCAGCCCGAACTTCCTCATCCTGGAAGGCATCGAGCGCTGGGACGGCTTTCACGCCGATGTATTGAAGAAACCGATTCAGTGGCAGGACGGCTTCGTCATTCCGCCGACGGAGCCGGGCTTGGGCGTGGAGCTGGACGAGGCCTTCATCAAGGATTACCCGTATACCGATGCGAGGCTGCAGCTGGAGATGCTCGGGCGTCCGGCCGGGTAGGCGGCGCGACGCCGCGCATGGCAGTTCGCTCGCGTGGCGTAGCGGGAAGGGTCCGGAAGAACTATGGTTTTCGATTACATCGTCGTCGGAGCAGGTACGGCCGGATGCGTGGTAGCGAACCGGCTCTCCGCGAGCGGCCGGCACAAGGTGCTGCTTCTTGAAGCGGGAGGATCGGATCGGCGCTTCTGGATCCAGGTGCCGATCGGCTATGGACGCACGTTCAACGATCCACGAGTCAACTGGATGTTCGAGGCCGAGCCTGATCCCGGGCTCGCGGCGCGCCGGTTATTCTGGCCGCGCGGCAAAGTGCTCGGCGGCTCCGGATCCATCAACGCGCTCGTCTATTACCGCGGGCTGCCGGGCGACTTCGATGAGTGGCGCGCGCTCGGCAATCCCGGGTGGGGCTTCAGTGACGTGCTGCCGTACTTTGAGCGCTTCGAGGAGCGCGCGGCTCCCCCGGCCGCGGCATCGCGCGACGGTCCGCTCCTCCACATCAGCGACGTCTCAGCGGACGTCCATCCGCTGTGCCAGAACTTCATCGACAGCTGCCGTGCGCTGGGGTTTGCGACTCAGGATTTCAACGGTCCACAGGGTGAGGGTGTCGGCATTTACCAGATCATGACCCGGAGCGGCCGGCGCGAGTCGACCGCCCGGGCCTACCTGCATTCGGCGCTGCACCGCTCGAACCTCACCTTGCTCCTCCACGCGCAGGCCCTGCGCATCCTCTTCGATAAGCACCACGCGGTGGGTGTCTCCTATCGCCACGCCGAGCGCACGCTTGCGGCCACGGCCGCCAAGGGCGTGATTCTCTGCGGCGGCGCCATCAATTCGCCGCAGCTGCTGCAGCTCTCAGGCGTCGGCGACGCCGCACTCCTCGCGCGCCACGGCATTGCGGTCGTCGCGGCAAGCCCTGCCGTGGGACGCAACCTTCAGGATCATCTGGCGGTGTCGTATTTCTACCGCTCGAAGGTGCCCACGCTCAACGATGTGTTCCGGCCGCTCTCCGGCAAGCTCAAGGTGGCACTGCGCTTTCTTGCAACCCGGCGCGGGCCGCTTGCCATGAGCGTCAACCAGGGAGGCGGCTTCATCAAAAGCGATCCCTCNNCCGGATCCGTTCTCCGCCTTTCTTCTATCCTTCAATGCCTGCCGGCCCACGAGCCGCGGCCACATTGAGATCCGCTCGGCGAACCCCTTCGATGCTCCCGCCGTTCAGCCGAACTCGCTCGCAACCGCGGAGGACGTGGCGGATGTCATCGCGGGCGCGCGCCTGTTGCGATCCATTGCCGCGACGGCGCCGCTCTCGCACTACATTGAATCGGAGCTGCTGCCCGGAAGCGCCCAGCAGTCGGATGCACAGCTTCTGCAGGATTTTCGCGCGCGCGCGGGCACCGTGTTCCACCCCGTGAGCACCTGCCGCATGGGGCCCGATCCGGCGAGCGCGGTCGTTGATGCGTCGCTGCGCGTCTACGGCGTCGAAGGCCTGCGAGTCATCGACGCCTCCATCTTCCCCACGGTCACTTCCGGTAACACCAATGCGCCGACCATCATGGTCGCCGAGAAGGGCGCGGCACTCATTGCGGCGGAAGAGGGCGCCTGACGCCCATATTGATCGAGCACGGCTAGTTTTGCACCGCCAACACTTGGTGCCTGATCAACGATACGACGACGCTTGCCCAGCCATCGTCGCCGCCGGCGAAATTCGCCGCCTCTTGGGTGAGAACCTTGCCTGTGCGCGCGTCGCTGATTTGGATCAGCACGTAGTAGTCAGTCATGCTGGCTTTTCTCACCACTCCCAGCAGGGACTCATCGGCGCCGAGCTGCAATGCGATGCCGGCCTCGCAGCCGTTGCAATTGCGTAACAGCTTCTCAGTCACGGGCTTTGCATCGGCTTTACTCACATCGATGAGGCTATAACGTCCCGATTGCACCAGTATCCGGCGTGCCGCGCTCGTGACCTTCTCCATCACGGCGGCACTGCTCGTACTCCCGCCCGGCACTGACGCCGCGGGGCTGACATCGTCGAGCTCGAAATCGAATACCGCGATCTTGACGGGCGGCGATTTTCCGGCATCCGCCGCCACCGCGGGGATGCAGGCAAAGCTCAGCCAGACGATGCCGATGGCAGCTGCCGCGAGGACGCGATGGCCGCGGATTCTCATCACCGGTGCGACTTTCCGAACGATGTACATGGAGTCTCTCCCGATTGCGCCACGCGCGAGGCGTTAAGCTTGCGACACTATCGGATGGAAAAGGAAACCAACCAGGGCAATTTCTATCTGGTCGCCGGTGATTTTGGTTCGACGTAGCCTGCGGCCTTTAGGCGTTCCATCGTGAGCGCCCGAGCGCTTCGAGTTGGGCTGACACTAATTGCAGTTTGCCTCTCATGGGTGGCGCGCGCCTGTGCCGACGACATAGTCTACTAGGATGGGCGCCGGCGGCCGCTTCAAGCCAACCGCGGAAAGCGTGCGAGATCTTCCTGGTATTCGAGCGGCTGGTCGTTGCGGATATACAGGCGGCTCGCGTCGCGCAGCGGCTGAAAGTCCCAGGGCGTAAAGCGGCCCTCGCGCAGCGCTGCGTACACGAAGTGGCGGCGACGCTGACTGGCGAGCACGGCCTCGTGCAGCTCGGACATCTTCCAGCGGCGCGCCACTTCGGAGCGAAAATCGGCCACCAGTGTGGCGCGCTGGCCCTGCGCTGCAAGGTTCACGCGCTCATCAGGATCGGCGCTTACGTCAAAGAGCTGGTCGGGATCGACCGGGGAGTGCACAAATTTGTAGCGGCCGCGGCGGATCATGACGACCGGTGCGATGGCGCCCTCCGCGAGGTACTCGCCGATGACTTCCCCGGATGGCGTGCCGCTGCCCTCGAGTGCCGGCAGCAGGCTCGTGCCGTCGATGGGCGCTGCGTACGCGGGGGCAGCGCCATTGTAGGCAAGAGTCGCAAATGTCGGCAGGAGATCGAGGAGCGATGCCGGCGCCGCCACGCGCCGCGCCGCAAATCGTCCCGGCGAGTGCACGATGAGCGGGATGCGTGCGGCGGGCTCGAAGAAATTCATCTTGTACCAAAGGCCGCGCTCTCCAAGCATATCGCCGTGGTCGGCCAGGACCACGGTGACGGTGTTGGCATCGAGCGCGACCTCCTTAAGAGTGGCGACGAGCGAGCCGATCTGATCATCGATGTAGGAGACGGCGCCGTAGTACGCGCGCCGCGCCGCACGCACCTGCGACTCCGTCGGCGTCGCAAGGCCAAGGCCAATGACGTGGCGCAGCCGGCGCGAATGCGGATCCTCGCGACCTGCAAGATCGGGGACGCGGGGCAGGTCGATCTCCTCATCCCGATAGCGGCTCCAATAGGCCTGGGGGATGACGTACGGATCGTGCGGGTGGGTCATCGACACGACGAGACAGAACGCTCGGCGGTCGCGGCTGCGCGCGAGGTCAAATAGCTTCTGGCGTGCGGCGACCACGACCTCGTCGTCGAAATCGATCTGATTCGTGCGCGTGCAGGCGCCCGCCTGCAGGACCGAATCCATGCTGTGGTACCAGCTGGGACGCTGCTCGAAGGCGCTCCAGTCGGGCGTCCAGCCGAAGTCGCTCGGATAAATGTCGGTGGTCAGGCGCTCCTCAAATCCATGCAGCTGATCGGGCCCGCAGAAGTGCATCTTGCCGGCAAGGGCAGTCTGATAGCCCGCGCGCCGCAGGTAATGGGCGAAGGTGGGCACCTGGGCTGGAAATTCGGCCGCGTTGTCGTAGGCGCCGATTTTCGAGGGCAGCTGGCCGGCCAGGAACGAGAAGCGCGATGGCGCGCACAGCGGACTGTTGCAGTAGAAGGATTCGAACACAACACCCGCATCCGCGAGCGCATCGATATGCGGCGTGCGCGCGATCGCGCCACCGTACGCACGCAGCACCCGGGCTGTCAGCTGGTCGGCCATGAGGATTAGAAGATTCGGGCGATCCGCCATATGCGCCTCGCGTTGCACCCCACCAAGGTCACTTTGCGAATACTCTCACACCGACGCTTCTTGCGCGGGCGGTCGAGCAGGGGTCGCTGCGGGTGGGGCAGAGCGCACATGTCAGCTCTTCCCCAGATCCCCCAGAGCATCCTTCAGAGGTCCGAGCCACGGCTCGAAGCATCGCCATTGCTCCAGGCTCCCCTTGAAGATCGGCTGGCGTACCTGCTCGGAGCTTGCCGTGC